>PAKY01000052.1 GCA_002706885.1 Phycisphaerae bacterium
AGACGCGGTCGTCGATGATGATCTCGTTCACCGTCGGCGCACGATCGGCGACCGCGCCCGCGAGGCGATCGAGCAGATCGTCGACCGAGAGCGGCGGATCGCTCTCGCGGAGCAGCGTCGGATCGGCAAACCCCGGATCGCCCGACCCGATCACGACGAGCCGATCGCCCTCGATCGCGAGGTCGGTCGTGAACACCATGTCCGGCCCCAGCACCAGTGCCGCGGCGCCCGTCGTCAGGAGCTTCAGGTTCGACGCGGGGATCATCGGCGTGGTGGCGCCGCGTCCGTACAACGGTGTGTCGGACCGTGCGTCGCGGACGTGGATGCCGATCGAGGCGTTCCCGAGATCGGCCCGGGCCTCGACGAGCTGCTGGATCCGGTCCGCGAGCACCGACGACTGGCCCGGCGCGACGCGCACGACGATCAGCGCGAAGGCGAGGGCCATGACGGTCGCGACGGATCGGCCGGGACGAACGGCGTGTGAACGGTGCGTCGGTCGGGTGATGGGTCGCGTCATGGCTCGGGGCATGCTCCAGAATCGGCGAGGCGATCCGCGCGGCTGAACAACGATCGGTGAGGCTCGGTGGCGACGCGGCGGGATGATCCGCTTAAGCTCTTCAGCGTACGGCGCGGGCGCGCCGACGGGCGTGGAGCACGGGAAACCATGGATCTATCGGAACGAACGATCCTGATCGCTGACGACAACGCGCAGAATGTCGAACTCCTCGAGGCGTTCGTCGCTCCGCTGGGCTGCCGGGTGCTGACCGCGCCGGACGGCGAGCGGGCGGTGTCGATCGCGTCAACCGAGAAGCCGGACCTGATCCTGCTCGACATCATGATGCCGAGGGTGAGCGGGTACCAGGTCTGTGAGCGTCTCCGCAAAGACCCGTCGACGAAGGGGATCAAGGTCCTCATGGTTTCCGCCCTCGGCGCCGTGAACGACATCGAGCGTGCGAACGAGGTCGGGGCGGATGGGATGCTGACCAAGCCCGTGGTCCGCGAGGACCTTGTCGAGGCGGTCGTCCGACTCCTCTCGAGCGGATCCTGACGCCTGCGCTCGTCGCCCAGCGGATCGCCAGAAATGGGGAGTGTTTGGACCCTCGGGAAGCGTTCTCACGCACGGGTTCAAGAAACTGCGGAAGAACCGAAAAAGATTGGCCGCAGAACTCCAGATTTCCCCGCGATCGTCCCGATGTCCCCATAACGGTTGTGAGAATAGAGAACAGAGGCACGATATCTAGTTGGGACGGGGTTTGAGCGGGTTGTTCCGAGAAAAAAGTGATCCTGAGGCGTTGCGCCCGGCTCGGAAAGTCGCTGTCAGGTCGTCCTGCGCCCGTTTGACAGGGGGACGCGTGCAGGGCTACCCTCGTCGCTCTCTGTTATCGGGTTCAGAGTTCGCGCTTCAAGGGTTTGGAAATTACTCGGGTAACCAAGAATCGAACTGCCTGGTGATTCGACACTCGGCTTCAAGATCGACGCTCGCGGGGAGTAACTCGCGAGCCTGTCTCTCGGGAAGAGGATCCCGCGAGGACGTCGCCGCCTGGAGGCGGCGGTTTTCCATTTTCGGAGCGGCTTGTCCGCTCATCCTGCGATAAAGGCTGATAGGAGATCGCAAATGCAAAGGTTTGAGCGGTTTACGACCTCGGCGCTGACGCTCGCGATGCTCGCGGGTACCGCGATGGGTCAGTTGACGATCAACGCGCCCCTCGGTGATGGCACCACGGGCTTCCCCGCCATGAACGAGGAGATCCTCGGCGCCGATTCGGTGATCGACGTCGACATCGCTGCTGGCGAAGACGGCACCTCGCTGGCCGATGGGCAGAACATTTCCGTTCGCCTCGTCGCGATCGACGCGATGGGCAATGAGCTCGGCATCAACTCGAACACCCTCGATTTGATGACGAACTACGCCAACGCCGGCGGCACCAATGTGACGATCGATGTTTCGATGATCGCTGGCATCGACGTGTTCCTGAACACCGTTACCGGCCTCATGAACTTCGACGCTCTGCACCTTGAATTCTCGACTCCGGGCCAGACGGCGCCGCTCCGCACTGCTTTCGACATGGCGGACGAGGCCAATGACCAGGCGTTCGACACCGATCTCGCCGTTCCGGTTCTGGAGCAGGTGGTCCTCACGGACACGAACGTGTTCTTCATCTTCAGCGAGCCGATGAACAACGGCGCGGCCGCGAACGACCCGAACCACACGGTTGCCGCGAACCTCGTCGCTGGTGGCAACATCGCGGCGGGCGCCTTCCAGCGCGCCGCCGCGGGTGACGCCATGTTCGGCACGCCGACGCAGATCGTTGGCGCCAACAACCCGGCCTTCATGGCCGCGGGCGCCGACAACACCATTATCCGCTTCGACATCCAGGGCGGGTTCAACCTCGCCGCGGGCGACCTCGTCCGCGTCACCCCGATGACCACCCTCGTGAACGACGTCGTCGGCAACGCCGCGAGCGAGACGGTTGTCGTCACCGCCGGGACCGACGAGGCCCCGACGATCACCGGCGCCGAGTGGCGCATGGTCGTCGAGAACGGCGGCGCCGTGAACAACGCCCTCGCCGTCACCTTCGACCAGGCCCTCGATCCGGCCGACCTCGGCGACGCCGACTTCTACAACGACATCAACTTCGGTGACGCCATGGCGATCGGTACGTCCGACGCGATGCTCACCGTCACGGGCGTCTCGCTCGACGCCGCCGACACGACCAACGCGACGGTCCTCCTGAACGTCACGGACGCGGCCAACGTCGGCGTGTTCGGCGACGCCAACGACGTCCGTCCCGACGGTCTCGCCACGGGCGACCCGGCGGGCGGCATGGGCAACCCCGAGCCCGGCGCGCTCTACAGCATTCTGGTCGACATCATGGGCGCGAACCCCCCCGGCAACCGCCTGGGCACCCAGTTCGGCTCGGACATGGGCACGGCTGACGACACCCAGACCGTCGCCATCACCGACGCCATCACCCCCGCGCTCAACGGCGGCGGCGGCCCGACCTTCGCTGTCGAGGACGTCGACGGCGACGGCACCCCCGAGTTCGTCACCGTCTTCTTCAACGAGCCGCTCCGCGGCATGGCGGGCGACCTGACCAACACGGGCATCACCGTCACCAGCATCGACGGCGTCAACGTGTTCCCGGTCGACGAGGTCAACCCGAACACCGGCGAGCGCACCATGCGCACCACCGTCAACTCGATGATGGCCGCCGAGAACATGCTCACCGTCGGCACGCCGACGCTGACCCCGCTCCCGGACGCCGATCCGGCCGATCCGTTCGAGCAGGCCCGTGGTCTCCGTCTCCCGGTCAACACGCTGACCTTCGACTTCGACCATGACGGCATGGCGGGCGCCGCGGCCGACGCGGACGAGCCGACCCCCGGTTCGGACCTCCCCGCTGCCTGGGCCAACGTCTCGATCGACATGACCACCACGGTCGTCGACGCGAACGGCAACGCCCCGGCCATGGGCGCGTTCCCGATCGCGGGCAACCTCGCCAACGACCTCGTCTCCCCGATCCTCCGCGGCGTCGCGTTCATCGACGGCGAGAGCGTCATGGGCGGCAACTTCCTCCCGACCGAGGTCGGCGGCCTCGCCGACGTCGGCGCCCAGCAGAACAACGACACCGGCCTGTTCATCTTCAGCGAGCCGATCGACCTGACCGGCGCCTTCGCCCCGCAGAACATCCAGCACGGCGTGGGTGACTTCTTCGATCCCGCCGCGAACGGCGTGGCGGGCGCGGGCGCCGCTTCGAACACGCTCCTCGTCACCGACAACCCGGTCAGCGGCTTCGACGTCGATGACATGGTCTCGGTCGGGCCGAACAACGGCATCGTCGACGAGTCGCCGTTCGACAACGAGTTCGCGGGCACCGCGGGCGTGACCTTCACGGCCGCCGACGGCACCCCGCCCTACATCCCGCTGCAGCGTGATGTCAACGGCAACGCCGTTCTCGACGCCGTCACCATCGACTCGAACGACGATGGCCTGATCGACCTCATCGAGCTCAACTTCGTGAGCGCCGAGGGCGGCATCGATCCGACCACCATCGAGACCGGCGCCGGCGCCGATCAGTTCACCATCAACGGTCAGGCCGTCACGGCCGCGCTCGATCCGACCAACAACACGCAGATCGAGCTGACCCTCCCGGCGGGCCTCAACCTCCCGGCGGGCGCCCCGGTGATGATCAGCTACAACGCCGACACCACCTCGCCGCTGCTGGCCGACGGCAACGGCAACGTGCTCTCGAACGTCACGACCACGATCACCGCTCAGATGATCGCGGAGCCGAACATCGAGGCCGAGTTCGCTGCGGTCTCGCAGATCCGCGGCAACGTCAACCGTGGCGGCACCCCGCTCGGCGGCGGCACCGCGGTCTACGGTGGCGTGGCCCTCCCGCTCGTCAAGAGCGCGATCGTCCGCGGCACCGGCGTCCGCACGCCGGTCTTCGACGACGCTTCGGCCCTGGCCATCAACAACTTCCTGTACGGCCTCTGCCCCGACCTGTTCATCGTGGACGCCAACGGCAGCTTCACGTTCACGAACGATGTCCCGGGCGTCGGCGCGGGCACCCGCACCGGTCGCGTCGCCATCGACTCGACCAACCGCGCCGCGCTGAGCTGGACGACCACGCTCGTCCCGGTGAGCTCGTCGCCCTCCGCCGGCATCGCGATCTTCGGTGAGTTCAACACCGACTGGGAGATCCTCGGATCGACCGGCGCGGGCAACGGCACCGCGGTCTCGCTGTACGAGAACGGCTTCGGCTGGACGCCGCTCTTCTCGAGCACCGTCACCACCGATGGCTCGGGCGACTACGTCCTGCACGTCGGCGCCCCGATCCTCCGCTTCAACGGCCTTCCGGGCTTCGACATGTCGAACGCCCCGGTCATCATCGGCCTCCAGCAGGCCGACGGGATCCGTTACTTCGCGAGCTCGGTCCTGACCCGCTCCGACATGCCGGGCGCCGGCCCGCTCCGCTTCGCTGCCGAGCAGTCGCAGCGCGAGACCACCGGCTTCTCGACCGTGAACATCGACCTCGACAACATCACGTCGGAGTTCGCTGAGACCGGCTGGGACATCATCCCGTTCAACGCCCGTGGCGGCTTCATCAACGCCGCGGCCGTCCCGGAGCCGCTGCCCGTCAATGGCATGCTCCGCAGCGAGATCTTCGAGGCGGGCACCACCGGCGCCGCTTCGACGCTCCCGCAGGCCCGTCCGCTCGATCAGTTCCTGACCTGGCGCGACGCGAACGCGGACGGCGTGTACACGCCGGCCGACGACTACGAGACGGGTGACGACGCCGCCGCCGGCCTCGCCCCCGCCCTCGGCAACTTCGAGGGTCTCCGCGTCGGACCGCAGACGGACAGCTACACGGCGTTCGCTCTCCTGAGCAACGGCGTCGGCGTCCTCAACTGCGTCAAGGGTCGTTACCTCACCACGACCATGAACAGCCTCCCGGGTGGCTACGCGTTCGGCTTCTTCGAGGCCGGCCCGCGCTCGGGCTTCTTCCAGCACGGCGCCCCGCTCACCGAGCTGAGCGTCGCTGGTTCGGGCATCCTCAACACCGCCGACAACCTCGGCTGGCTGCTGCTCACCAACAGCGGCGCGGATGCCACCGTTGACGGCCTCACCCTCCCGCGTGACACCGGGACGGCCGAGCCGATCAACAACGCCATCCAGTACAACCGGTTCCGTGACGGCGGCAACGTCCGCGTCAACGTGATCAGCGCCGACGACGGCCTGACCACCATCCCGACGGGCGAGGCGGCCTTCCTCCACGTCGAGAACGGCAACTGAGTTGGCTGACAACTGACTGAGTCACGGACGGCCCCCGAAAGGGGGTCGTCCGCATTTCGCGGGATGCGGATCAGGAGCGGCGTAGCAGCGGACGCCGCGTGAGCGGGAGCGCTCGTATGCACCGGTCAACTCGAGTCGTAGCGGCGTGTATCGCGGGCGGGCTGTTCGCCGGGAACGCCGAGGCCCAGTTCGCGGGTCCGATCAACTCGATGGTCGTCGAGGTGATCTCAGGCGCCCTTCAGAGCGCTCCGGGGGCTCCGACGCCGGTGCTCGGTGACGAGATCGCCGCGGTCTTCGGATCTTTTGTGATCGGCGTCTACGGTTTCACCGCGACGCAGAGCGATCCCCGCGAGTACTCGATGGACGTCTTCGGCGACGACGAGGACACCGTTCCGATCGAAGGTCCAAACTTTGGCGACGAGATCACGTTTCAGTTCTACGACGCCTCGACCAACATGTTCCGGACGGACGTCCGCGCGGTGAACAGCGCGGGAGAGGTCATCCGCGTCACGTACCAGGGCGAGTTCTCGTTCAACGATTTCCCGATCAATCTGCCCGGTCTGCCTTCGAATCCGGGAGCGCCGAGGCGTGAGCTCACGCTCGTGCTTGGGCTCAACGAGCCGACGCCGGGAGGCGGAGGCAACGGCGGCGGCGGCAACGGCGGGGACGATGACGACGACGACGGCGGCTCGGGTGGCGGGAGCGGCTCGCGGGATTTCAACGGCGACGGCCGAGTCGACGCCGCGGATGCCGCCGCGATCCTGCGAGCGATGATTGCGGGGCCGGCGGCGGTCGACGGCATGACGGTCGCCTCGTTCGACGTCGATGGCGACGGGTCGGTAACGACGCTTGACGCGGTCGCGTTGCTCAGAGAGCGACAGGGGGCGCCGTCGTCGACGATTGGTATGCCCGGGTCGGGTGACGAAACGAGTTCGAACAGCGCCGCGGACACCGCAGACGGTTTGACGACGGGGCAGTAGGGCGGAGCCCAATGCACGGCGATATCCGGAGTTGCACACGTTCCGAGCGGGGTTTCTCGCTCCTCGAGATGGTCGTCGTCCTTGCGATCGTCGGCGGGGTGATGGGTCTGGTTGCGCCGAGAGTCGCCTCTGCGATCTCGGGCGACTCTCCCCGCGAGCAGACGCGATCGCTTCGACAGTGGATGGCCGAACGTCGGATTGAGGCGATCGAGTCGCGGGAGCGATCGCAGATCGTGCTCTCCTTCGATGTACGCGACGGCTTGGTCGCGCACAGCGGTGATGTCGAACGCGTCTGGCCTCGCTGGAAGCTTCCGCCGGTCGGCGACGACGGCAAACCCGCAAAGTCCGTCGAGGTCTCGTTCAGCGGTGACGGGCGTTCCGATCGGGTGTCGGTGACGTTCGGTGAGCGGGATACTGTCTGGCAGATCGACTTTGACCCGGTTACAGGCTGGCCGACCATGGCGGCCGCACGCGGAGATGAACGATGAAGACCACATCGAGCCGACGCTCTACGCGACGCGCGGCGTTCACGCTGCTCGAGATGCTCGTGGTGCTTGTGATTTTGGGGCTGCTGGTGGCGCTCGTGGCGCCGCGGGTGCTGAGCAACGTCGGCACGAGCAAGGTGCAGACCACCAAGACGCAGATTGGGTTACTTGAGGGCGCGGTGAACCAGTTCCGCCTCGAGGTTGGGCGCCCGCCGACGGCGGATGAGGGGCTCCAGGTACTCCTGGCGAAGCCTGACGGAGATGACGGCGAGAAGTGGGATGGACCGTACCTTGAGCGTGATTCCATCCCTGCCGATGGGTGGGGCAACGCGTTTGAGTATGACCCCGGGGATCGTGGTCGGTTCGTCATCCGCTCCCTCGGCGCGGACGGACGCGTGGGCGGCGAGGGTGAGGACGCCGATCTGGACAACCGCTCGCTGTGATCGCCTCGAACTCGGCCAACGCCCTGCTCGGTTTCGACGCTCCTGCGTTCGGAGAGATACTTGTCGGGTCGGGTCGCGTCTCTGCGGTCGACTGGCAGCTCGCGATGCGTGTCGCTGTCGAGAATGGTCAGAGTGCGACGCGGTCATTGATCGATCTTGGGCTCCTCGGCGAGGATGCGCTCGCTGAGGCGCTCGCCGAAACGATCGGCTCGAGGTGGATCCCGGAGGACGAGTCGGGCGTGCTGAGCAACGCGGCGCCGGCGGCGTTTCTTCGCGCGCACGACGCGTTGCTGCTGGAAGAGGCCGACGCGGACGCCGCGCCTCTCCGCCTCGTGTGCGCGGATCCGGGCGACACGTACGCGTGGTCGTCGATCATCAACCAGCTCGACACCCCGCCCGAGGTGCTGATCGGAACGCGCAAAGAGATCGCGGCGTTCTTCGAGGCCACCGGTGACCACGCCGATGCGGGCGGCGCGGGAGATGGCGACGGAGATCTGCTCGACGTCTCGCACGAGGTCGATCAGCTCCGCGACATGGCGAGTGAGGCGCCGGTCATCCGGTTCTTCAACCAGACTGTGGAGCGAGCAATCGAGCTCGGCGCGTCGGATATCCACATCGAGCGCTTCGACCACGCAGCGGGGCTCCGCATGCGGGTCGACGGACTGCTCGTCGATCAGACGCCGCCGTCGCTCGCGATGGTCGAGCCACTGCTGTGTCGGATCAAGATCATGGCGAGCCTCGACATCGCGGAGCGTCGCCGCGCGCAGGACGGACGTATTCAGATGCGTCTGCGGGGGCGAATGGTTGATCTCCGCGTCAGCCTCCTCCCGACGATCTACGGTCAGGACGCGGTGCTCCGACTCCAGGACCGCCAGAAGCTCGGCGCGATGACCCTCGACGGGCTCGGGTTCGATCCGAGGCAGATCGATTCGATCTACAAGGCCGCGTCGAAGTCACACGGCATCGTCCTCGTCACGGGCCCGACCGGCTCGGGCAAGACGACGACGCTGTACGCGCTGCTCCGCAGGCTCATCAACGGCGAGCGGAAGATCGTAACCGTCGAGGATCCGGTCGAGTACGCGATCGACGGCGTGAACCAGGTGAGCGTCAACGGCGCGATCGGGCGGACCTTCAGCAACACGCTTCGGCACATACTCCGTCACGATCCGGACGTCATTCTCGTCGGTGAGATCCGTGACGCGGAGACGGCGGAGATGGCGTTCCAATCCGCGTTGACGGGCCACGTCGTGCTCAGCACGCTCCACACGAACGATGTTCCGACGACGTTCACGCGGTTGCTCGACATCGGAATCGAGCCGTTCCTGATCAACGCGACGGTCGAGGCGGTCACCGCGCAGCGGTTGCTTCGGCGCGTCTGCTCGACCTGTGGGAACGAGGCGACGGCGCGGGAGTCGTGCCCGACCTGCCTGGGGGTCGGCTACAAGGGGCGGACGGCGATCATGGAGCACGCGATCGTCACCGCCGGGGTGAAGCGCGCGGTCCGCGAGGAAGCAGACGAGCGGCGTATCGCGGAAGTGCTCCGCGCAGAGGGCTATCTCTCGCTCCGCGAGATCGCCGAGGGACTCGCGACGCAGGGGGTGACCGATCGCGCCGAGGTCGTGCGGGCGCTCGGTCCCGCGGACGACGATGCGCCCTCGGCGTCCGGGGCAGGTTGATCGGTGGGCCAGTTCAACTACAAAGCCATTGCGTCGGGGGGCGCCGCGGGCGGGAGCGGCGGCGCCGGACGTTTGATCTCCGGGCGCGTCGAGTCACCGAATGAGGCGTCGCTCCGGGACCGATTGAAGTCGCAGGGACTCATCGCTCTCGAGGTCCGACCCGTCAACGCGATTGCTCCGATCGTGGAGCGGCTGAAGGGCGACCGCCTGAGGGCATCGGACGCGGCCTGGTTCTTCCAGACGCTCCACAGGCTCATCGCGGCGAAGATGCCGATCGAGTCGGCGGTCGCAACCATCGAGGACCTGGCGCCTCGCCCGCGATTACGTGAAGCGGCGGCCGATGTGCGCACGGCGCTGCGAGGCGGCGACAGCATCGCGGACGCCGCGGAGAAGGTGCCGGGGCTCGCGACGCCCGAGACGGCGGCCTTGCTGCGGGTCGGCATGGCGTCGGGCCAGCTCGAGCACACGATCGAGCTCATCGACCGGTCGATGCAGACCCGCCAACGCACGCGGAAGACCATCGCCCAGCGGTTGGCGTACCCGGCGATCCTGTTCATCGCCTCGTTTCTCGCGGTCTGGTTTCTGGCCTCGTTCGTGATCCCCCGTTTCGCTGAGACCCTTGAAACGGTGGGGGCCGAGTTGCCGGCGAGCACGCGTTTCACGTTGACTGCCTCGCGGTACGCGATCTGGGGGGTTCCGCTGCTCTTTGTTGTCGTCGTTCTGATTGGCGCCGCGCGACCATGGCGACGCGTGCCGGGGCTGACGGAGGCGATCGATGCGAGGCTCCTGAGGGCGCCGGTGGTGGGGAAATTGATCTGGCACGGCCAATCCATGCTCGTGACGGACACGCTGGCGACGGTGATTGAGGGCGGCGGCGAGGTGCTTGACGGGCTGGAGCACGCGTCGAGAGCGATCGCGTCACCGACGCTCCGGGCGCGTCTTGACGAGGCCCGAAGAGGCGTCCGGGAGGGGCGAGACCTCGGCGCGGCGTTGTCGGAGGCGGAGGTACTCCCGCCGATGCCCGCGGCGTTCGTCCGAGTGGGGATGAAGAGCGGCAACTTGGTCGACTCGCTGCGTGCCGCGGTGGACGTCAGCGTGGAGCAGCAAGAGCAGATCATGGGGAAGTTGCTGACGCTTTTGGAGCCGGCGATCATCCTCATGCTTGCGGGGCTCGTTGCATGGATTGTCTACAGCCTTGTTTCGGGGATGTTGGCGGTGAATGACTTGGGGGCGATATGATTCGGCCAACGCAGGGCGGTCGCGTGTTCACCGTGACAAACGCCCGATACCGGGGGCCTGATCAGCTCCTCATGCTCGAAAACGCGACGGCCATGGATGGCGGGCCGGCGGCGCACTCGGAGGGCGATCGATGAAGCGATGCGCGTTGATGTTGACGGTCTCCGGGCTCGCGTGCGGGCTGGGTGTCGGGGTTCTCGGTGGCTGCAAGGGGCAGCGTGACCTCGCGGCCGACCCACCGGAGCTTCGGCCTCGTGTTGCCGCGCCGACGTACCGCCCGAAGATGCGACCGATCACGGAAATGGTGAGCGCGGGCGGTCGTGCTTATGACGGGCGTGGACCGCTGGTGGACCGGATGAAGCTCGAGCCGGGCGTGATGGGGCCGCAGGGCGTCGAGACGACCGTGATCGGGCCAGAGCCCGAGGAGACGATGCGGGTGCGCCTGGCGGTTCGGCAGGCGACGCCCGAGCAGGTGCTCCAGGTGCTGCTGGAAGACACGCTTGGTGTCTCGTACATCATCGATCCGGAACTCGCGCGGAAGCCCGGCGAGGTGACGCTCCAGATCGACGAGGAGATGTCCGTACAGGACGTGCGCGACCTCGTCACGCTGCTCGCCGAACTGCACGGATGGAGCATTGAAGACCGCGGGGATCTGATGGTGGTCGGTCCGACCGCGAAGATGCCGGTCTGGTCGGGGTCGCCGTTGCTCGACGGGCGGACGATGCTCGATAGCGCCGAGACCGCGATGCGGGTGTTCCGCCCGACGTACGTCAATGCGAACGACGTGCTCCAGGCGATGAGGCCATTCATGACCCCCGGGTCGCAGATCGTTGCCACTGGCAACGTTCTGGTGCTCGTCGATCGGGTCAGCCAGCTCAACCGGATGGCGGGCATTCTTCGGGCGCTCGACGCGGCGCCGTTCTCTGGCACCGAGGTCTGGACGTATCGCCTCCGCCACGCTTCGAACACGGCGGTGGGGCAGGCCCTCACGCAGATCGCGCAGGGTGTCGGGTTCGGCTCTCGCGGCGGGTCGCCCGCGGTGGGGATCGTGCCGGTGCAGGGTCGTGACGAGCTGCTCGTGATCAGCCGTGATCCGACGATCCAGCGGGCGGTGCAGCAGTGGATTGAGACGTTCGATCAGCCTGCGTCGACGATCGAGCGTGAGCGGTTCATCTACCGCGTGCAGCACTACCCGGACGTGAACCAGCTCCGGACGTACATCTCTGAAGCGTTCACCGAGAACATGGAGCGGGCGCTCGGCGCGACGGGCGACGACGGTATGCGGATCACGCTCGCGGGCGAGCGAACGCTGATGTTCTACGCCCGGCCCGACCACTACGCGGAGGTGCTTGACGTGCTCGCCGCGCTCGATCAGCCGCCGCAGCAGGTGATGATCAAGACCCAGATCGCGGAGGTGCAGCTCAACGATGAACTGGAGTTCGGCGTGGAGGCGTTCCTGTTTGAGGAGATCGACGGGACCATCGTCGACTCGTTCCTGAACGCGGCGAACGCGTTCGGGCCGGTGTCGCCGCTCGGAACCGTCGCGATCACGGGAGCGAGTGGGCAGGCGATCATCCGGGCGCTCGAGAGCGAGACCGATGTGCGGATCCTGAGCGAGCCGAGCCTGTTCGCCGCGAACGGGTCGGAGGCTCTGTTCCGGGTTGGCGGCGAGGTGCCGATCGTTCGGGCATTCCAGGACAGCTCGATCCAGACGGGCGGCAACACGGGGATCCGGAACGAGGTGGAGTATCGCGAGACGGGCATCCTCGTCCGCGTTCAGCCTCGCATCAACGAGTCGGGTCAGGTGACGATGGAGATCGAGCAGGAAATCACCGACGTCCTGCCGAACCAGACGAGCGGTATCGACTCGCCTCAGTTCACGACGCGTGAGTACACCTCGAACGTCATCGTTCCGCACAACCAGACGGTCATCCTCGCGGGCACGATCGAGGAGCGGGCGACGAACCAGGTCAACGGCGTGCCGCTGATCAGCTCGATCCCGATCGTCGGAGAAGCGTTTAAGAACCGGAGCAACGAGAGCACGCGTGTCGAGATCGTTCTGATGCTCACGCCGATCATCGTCACCGATCCGACCGACGTGAGCTATGTTTATGAGGACATGCTCGACCAGACGAGGCTTCTGCGGAACGCCCTCGCGGACTTCGAGCGTGGGCGGTTTGACGAGGGGCGTTTGCGTCAGCTCGAGGACGCGAACCAGCTCGACCCGGAACCGGAACTCCTTGGGATGTCTGCGTTCGATGCGCCGGCGGCGCCGCAGGTGGTCACGCAAGTCGGGACGCTTGAGATGTCAGACGCCGCGGCGGAGTTGCGAGCGTTTGCTGACATGCTTCGCGATGGGACCAACGGCGCCATGAGCGTGTCGGCGGTGTTCGCATGGATCGCCGACGAGATCATGTCCGACGCGACGATGGAGGCGGGGGGGCGGCGCTGAGCGGCGCGGCGGCACATCGCTTCGCGAGCTCTCGCGTCGTCGGGCGGCGGGCGTTCACGCTGCTTGAGGCCGTTGTGGCCACCGTCATCCTCGGCGGACTGATCGTCTCGTCGCTCACGCTCCGGTCCGCGTCGATCGCGAGGACTGAGCGCATCGGACAGATTCTGGCAGATCGGAACTGCGCGGAGCAGGTGCTGCTCATCGCGCAGGCCGGGCTCTTCGTCGAGGAGCCCGTGGTCGAGGGCGAGGGTGTCGATCGCGTGCTGACCTGGGAGGGCGACCGGCTCGGGCGAATGTTCAAGTGTCGACGTTCGACGATTCTCGTGCCTGCGGTCCGGGTTGACACCGGCATTGCGGTCTCGGACGAGGTCGCGGCGGGAGGTATGTTCCGCATGCACCTGCTCGAGGTGACGTGTGGATCGATCACGATCCGTCGGCGAACGCCGCTGGAGGCGTTGTGATGCGCTTCGTCGCGCGTCGCGGCCTGACGCTTCTCGAACTGATGGTGGCGTTGGTGATCGTTGCGAGCGTCACGACGCTCGTCGCGGCGTTGTGGGGGCAACTGGCCGCCTGGTCGAGGACGCAGACCGGGCTGCATGACACGCTCCGTGCGCATCGATTCGAGGACCTCGCGGCGCGGCAGTGGTCCGAGCGAGTGAAGGTCGGCGCGGCGGAAGATCGCGCGGGGCGCGCGATCTCGCGGCTCTCGACGGAGGAGTTGTCGTTCGTGACGTCGCTCCCGATCATCGACCCGGATTCGCCACTCGTGCTGGCGACTTATCGCGTTGCTCACGGCGTGGACGGCTCGGCTCGGCTCGAGTACGTCGAGCAACGGTTGGCTTTCCCGGGCGCCGCGCCGCAGCGGCCCGCCCCTGGGGTTGAGCTATCGGCGGGGATGCATCCGCGGACGCTCGTCGTGCATGAGGATGTTGGCGAGCTTCGGTGGCAGCGGTGGGTGAACACGATCGAAGACGACGCGCGCGTGCGTGGCTGGTTCGAGGTGGACGCCGACAGTGAGCTCGAGCCGTTGGAGAGCGAGGCCCCGTACGAGCCGGATGACGATGAAGCGGAGTCATCGGCAACGCTTGTTGAATCGGCGGATGACGGCGACGATGACGAAGAGGGGCCGAGGGCGCCTGACGCCGTCCGGTTGGTCGGTGAGATCGAGGGAAGGGGGTTTGCGTGGATCTTCGCAGAAGATGCTTCGCGCTGATCCTCGTGCTTGTCGCGGCCGCGGCGGTGTTCCCGGTCGCGATGCAGGCGGCCATCGAGCTCCGGGCGGCGACCATCGAGTCGATCGCGATTCGGGACGACACGA
>PAKY01000053.1 GCA_002706885.1 Phycisphaerae bacterium
CCCCCCCCCCCGGGGGCGCGGCCCCCCCGCCTCGACCGCGGCGCGGAGCGACTCAATCCGCACCCGCTCGATCTCGAGCTCGCCTCGGTTTCCGATGATCTCGTTCCAGGCCTCGGTGGCCGGCGCCCCACGTGAACTCACCCGAAGCGCCTCCGTCCGCCGCTCACCGCGTTCGTACGCCTTTAGAGCGTCGATTACGAACCGCTCGGTCTTCAGGAGGCGCCGGCGGAGCACGAATCCGCTCCCCGCCGCCGTCCCGATCGCCAGGACCGAAACCGCGAGTGTTCCCGCGTGCCCAAGGTTCGCGAGCCCCGCGACGCCGACGAGTGTGATCGAGATCCCGAACCCCGCGGCCGCGAGCACGCGCCGGAGTAGCCTCCCCCCCAGAACACGGCGTGCCTGTCGAGAGGCCTTGCCGGGGGCCACGGTGGTCGCGGGGGCTGGAGGGGAGTCGGCCATGCCGTCGTATCGGCACGACCGCCGCAACAGTCAACCGGTGTGGACCCGCCCCATCCGCGCCAACCCGCAATACCGGCAGACTCCCACCCGCTCAGAGCGACGGAAAAGCGAAACGGGTGGCACACATGCGGTGGAATTTGACCGCGAAGCCGTCTATCGTCCCGACCTGATTGCGGGGTAGAGCAGCCTGGTAGCTCGTCGGGCTCATAACCCGGAGGTCGCAGGTTCGAATCCTGCCCCCGCTATTTCCGATCCGGTTGCAAACGCGACTGGCTCACCGGTTCATGCACGACGCCGCCGAGAGACCTCGGCGGCGTTCGTCTTTTTGGACCCAAACCCAAGCCGGCGGCGGGGTTTGCGAACGGTCAGCGTTGGCCGTGGTCTCTCGGTCCGAGTCCTCGGCATCGAAGAGGTCGGGGACGTCGCGCAGGCGCCGCGTGGTTCAGTCTGTCTTTCGCGTCGTCGCGGGCTTGGCGGCTGGCAGGTGAAGTACGACGGCAGCGCCGCGCGTCGGGTCGAGATGAATCGCCGGCGAGTGGATGTCGATGGTTCCACCGGAGCCGGTGACCAGCGCGTGCACCACCGAGAGACCGAGCCCGCCGCTGGCTTCGCCGGTCTTTGTGGTGGCGAACGGCTCGAAACAACGCTCGCGCATCTCGGGCGCCATCCCCGGACCGTCATCTTCAACGAACAGATCGACATGACGCTCGCCGACGCGTTCGGCGAGCAGCAGCATGCGGCCGCGCTGCTGGTGCTTGATGATCGCCTCCTGCCCGTTGCGGATGAGATTCAGGAGAATCTGCGAGAGCGCGGCGGCGGTGATCTGCACAGGCGGGAGATCATCGGGAACGCGTATCTCGAGCGAAACGCCGCGCGGCAGCATCATGCCGAAGAAATCCCGGTACTTCTGCGCGAACTCGCGGAGGTCAAGCGACACGTTCTCACGGCGCTGATGATCGGCGTCCACGGTCAACCAGCGCAGGTTGACGATGATGTTCTGGAACTGCCGGAACGTCTCCTCGACGAGTTGGAGATGCGGGCGTGCTTCGTCGGGAAGGGGGGACTTCGTGAGACGATCGATCGCCATGCGCGCAGGAAGCAGCAGATTGATGGCGTCGTGCGATACACCGGCAACGAGCGTGCCGAGGTCGGCCAGACGGCGTATGCCGGCCACCCGCCGGGTCACCTCGGATTCGCGATGAAGATTCCGCAGACGTATAAACTCGAGCGTGGTGTGCTTGAAGGCAAGATCGATGACCTCGTGAAGCGCGGCGGCCTCGCCGTCGCTCAGCGCCCTGCCCAGGTGCTCCTGAAGCTTCACCACGATCGAGCCGCGCAGGATGCTGCCTTCGGCGAGCAGCGCATCGATCGGGTATTCCTGTGCGATGCGGTCGGCGCCGTGCAGCGGAGCCTGCTCGATGAGCCGGCGGAGTTGCGCCGGATCATCCGTCTCCATCGCGTCAGCGGTCGCGTGGAGCTGCGCGGCCATGGAATCTTCGAACTGCTCGACGGTGAACTGGTCGAGCCGCGGTATGGCTAACAGCGATTGCTCGCGCCAGCGTGTGAGAATCGGCTTGACCTGGGCCCGGAGCGATCCGGCGAGTTCGTGGAAGTGCCGCCCGTGCAGACGGTGGGCGACATCGTCAAACCGTGGTTGAAGACCGCGTGTATCCGGCATCGGGGCCTCCCCTTCACGCGTTCTCTTGAAATGCCGGATTCCCCGTCCCGCCGTCCGATTCCTTCGGTCGGTCGTTGGCACTCCAGGACTCCGCAGCGGCGGCGACCCGCGCTTGGACGAACTTGATGATGCGATCGACATCGTCCTGAACTTGGACGGCGGTGCGCCAGACGTGATCGCCACCGTCGTACGGATCGAAGAGCCAGACAGCGGGCTTCTCGTACGAGCCGTTCACCAGAAGGAATATCGCGGGTGCGCGGCGGTCGAGTCCCGGCCTCAGCGTCCACTGGCTGTCGAGGTCGAGGGTGGTGGACGGCGTGCCGAACACCTCGCGGAATCGGGTATACAGGTAATTGAGCAGCGGCGTAACGCGATTGGGCATGACCGTCCTCCAAAGGGAAGGAGTCAGAGCCACGCCCTTAGTCCGCGTTGTTCACGCTCACATGCGGAAACGGCCGCGCCGGGCAGCCTGAAGGTGGGCAGCACCGGAAGCGGTGGTTTAAGCCGCGCTGCTTGCAGAGTATAGCATGCCGAGTTTGGGTTGTTCATGAAATCTAAAACCGTCTGGACACATGACGGCCGCCGGGCCGTGACCCCTTGTTCTGGAAGCCTGCCGGCATCAGCGCAGACGTTCACGGAGTGACGGCGAGGTCGGGGGCGCCGCTACCCCTGCAACACGTCCATACGCCACGACGCCAGGCGGGAGCCCATGAATGGTGCTGCGATCCGTGATGAGGTTGCCGCCAGCTCTATTCGCTCAACTCGCGACCCGCCCATCACTTCGGTGATTGGCGGGTCGCTGACGTTTTGGGACGCCCATGATCACACGTTCGGTTTGAACCTGCGACAGGGCTCATTTGGGACTGGGATTGGGCGTGTTGTAAGTCGTTGTTGATTAGTTGGTTACAGACGATGGGCGTTCGCCAGTCAACTGGTGAAACTCGAACTGATAGCGTCCCGTCAGGCCGGATCAGGCGTCATCGCGGCTCCGGGCCCGATCGCATCCGCGTTTGAGCGGCGCGGTATCGTCCGAGATGAAGTCGAAGTTGGCTCTTGGGATCGGGATCGCCCTCACCACATCCGCTCACGCCCAACCCCTCCCCCCAACCATCAACGACATCCAGGAACTCAACCGCGTCGACCTCCACGCGCCGCCCGTCGGCGCCACCGTCTGGCAAACCCCGGCGCCGCACGAACTCGAGTGGTACATCGCCTACGACGCGACGCCCCTGACCGTCGATGATCCCGAGTTCAGCATCCGACTCGTCAACGACGGCAGGCCGATCCGCATGCCGGAGTCGGAAGCGAACGTCGACGACAGGATCGGGCTGTCACTCACGTTCCCCGACGGGACGGTTCGCGAGATTCTCCTCGACGATCTCCCCGCTGGTTTCGTCGTCTACAGCATCGGAAGGGACTACGGCCTGATCAGTCCCGGTGGTCCCGCTGTCCGTTTCGACCTGCGTCTGACGGAGTACTTCGGTGATCTGGAACCGGGCGAGCACGTGCTGCGGATCACGCTCGATATCGGCGCACAGGTCCAGCGAGCACGCGACGCCCACGTCATCGCCGAGCGCCTGACGACCGCTCTGCCGCCGCTGCGTTTCGAGGTGATCGATCGGCCGGTCCCCGAGAAGGCGTCGGCCCGCGCGCATGAGATCGAGATCTTCCGAGAATCCGATCAGGACGAAATGGCCGGCCGGATCCGCGGCGTCCTGACCAACCCGCTCGACGTCCCGCTGACGATCCACGCGGATACGGGGTGGAACCCGTCCTGGTCCCCGACTCCCGAGGCGCCCGCCAGCATGTACAACGCGATCGAGCGGTGGTCCGACACGGGCTGGCTTCGCGACGAGCGCGTCGGGTACTGCGGCACCGGTATGGGCGAGGTGTCCATCGCTCCGGGAGAGTCACTCCCGATCGCCCTCTACTCACCGCGCGTTCACGATCGCAGCCCCGGCGTCTACCGCTGCGTGGTGACCACATCAACATCCGATGGCGAGCAGGTCGAGTTCGTGACGCCGCCGATCGTGGTTTCAGCTCACCCCTAGTCACGTTCGACTTCTGCGGTCCCGTCGCCGAAGCAATCTGTCGAACGAGGCAAGATCCTGAGCACGCGTGCTTCGAGCGGGCCGACGCTTCGCTTCCAGAATTCGTCGATCGGCTCCGTCGCCGACAGCGAGCCATAGCTCTCGTGAAACGAACGCCGCGGCGATATCTCGGTCTGACGCGCAAAAATGAGCACGAGAAACCGCTGCTCGATCGCCGCGTCTGGTTTGGTCGCGAACTTCTCGACGCACCTCCAAAACTCGCCTTCATTCTTCGGGCCCGCTCGACCTTTGTATCCGAGCGTCACACCGTCGACCCCGGCGCGCGGGCGAGTCATGTAGTACTTGAACTCGATCAGTATCGGCCCATCGTGAGATCGGATAAGAATGTCAAAGGAGTTCCACTCGGTGTGGAACTCCAGTCCGCCGATCGATGAAGCAGCCTCCGCCATGAACATGGCGCGAAACGTGAATTCCTCCGTATTTGTCAGCCCGACCAGCTCGGCGTGTTCAAGTAACCGCAGCATCGCATTGATGGTGGTTGCGACTCCCCATGGTTCCATGGACCCACGATACCCGACAATCGGTCGACCCGAACGCCGGTGGGTCGGCGTCCCGCAGCGGGTCGAACCGTGTTCGTTGCAGGACCGAGGGGCCGGCGGCGTATTGGACAACCGCCGACATGCGGGCGGGTCGACTTGCGTCTGTAAACATTTGCAGTAAGCTGTTCACTCGATAGGCCCCCGAGATCGGACCCATGCCCCATACCCCCTTCCAACAACACTTCCTCTGGGGCGCCTCCACCTCCAGCTATCAGATCGAAGGCGCCCTCCACAAGCATTCCCGCGGTGACTCCGTGTGGGACATGGCCGCCCGCGTCGAGGGCTTTATCGCCCGCGGCGAGACCGCCGAGACGGCTTGCGACCACGTCGCGCGCCTCGATGAAGACCTCGATCTCATGGCCGAACTCGGCCTGAAGGCCTACCGCTTCTCGATAGCGTGGCCGCGTGTCATCCCCGCCGGCGTGGGCGGTGTGAGCGAAGAAGGCGTCGCTTTCTATGAGCGGCTCGTCGACGGTCTCCTCGCCCGCGGCATCGAACCCCTCGCCACGCTCTTCCATTGGGACTACCCGACCGCGCTCTTCCAACGCGGCGGATGGCTGAGTCCCGACAGCCCGCGCTGGTTCGCCGACTACGCCGCTCTGATCGCCAGGCGGTTCGGCGACCGTGTGAAGTGGTGGGTCACACTCAACGAACCACAGTGCTTCATCGGCCTCGGCCACGAACTCGGCCAGCACGCCCCGGCTCTCAAGCTCCCGCTCGACCAGGTCCTCACAGCCGCCCACCACGCTCTCCTCGCACACGGACTCGCCGTCGACGCCGTCCGCGAACACGCCGCGCCGGACGCCAAGGTCAGCCTCGCCCCCATCGCCGTCGTCGACTTCCCTGCAAGCGACGAGCCCGCCGACATCGAAGCCGCCAGACGTGGCACGTTCGAGCGTTGCGAAGGCCAGACCGAGCTCGGCGTCACTCGTATGTTCAACTCCGGCTGGTGGTTCGAGCCTGTTGTTCGCGGCGCCTATCCGGAGTCGTTCATGGAACAGTGGGGGGGCGTCCGCCCGCCCATCGCCTCGGGCGACATGGACATCATCTCCCGCCCGATCGACTTCCTCGGCATGAACCTCTACCACGGCCGTCGCGTCCGAGCGGGCGCGGATGGCGAGCCGGTCGAAGTCCCGGATCGGGTCGGCGCGCCAACCACGACCATGGGCTGGCCCATCACCCCTGACGCGATGTACTGGATGGCTCGATTCTTCCACGAGCGGTACGAACTCCCGCTCGTTGTCACCGAGAACGGTCGCGCCGTCGCCGACGAGATCGACGCGGATGGCCGCGTTCGCGACACCCAGCGCATCGCGTACCTCGATCGCTACCTTCGCGCCCTCGGCAAATCGATCGCCGACGGCGCCGATGTCGCTGGCTACTTCGCGTGGTCACTCATGGACAATTTCGAGTGGACCCACGGCTACGCGCAGCGTTTCGGACTCGTCCACGTCGACTTTGATACGCAGAAGCGAACGATCAAGGACTCGGGACGCTGGTACGCCTCTGTGATTCAGAACAACGGCCCGACCGCATCCATCGACGCCGCCAAAGCCGACGCATGACCCTCCGCCGCGCCGCTATCGACCGTTGGTTTCCGCTCGGCCTCGCGCCGCTCGTGCTCCTCGTGATCGCCGCCATCGCGTTCGCCCTGCGCTTCCAGACCGTCGGCGCCAAGGGCGACAGAGAACGCCTCGTCTTCTGGTCCTTCGCCGACCCGCACCTCGCTGTCTATGAGGACCTCATCGAAGACTTCGAACGCGAGCACGGCGTTGAGGTCGAAGCCCGCAATGTCCACTGGCGGGTCATCGGCCGACGACTCCGCGCCGCGATGTGGTCGGGCGAGGGCGTGCCCGATCTGGTCGAGATCCCCCAGGAACGTGTCGGATCGTTCTTCAGCGGCCCCGTCGATCAGATCGGCCTCGAGGAGCTTACCGACCGCGTGAACGAGCTATCGCCCGCTGGCGGAACCATCCGCGACGACGTCATCGAACCCCGACTCCTCGCCTACAGCCACCGCGGCGGCATCTACGGTTTCCCGCACGACGTCCACCCGACCGCCATCGCCTACCGCTGGCGCGACTTCGAGCAAGCTGGCGTCGACCCCGCAACGCTCACGACCTGGGACGCCTTCATCGAAGCGGGCCAGATGCTCACCCGCCGCGAGCGCACACCCGGTTCGCCAACCGACGACCGCCGCTACATGCTCTCGATCGACGAACTCACCTGCAACACGTTCCAGACCTTCTATGCCCAGCGTGGCGGCAACTGGTTCGACGCCGACGGCGCTCTCCTCCTCGACAGTGATCTCTGCTACGAAACGCTCCTCTGGTACATCCGCATGGCCTACGGCCCCGACCGCATCGCCGACGGCGCCGCGCCATTTCCGAACGCCGCCTTCTTCCAGGCCATCAAGGAGGGCTACTACGTCTGCTTCATCTGCCCCGACTGGCTCACCAAAAACATCGAGGACAACCTGCCCGGGTTCGGCGGCGAGCTCCGCCTCATGCCCATGCCCGCGTTCACCGAAGGCGGTCGTCGCACCAGCACGTGGGGCGCGACCATGCTCAGCGTCACCACCGCCGGCGACAATGAAGACCTCGCCTGGGCCCTCGCCAAGCACCTCTATATGAACGACGAGGTCTCCCGCCGCACCTTCGCCGAGATGAACATCGTCTCCCCCTTCCGCTCCACCTGGGACCAGCCCGTCTACGCCGAGCCCCGCGAATACTGGAGCGGACAGCCAATCGGCAAGCTCTTCCTCGACCTCGCCCCCGAAGTCCCCACGCTCACCAACGCCCCCTTCGTTCCGCTCGCGCAACAGCGCGCCACCTCCGTCGTCAGCGAGGTCGCGTCCTACTACCGCGTCAACGGCGAAAACGGCTTTGAGGCCTACACCCGAGAGCGTCTCGACGCAGCCGCCTCGTACATCCGCAAACAGATGAAGCGAAACCCCTTCTAGACAGATGGCCATCGTCCCATCCATCCCTGATGAACAGGCGCCCGCCGCCGCGGCGGCAGCGAGCCCCGGTGCGCGCCGCCCGCGTCGTGAACGCTCAAGCGTCTGGCCCTACCTCTTTCTTTCCCCGTTCCTCGCCGTCTTCGCCGTCTTCGGCCTCATCCCGGTCGTTCAGAGCCTCGTGCTTTCATTTCATGTCACGTCCGGACCAAGCGCGATGGAGTTCGTCGGCCTCGCCAACTTCGCATTCCTCCTCGAAGACCCCGACTTCCACACCGCCGTTATCAACACGATCGTCTTCACCGCCGCGTCGCTGCTCATCCAGATCCCCCTCGGCCTCGCCCTCGCGGTCCTCCTTAACGAGCCGAGTCTCCGGTTCCGGAACCTCTTCCGCTTCGCCTTCTTCGTGCCACACCTCGTCGGCGCCGCTTTCGCGGCCGTCCTCTTCACACAGGTCCTTGCCCCGCGCTTCGGGCTCATGAACCGCGCACTCGGCGCCATCGGTCTCCCCGACGACACCCGCTGGCTCCAGAACGCCGACCTCGTGATGCCCGCCGTCATCCTCGTCGCCACGTGGCTCGGGACCGGCTTCAACATGATCTATTTCCTCGCCGCGCTCCAATCCGTCGACCGCTCCCTTTACGAAGCCGCGACCGTCGACGGCGCGGGCTCCTTCGCCCGCTTCCGCAACGTCACCCTTCCCGGCATCCGCCCCGTCCTCATCTTCGTGATCGTCATCACCACAATCTTCAGCTTCCGCGTCTTCGAGCTCCCCTGGCTCCTCAACGGCGGCATGCCGGGCCCCGACAACTCCGGGCTCTTCATCATCACGTACCTCTACCAGAACGGCTTCATCCTCGGCGATCTCGGCTACGCCTCCGCCATCGGATGGGTCCTCACAATTGGCGTCGTTGCGCTCGCGCTCGTGCAGATCAGGATCAGCCGAACCACCGCGGAGGGCGCCTCATGACCGCCAGGCGCATCGTCATCCTCGCGCTGAAATACACCGCCCTGTCTATCGCAGCCCTTGTGACGATGTCACCGCTCATCTGGATGGCAAGCGCCACCGTCCGCCCTCCCGAGCGCTTCTACGACTACGACTTCTTCCCACCGCTCGACGATTGGTCGCTCGAGAGCTACCGCTCCCTCTTCCGCTCCATCAACTTCTTCGCCTACCTGCTCAACAGCGTCTTTGTCGCGGGTGTCACCGTCGTCGCGCAGATCCTCCTGGCGTCGATGGGTGGATTCGCTCTCGCGAAATACCGCTTCGCGGGCAAGAAGCTGGTCATGCTCCTCATGCTCAGCACCATGGTCATCCCCGCCGAGGTCATGCTCGCGCCGCAGTACCAGATCGTCCAAGCCCTCGGCCTCATGGACACCACCGCCGGCCTCATCCTGCCCACCGCCGTCAGTGTCTTCGGCGTCTTCCTGTTCCGGCAAGCCATTCTCGGCGTCCCCGACGAACTCCTCCAAGCCGCCCGCATCGACGGATGCGCCGACTTCACGATCTACTGGCGCATCGCCCTCCCGCTCGTCCGGCCCATGGTCGGCGCGTTCTGCCTCATCGCGTTCATGGGGTCGTGGAACAGCTTCGTCTGGCCGATCATCGTCCTCCACCGCGACGAGATGTTCACCCTCCCCATCGGCGTGAGCAAGATGATCGGCGTCTACCGCGAGGACTACGGCGCCATGATGGCTGGGACATTCCTCTCCATCCTCCCTGTCATCGCGCTCTTCTTCGCCCTGCAGCGCGAGTTCGTCAGCGGCCTCACCTCCGGCGCCGTGAAGGGGTAGCCTCCGCCGCTATCGCCGAATTCGGTCTCCGTGGGGTTCAGCCAGACGACGGAACCGCTTCGTGAAACCGTTGGCGCCCGCCGCGTTCGCGCAAATTGCGCTACACATTCGTCAAAAAATCCCTACATTGAGGTGCCTCCGACGGAGAACCGATCGGAGTTCCACGAATACGACAGAGGGACACAAACGCATGCGTACCACCACGAGCCTCGCCGCCCTTGCGATCACCGCCTCCGCTGGCCTCGCTGGCGCGCCCGAATACACCATCACCGATCTCGGCACGGTCGCCGCGGGCGACACGTTCGTGCAGGGCTTCGGAATCTCCCCCGGTGGCGTCGCCTTCGGCCGATCCGTCGGTGAGAGCAACCAAGCCTTTGCCTGGACGCCGGACACCGGCATCGTCGGCCTCCCGAGCAACGCGGGCAGCCTCTTCCATGTCGCCAACGGCGCGAATGACGGCGGCGTCGTGGTCGGTGTCGGCGCCGCCACGCTCTTTGGCACGGGCGCCCTTCCGCTCATGTGGACCGATGGTGTTCTCACGCCCCTCCCCGTCCTCCCGGGACTCGGCGTGGCGAGGGCGAACGACGTCAACGAGTCGGCCGTCGTTGTCGGTTCGAGCGGCGGGGGGGTCCAGGAGGTCGCGACGTACTGGATGGACGGCGTCGCGAACGCGGTCACCGCAACGACTGTCGGCGGCGCGATCATGACCACCGCCTTCCGGGTCAACGACGCCGGTGTTGCCGTCGGGCACGGCGTCGATCCGCTGGCCGGCGCCCGCAACGTCGCGCTCATGTATGACATCAGCACGGGCGTTCTGACCGAAGTCCCGCCCCTCCCGGGTGACAACGGAGGCATCGCCTTCGACGTCAGCAACAACGGCTTCGTCGTCGGCGGCAGCTCCGTCAACCAGACGAACTCCACCCCGTTCATCTGGAGCGCAAAGACCGGCTCTGTCGAGGTTCCGCTTCCCACCGGCGCGTCGTTAGGAAGCGCACGAGGGGTCAACTCTGACGGCTGGGCGGTCGGTATCGGCAGCGGAGCGTTCGCCCTCCCGTTCCTCTACGACGGCGAGCAGACGTACCTCCTCCAGGACCTTCTCCCGGATGACACCGAGTGGGACATCGCCATGAACACATCATCTTCGGCCCTCGGCATCTCAGAGGACGGCAGCATCGTCGGTACGGGCATCCGCGACGGTGAACTTCGCGCGTACATCATGACGCTGGTCGATGGCGCGTGCAGCGCGGCTGACCTCGCTGCCCCGTTCGGCGAACTCGACATCGCAGACGTCGTCGAGTTCCTCCGAGCCTTCGGCGCGGGCGACCCCGCCGCCGATCTTGCGGCGCCCACGGGTGAGTTCGATATCGCCGACGTCGTCGAGTTCCTGCGTCTCTTCGGAGCGGGCTGCCCGTAACCCGGGCCACCCGCCGTACAACTCGCGGGTCAACGCACTCGACAACCAGCGAGGGCTGGCCGGTCTCTCGGGCCGGTTAGCCCTCTTCTGATTCAGAAACGACCACCCGCCGCCGAAGGTCCGGCACCGCGACCCCGCCGGGCCGCTCGACAGTGATCGCGAAGAGCTGCACGTTGCTGATGTCGAGCCCCGGCTCGATCGGGACGATCACCTCGCCCTCGCGCGTCGCGTTGAAGACACCGCCGCTGACCTTCTGCTCGATGCCCCGCTCGTCGATGATCCACACCTGGTAAACCGATTCCGACGGGTCATTCACCTCGAGCCCCGTGAACCGCAGATACCCCGCCTGCCGCGGCTCGTTCCAGACGATGTCACCACCGACGCCGTCCTGCACCGGATCGGGCAGCCCCTCTGCAACGAACGGCGACCAGCGGAACACCTTGGTTCCCGGTAGCTCAGCAAGCTGCTGACGCTGGGCCGCGAGCACCTGCGGATCCTCCGGCGGGTCGTACTTCGCAAGCTCGAACCGCGTGGCGTTGAGCTCCGCCGTCGCGTCCGCCAGACGACGCGCCGCGCTGTCCGCCGCGGCCTCCGCCTCTGACAACATCTGCTCATTCCGAGCTGCGGTTTCGCGCGCCTCGGCAAGCCTGAAGCGTGCGTCCGCGAGATCCTGTCGCGCCGTGAGAAAAGCGAATAGAAGCATGGCGCCCACGAGAATCGCCGCCGCGAGCCCCATGCCCAAGACGACGGACCGCCCGCTCGTTCGACCGGTCCGCGCGTCATCCTCCCGCTCGGCGATCGAGATCGGCTCGTCCCTGCGGTGAACGCCCGGGTTTGACGCGTTGACGATCGCCTCACCTTGCGAAACCAGCTTCTCGCGAAGTCCAGCAGGCATCGCCCGCTTCGGCGTGAGTCCCGCTTGCAACCCGGCCGCCGCGACATCGCTCCTCGTCGCGGCGGTATCACCCGCCGCGCGGATCGCGTCGCCGGTCGCGCCGTCGATCTCGAAGTCGTCGCGCTCATTCGGCTGGTTGGGTGAAGGCGTGTCAGTCATGAACGCTCCTCCCTGACCGTTGCCTCCGGCCGAGCCCCGCCATGCTTGTCTACGTTCTCCACACGCTCCCGGATGGCGCGCAACCCCGAGCGGATCCGAGACTTGACCGTTCCAAGCGGTGTATCCGTCAGCTCCGCGATCTCCGCGTGGGTAAGACCCATTTCGACCGAAAGCCGTAGCGCCTCCTGCCTCGCCGCGTCGAGTTCGCCAAAGGCGTCCACCGCGGCGTCCGCAAGCTCGTCGAGCTCGGCCTGCGCGAACGCGGCGTGCTCGATCGCCCGATCCGCCGCCGGAACGGGTCGCGGCCGTTTCGCCGCCCGACGCCAACGATCGATCAGCAGCCGCCGGGTCAGGATCGAGATAAATGTGGCTTCGGCGCCCTTCGAGCGGTCGTACCGCGCCGCCTTGCGCCAAAGGAGCAGGAAAACCTCTTGAACGGCCTCTTCAGCGTCCGCTTCCGTCGACGTGAATCGCGAAGCCAGCGACCAGATCATGCCGCCATAGGTGTCGACGACTTCATGCACCGCCCCCGCGTCGCCATCGGCGATCCGCTCGAGCAGCGATCTGTCATCGTTCGCCTTCGCCACGATCTGGTGAGCCTACCACCCACGCCGCGCGTGTGCCCGCGACGGTGGAGGAGGCGTTGAGGAAGCCGACGGGGCGCTGGGGGGCGGCCCGCCGGGCACGACCGGAGTCGTGGGGGGAATTGATGCAGGAGGATCGAAGCCGTTAGCGACGACGGCGGACAGCGCCAACACCTGCGAGCGCCAACACCGCAGCCGTGCCCGGCGCCGGCACCGCCCCGACGACCGCGATGGCGCCCACGCGTGACCCGCCGCCGATCTCACCGATCTGCGTCGCGAAGCCTGTCGTCAGATCGATCGTCCAGAATGTCGTACGGAAGAGGTCCGCGTCGAACACCGCCGCGTACGCCGCGTTGCTCCGCCCATCGATGTCGAACCCCGCCAGGTCATTCAGGTCCACGCCCAGCGACCCCACTGTCTCGAGCGTCCCAGCGCTGTTCGCCTGCCGCACGAGAACATCGAGGCCGGTGTCGATGCCGAAGAGCTGCGTCACCGTCGCTCCGGCAAAGCTGTTCGTGTAAGCGGAAGCGACAACGTTCGGGTTGATCCCCTCGTTCGGATCGCCAGTCGCGTAGAACAGCGAGGTCACCGCCGTCGATGTCCCGTCGTTCGGGTTCAGTACGAGATTCTGGTCGGCGTCGCTGACCACGCGGATTCGATCGATCGTCGGGTTGAAGTCAAACCCAAAGCTCGACCCGTTCAATCCAGGCAGGAAAGACGAACTCCCAACCTGCGCCGCCATCCCCGACACGATGTCGATCGTGTAGAGGTTGCTGAAGCTGCCGAGGGCGTAGAGCTGCCCGGTAGCGGGCCGGAAATCGATGCCCTGGATGGTCTCGTTCGCGGCCAGCCCCGAGATCGCGACGCCGCTGGCGATCGTCCCTGGCGTCGACGCGTCAAACGAAACGAGCGTCTGATCCTCAGTCACACCGAACACCGTCGTCGGCTGCGCCGATGCGGTCGACACGGTCCCAGCACAAAGCGCCGACGCGGCCAACTGAAAGAAGCCGGTTCTGATCGCAATCACGTGATGCCCTTTCCTCACGGGTGTTCAGCCCCGCCATCCGGCAACGTCGCCGCGCGGAGCCATGCCGACGCCCGGAGGTCAACCCCGAGCCACGGCAAACTCAACAAACAACCGACGCCACGCGCAACGCGACGACGGCCAACCCCCCGGGACTCGTGATTCGTTCTCTCCCCTCCCCAGAAGCCGCACAGTCACCGCGACGGTCGAAACCGCTCGAGCATCACGTCCATCTCTCCCGACTGACTACGGGCAACTCGCCAGTTTGGATGGCGAGTTGGTTACGGAATTCTCGATTCGATTCCCGGTGAAGCGATGAACGGCGACGACGCGAGGTCGACTCCGACCCGCTGCGCGATCATCCGTCGACGCGAGATCTCCCCCAGCCGCCACCACCGGGCGTTTCGATCAGGAGTCGATCGCCGGGTTCCAGCGCTTGCGTCGCTGCCGAATCGAGCGCCTCAGTCTGGCCATCTCGTCGTCTGACGCGATTCACGCCGGGCCGGCCGGCCTCTCCGCCGTCGGCGCCTGGGGCGCCGGCAGTTCGGCGTTGGGTGATGAACGAAGCGGTCACACGGGTAAGCGCCTCGATCTCCCGGATGAGACCGTCACCGCCACGGTGCACGCCCGCGCCGCCAGAGCCGCGGCGGATCGCGAACCGACGGACGCGCAGTGGATGACGGTGCTCGAGGATCTCCGCGTCGGTGATCGCCGTGTTCGACATGTGCTGATGCACGCCGTCGGCCCCATCGGCGTCGGCCGTCGCGCCGGCGCCGCTTCCAATCGTCTCATAGGTCCCGAAATCCTCCGCGCCGATCAGAACGTTATTCATCGTGCCGGCGCCACCGGCGATGAGGCCGAAGACGCGAAGCAACGCCTCGGTGACGCGTTGGCTCGTCTCGACGTTCCCCCCGGCAACCGCCGGTGATAACTCGTCCTCGTCAGAGAACGCCGGGTTGAGGAAGCTTCCCTCCGGCACGACGATATCGATCGGATCGAGCAGGCCGTCGTTCAGCGGCAGCGGTCGATTGAGCAGGAGGCGTACAACGTACGACACCGCGCTTCGGGTCACGGCGAGCGGGGCGTTCAAGTTCGATCGCTGCGTTGGAGACGAGCCGGTGAAGTCGATGGTCATCCCATCGTCGGAGCAGACAACTCGAACGCGAATCGTCGCGCCACCGTCCATCTCCTCAACGACCGAAGCGTCGTGCGGCGTCAGTTCTGAGATCCGTTCTCGAACGAGCGATCCTGTATGTCCGATGATCCACGTCATCGCGTCCCGCACGCGATCGGCTCCTTCTGTGCGAGCGAGTTCGCGTATGAGATCGGCGGCGCGAGCGCCGGCGCTGATCGCGGCGCCGAGATCGAGCAGATTGTCATCCGGCGACCGCGAAGGGTAACGGGACGTCGTGAAGATCGACCTCGCATCGCTCATTATCTCGTCGTGCAACGCGATCAGACGCGGAGGGATCGGCACGCCCTCTTCCGCTAGCGATCGTGCATCCGGCGGCATGGAGCCGGGTGTGAGTCCGCCGATCTCGGCGTGATGCGCTCGGCTCGCGACATAGCCGATTCGTTCACCCTCGGCGGTGAAGACCGGCTGAACCACCGTCAGATCAGGGAGGTGGGAGCCGCCGAAGCGTGGGTGATTCGTCAGCGCCGCGTCGCCCGGGTTGAGCGGTCCGAGCACTGCGAGCACCCGTCGGACGCAGAGCCCCATCGCTCCCAGGTGGACCGGAAGGTGGTCGGCGCTGCTGACCATGCGCCCATAGAGATCGTGCACGGAACAGGAGAAGTCGAGTCGGTCACGGATGTTCACCGAAACCGCGGCGCGGCGGAGCGCGTCGCCCATCTGGGCGGCGATCGATGCGAGGCGGTGGATCACGATCTCCCGTCCAAGCGATTCCGGACGATGGGCGACCGGCTTCGCAGCGGTACCGAGATGATTCAGCCGAAGCGTTCCGTGCTCGTCCAGCACACATCGCCATCCATCAGGGACCCATGTCTGCGTTCGTCGCTCACTGACGAAGGCCGGCCCTATGATCGCGCTGTCGGTGGAAAGGTCGCATCGTGAGATCGTTGTCGCGTCGACCCAGCCGCCCCGTGCTTGCACGCGCCGGGTTGTGTTCCTCGCAGCGTTCTCGCGCGTCCGTCGCGAACCGGGTGGCGGCGACCGGTCGTCGGAGAGCTGGCGTACGACGACCTCTAGTCCCGCGATCTCGATCGCTCGATCCGGCGCCGTTGCATGTACGCGCCGGTACGCCCGCCTGAATCGCTCGTCGAGATGCTCGACGGAGGACGCGTCGATGTCGATCGTGTCGTGCTGTCCGGTCAGCCGCATGCGAGCGATCCGACTGGTGTCCGTGTCGCCGACGATGCCCAGCCGCGAACGAGCGGTTCGTTCAAGCGACCGGTACGCTTCCTCCAAATCGTCGGTCGCTCCGTCGACGACGGCGTGCCACTCCATCTCGGCCGATGCTTCGAGGAGCGCGGACCCGAGACCGACGGCGCTCAGGAGGCTTGCGTGCTCCGGGACGAGAACGGTCTCGATACCGAGGCGTTCGGCGATCTCGCAGGCGTGCTGCGGACCCGCCCCGCCGAACGCGACCATCGCGTGCGCGGCGGGGTCATAGCCGCGCCGGATCGAGACGCTTCGAATCGCCTCGGCCATGTGCTCGTTCGCGAGGTCGATCAGATGCGTCAGAAGCTCGTCGCGACCGATCGGTTCGCTCGCTTCATCAAATGCGGCGTGGAACACGTCGAATGCGCGTTTGGCGGCGGCTCGGTCGATGGGTATCTCGAACGCGCTGTCGTCGATGCGGCCCATCAGAAGATTCACGTCGGTGACGGTGAGGGGCCCGCCCGCGCCGTAACACGCAGGTCCGGGGTCGGCCGAGGCGCTCTCCGGCCCCACGGTCGCGCGGCCGTCGACGACTTTGCAGATCGATCCTCCTCCCGCGGCCACGGTTTCAATGGCAACGGCGCGGCGAGCGATCGTGACATGGCCAACGCGGTGCGAAGGAGCGGTCTCTCGCGATCCCTCGATGCGAGCGACGTCGGTCGATGTGCCGCCCATGTCGAACGAGATCGCACGTTCGAAGCCGCAGGCCCTGGCAACCGCCGCGGCGCCAACGAGTCCACCGGCAGGCCCGGACAGCAGCCCGTCGACCGGGCGAAACGACTCTGCGGCCGTGAGTCCGCCGGTGCTCTTGAGGATGGACAGTCGCTCGCTTTGCAGCGCCTCGCCTACTTCGTCCAGATAGGAGCCGAGCACAGGCTCGAGCGAAGCTTCGATCGTCGCGGCGTCAACGCGGTCGAGGAGGCCGACGCGGGGTGTCAGTTCCGCCGACGCGATGACGGTTTGGAATCCGGCCTGCTTGCAGATCGCCGCGGCCTCTCGTTCCATCTCCGGATTCGCCCATGCGCCGATGAGACAGACCGCTGCCGTCGTCGCGCCGGCCTCAACGGCTTCGCGGGCTTTCACTCGGAGGGTGTCGGTATCGAGCGGATCAACGACGCTGACGTCCGGACCAGCTCGCCCTCGGATGCCGATGGTCCAGTCAGTGATCGGCGGCGGTTTGCGGATGCTCCGGGCGTAGACGTCCGGGCGGCGCTGGTTGCGGATCTCGAGAAGGTCAGAGAATCCTTCGGTGATGAAGAGGACGCAACGCGGGTGATCGCCCGTGAGCAGCGCGTTGGTGGCTCGGGTCGTCGCCAGGCGGAAGTCGTGCGGTGGGAGCGGTTGACCGCAGGGCATTCCGGTTACGAGTCGCGCCGCGAGTACTGGCGGCGGTTCGCCGGTTGAAAACTCGAGTGTGGCGATTCGCGGCCAATCGACAGCGCTCGAAACCATGATGGCGGCGCCGTCTTCCGCCACCGCTTCCACCCTTGCAGCGGACGTCGTCCCGATCGCCGTGACCCGCGAGCCTACGAGGCCCTGATGTCCTTCAGCCGGATCTGACGTTGCGAGCGTCCATGTATTGGGGTTGTCGCCGCGCCGCGCCGAGATTCGAGTCACGCCGCTGCTCAGGACCTTGGCGTACCGACGACCGCCAGTCGGGTCGATCGCGACGCAGTCGGTGAACGTGCCGCCTACGTCGACTCGGATGCGCCAAAGTCCCGTCATCGCGGAGGAGGATACCGGTCGGCCGGCGGGTCGCGTCGAGCAGTCCCTCGAACGAGCGGACGCCACCCGGCGTACCGCTCTCGTCGCGAGGTCGAATCAACCGATGCCTTCGTGAGAGCAGATTCATCCATGGTCCGGTCGGATCCGCTACCGTCTTCGTACGTTCCATCGACTTCGGGGCGGTCCGGGAGCCGCGTTCGTCGATGAATCGCGTCCGACCCGTCTTCCTGAGGAACGCATGGCGACGAGAGACTCGCAGATCACGAACGCACGGCCCGAGGGGCCTTCGGGAGCGACGTCCGCCGGCGGCAAGGTAAGCCGTGGGAGGGTCGTGATCGATGACGTTCGGCCTTCCGTCGATCGCGGCGCCTACCCGGTGAAGCGGGTTGTCGGCGAGCGAGTGTGCGTTGAGGCCGACATCTTTACCGACGGTCATGACAGAATCGGCTGCGTGCTCCGCTACCGCCAGGTCGGAGAAGCGGCGTGGCGTGAAACCCGATTGAAGGAATCGTGGAACGACCTGTGGCTCGCCGAGTTCACACCGTCCGGCGTCGGCGAATGGGAGTACAGCGTCGAGGCATGGGTCGACCCGTTTATCACGTGGGCCCACGACCTCGAACGGCGTATCGAGGCGGGACAGGACATCGAGACTGATTTGAAGATCGGCGCAAAGATCGTTCGGGACGCCGCGGCGGAAGCCGACGCCGAACTCGGCCGTGCGCTGGAGGCCTGGGCCGGGCGCATGGAATCCGGTGGCGCCGCTCGCGAGCGTGGGCTGGCAGCGATCGGCGAAGAACTCCGCGAACTCATGTGGCGCGGGGCGACGCGTCGGTTTGCCGTAGAGTCGGAGACGCTGCCTCTGTGGGTTGACCGCCCGCTCGCGCTTTTCAGCGCTTGGTACGAAATGTTTCCCCGCTCGGCCGCGAGCGAGCCGGGACGCCATGGGACGCTCCGCGACGTTATCGATCACCTGCCTTACGTCGAAGAAATGGGCTTCGATGTGCTCTACCTGCCGCCGATCCACCCGATCGGGCGCCAGGCGCGGAAGGGAAAAAACAACACCGAGCGAGCCGTGCCCGGAGACGTCGGCAGCCCGTGGGCGATCGGCGGTCCGGAGGGCGGCCACAAGGCAATCCATCCCGACCTCGGGACGATGGCCGACTTCGATGCGCTGGTGACGGCAGCGAAGGAGCGGGGGATCGAAATCGCGTTGGACATCGCGTTCCAGTGCTCGCCCGATCATCCGTACGTCCGCGAACACCCGGAGTGGTTCCGCCATCGTCCGGACGGCTCGATCCAGTACGCCGAGAACCCTCCGAAGAAGTACCAGGACATCTACCCGTTCGATTTCGAGTGCGAGGACCACCACGCGCTTTGGGAGGAACTCAAGAGCGTGTTCCTCTTCTGGATCGAGCGCGGGGTGACAGTGTTCCGCGTCGACAACCCGCACACCAAGCCGTTCGTGTTCTGGGATTGGGTCATCGGGCAGGTCCGCGCCGAGCACCCGGAGGCGATCTTCCTGTCTGAGGCGTTCACGCAGCCGAAGAAGATGTACCGCCTCGCCAAAGGCGGCTTCACACAGTCGTACACCTACTTTGCGTGGCGGGATAACCCGGCGGATCTTCGGGAGTACATGGAAGAGCTTTCGACGTCGCCCGTGTGCGACGAGATGCGCCCGAACTTCTGGCCGAACACGCCCGACATCCTGACGGACTACCTCCGCGACGGCGGCCGACCCGGAGCGATGGCTCGTGTCGCCCTCGCGGCGACGTTGTCATCGAGCTACGGGATCTACGGGCCCGTGTACGAGTTGTGCGACTTCACGCAGCGTCCGGGCGCTGAGGAGAACATCGACAGCGAGAAGTACGAGATACGCCACTGGGACCGGGACCAGCGCTGGTCACTGCGTCACTTCATCGGCCTGCTCAACCGGATCCGTCGGGAGCACCCTGCGCTGCAGCAGTACCGCAACATCGCGTTTCACGCGTGCGACAACCCGGCCCACATCGCGTACAGCAAGCGGTCGGCGGACGGCCGGGACGTGGTGCTCTGCGTGGTGAACACAGATCCGCACGAGGAGCACTGGGGAGCCGTTCATCTCGATCTCGACGAGATGGGACTGACCGCCGATGAGGCGTTTGTCGCGCACGACCTGGTGACCGACGGAAGGCACCACTGGCGCGGCGCGGATCAGTTCGTCGGCCTGGGGCCGGGTGGCTGCCACATCATGCACATCGAAAGCGCGGACCGCTCGGAGCGCAGCTTCGACGCGTTCGCCTGAACGTCAGGTCGGGCCGATCGGGCCCGCTTCAGAGGAAGCGACAGGAGACCATGGCTACGCAGTCTTCAAAGATGGGTTCGAAGGCCAGTTCGAAATCCGGCTCCCAAGCGACGTCGAGGCCAACGGGCAGCCCGAAGTCCGCGCGTCCGCCGAAGTCCCGCCGCGCCGCCTCGTCCTACGCGGGACCTACGCCGCCCGACTGGTACAAGGACGCGATCATCTATGAACTGCACGTCCGCGCCTTCCAGGACAGCGACGGCGACGGGATGGGCGACTTCCGCGGTCTGACCTCGCGACTGGACTACCTCCGCGACCTCGGCGTGACCGCGATCTGGCTGCTCCCGTTCTACCCCTCGCCGCTCCGCGACGACGGGTACGACATCGCCGACTACACCTCAGTGAACCCCGACTACGGGACCATGGCCGATTTCCGAAAGTTCGTCGCCGAGGCCCACGCCCGCGACATCCGAGTCATCACCGAGCTGGTCATCAACCACACGTCCGACCAGCACCCGTGGTTCCAACGCGCTCGCCGCGCGGCGAAGGGATCGAAGCACCGCGACTTCTACGTCTGGTCGGACACGCCCGACAAGTATCCGGGCGTGCGCATCATCTTCCAGGATACCGAGACGAGCAATTGGACCTGGGACCCGGTCGCGAAGCAGTACTACTGGCACCGTTTCTTCAGCCACCAGCCCGACCTCAACTTCGAGAACCCCGAGGTCATCAAGGCCGTGAAGTCGTTCATGGACTTCTGGTTCGAGGCCGGCGTCGACGGCATGCGTCTCGACGCCGTCCCGTACCTGGTCGAACGCGACGGCACGAACTGCGAGAACCTCGACGAGACGCACGTGATCCTCAAAGACCTGCGGGCCCACCTCGACGAGAACTGGCCCGGGCGGATGTTCCTCGCCGAGGCGAACCAGTGGCCCGAGGACGCCATCGCGTACTACGGCGATGGCGACGAGTGCCACATGAACTTCCACTTCCCCCTGATGCCGCGCCTCTTCATGGGGCTGCGGATGGAGGACAGCTACCCGATCATCGACATCCTCTCGCAGACGCCCGAGATCCCCGAGTCCTGCCAGTGGGCATTGTTCCTGCGGAACCACGACGAGCTGACGCTCGAGATGGTGACCGACGAGGAACGCGACTACATGTACCGCAGGTACGCGAGCGACCCGCAGATGCGCATCAACGTCGGCATCCGCCGCCGCCTCGCGCCGCTCCTCGAGCACAATCGCCGGAAGATCGAGCTGCTCAACGGTCTGCTCATGAGCCTCCCGGGCACGCCTGTTCTCTACTACGGCGACGAGATCGGGATGGGCGACAACATCTACCTCGGCGACCGCGACGCCGTTCGAACGCCGATGCAGTGGAGCGCCGACCGCAACGCCGGCTTCAGCCGCGCCAACCCGCAGAAGCTCCTGCTGCCCGTCAACATTGAACCCGGCTCGCACTTCGAGACGGTCAACGTCGAAACCCAGCTCACGAACACCTCGTCGCTGCTGCGATGGATGCGTCAGCTCATCGCCCTACGCAAGCGACACCCCGTGCTCGCGCGAGGTTCGATGGAGCTGCTTCAACCCGCGAACGGAAAGGTGCTCGTCTTCCTCCGCTCGGGCGAAGGTGAAGACATCCTCGTGGTCGCCAACCTCTCGCGATTCGCGCAGCCGGTCGAGCTCGACCTCTCCCGTTTTAAGGGTAGAACGCCCGTCGAGGTGTTCGGCTACACGAGGTTTCCGCCGATCGGCGAGCTCCCATACTTCCTGACGCTGAGCCCACACAGCTTCTACTGGTTCGTGCTCGAGCCCGAACCGACCGCCGACGCTTCGGATAGCGACGAGGCCCCGATCATCGAGGCCTCGGGCGACCCCGCGACCTGGCTCCGTGGCGCCGGCGTTAAGCGATGGGCCGGCCGCCAACTCCAGGACGTGCTCAGGTCCCGCCGCTGGTTCGCGGGAAAGGCCCGGACGATCCGGGAGACATGGATCGAGGACATGATCTCGCTCGGCAAGCTCGACGAGGGCGTTGTCGATGCGGCTATCCTGCTTGTGGGTGTGGCGTACGCCGAGGGCGACGACGAGACCTACACGCTCCCGCTCGCGCTGCTCGACGCCGAACGCGCCGCGATGCGTGGCGGCGTCTCCAGCGGCGCGGTGTTCGGCGCCCTCCGACAGAAGGGTGACGGACCCAAGCTCATCCTTGTCGACGCCACCATTGATGAGTCGTTCTGGCGCCGCGTTCACGACACCCTTGTGAAGCGCAAGACGCTCAAGGGCGACGGCGGGACACTGACCGGCATCCGAGTCGCGGGCGGCGCCAAGGCGCCCGCAAGCGAGGCCGACGAGATCCGCGTCCCGCGCGTCGAGCAGAGCAACAGCTCGGCGATCTTCTCGCGATCGTCGATCATGAAGCTCTTCCGTCGGGTCGAGGTGGGGTTGAACCCCGACTTCGAGATCGGCGCTCGCCTCACCGATCAGAAGTCGTTCCGGAACACCCCATCGCTGCACGGCGCCCTCGAGTATCGGGTCGGACGCGATGCCGTGATCACGCTCGCCACGAAGCAGGAACTGATCGCGAGCGAGGGCGACGCTTGGGGACACGCGACCGACGCCGTCGGGCGTTACTTCGAGCGCGTCCTGTGGATGACGGACGAGGATCGGACGCGATTCGAGCCGTCAGCGCAGCCCCTCGACCTGATCGACCACCCGCTCGACGACGACCACGCCGAAGCCCTCGACGGCTACTCGCACACCGTCGAACTCCTCGGCCGACGCACCGCGGAAATGCACGCGGCGCTCGCGGATTCGACCGACGCGGCCTTCGAGCCCGAACCGTTCAGCAAGCTCTACCTCCGCTCGCTCTACCAGACGCTTCGGAACGGCGTCCGTCGCCCGCTGCAGACGCTCCGAACATCGAGCGGCAAGCTCGAGGGCGACGCGCGTGATCTGGCCGAGGAGGTCCTGGAGCGAAAGGACGAACTGCTCGCGAGGATCTCGCGCGTCCGCGATCTCCCGCTCGACGGCGTCCGCATCCGTTGCCACGGTGACTACCACCTCGGCCAGGTCTTGTGGACGGGCGAGGACTTCTTCATCATCGATTTCGAGGGCGAGCCGATGCGCACGCTCGGTGAGCGCCGCCTCAAACGCTCCCCGCTCAGCGACGTCGCCGGCATGTGTCGCTCGCTCGATTACGCCGCTTTCGCCGGCCTCAACGCCCTCGTCGAGCGGGGTATGGTGGAGAGTCGAGACGAGCAGATGAGCCGTCTCGCCGATTTCTGGAGCGTGAACGCTCGCGCGGCGTTCCTCAGGGGCTATCTCAACGCGGCCGAGGCGCCGCTCGTACCCGCCGACCGCGGCGCGATCGAGTTGCTGCTCGACGCGTGGACGTTGCACAAGGCCGCGTACGAGGTCGACTACGAGCTCAACAACCGCCCCGACTGGGTCTCCATCCCGCTTCGGGGCATCCTCGGCGTTCTCGATGAGGCGCCCGCCGAGGTCGGAGGCTGATCGAAGCCGGAAGGAGCATGCGAGCCATGCCGAAGACCAGGGGCAGATCGACGACCGGACCCAAGCGGCCGGTGGAGGTAAGCGTGGACACCGACACCGCGGGGTTCTCTGAGCACGACGTCTACCTCTTCAACGAGGGGACGCACTACCGCCTGTATCGCCACCTCGGCGCCCACATGACCGAGCGCGATGGTCAGGCCGGCGTCGCTTTCGGTGTCTGGGCGCCGAACGCCGAACGGGTGTCGGTGGTGGGGGACTTCAACGGCTGGCAGCCGCGCCAGCACCCGCTCGACGCCGTCGGCGGGTCGGGCGTGTGGACCGGTTTCATCCCCGGCCTCGAGCGTGGCACGATCTACAAGTACCACGTCGAGTCCCGCCACAACGGCTACCGCGTGAACAAGGCCGATCCGTTCGGCTTCCACCACGAGACCCCGCCCGCGACCGGGTCACGCGTCTGGGATCTCGACTACGAGTGGAAGGACGCGGACTGGATGAAGTCGCGGGCCGGCCGCCAGCGGCTCGACAGCCCGATCTCGATCTACGAGGTACACGCGGGCTCGTGGATGATGAGCCCCGAGCACGGGGGGCGGACGCACTCGTTCGAGGAACTCGCCGAACTGCTCCCGAAGTACTGCGCCGACCGTGGATTCACACACGTCGAGTTCCTCCCGATCATGGAGCATCCGCTCTACCGCTCGTGGGGCTATCAGACGACCGGCTACTTCGCTCCGACGAGCCGCTTCGGCACGCCGCAGGGATTCATGAACCTTGTCGACCGCCTGCACCAGGCGAACATCGGCGTGATCCTCGACTGGGTCCCCTCGCACTTCCCCAGCGACGAACACGGTCTCGGCTACTTCGACGGCACGCACCTCTTCGAGCACGCCGACCCGCGGCAGGGATTCCACCCCGACTGGAAGAGCCTGATCTTCAACTATGGGCGGAATGAGGTCCGCGCCTTCTTGATCTCGAGCGCGATGTTCTGGCTCGACAAGTACCACATCGACGGCCTCCGCGTGGACGCGGTCGCGTCGATGCTCTATCTCGACTACTCACGCGGCGCGGGCGAGTGGATCCCCAATCGCCACGGCGGCAACGCGAACCTCGAGGCGATCGACTTCCTCCAACGCCTCAACACCGAGGTCTACCGCTCCTTCCCGGACGTCCAGACCTACGCCGAGGAGTCGACCTCGTGGCCCAACGTGAGCAAGCCGGTCTACGACGGCGGGCTCGGCTTCGGATTCAAGTGGGACATGGGCTGGATGCACGACACACTCCAGCACTTCTCCCGTGACGCGGCGCACCGCCGCTACCACTACAACGAGCTCACCTTCCGCGGCATGTACATGCATTCGGAGCACTTCACACTCCCACTCAGCCACGACGAAGTGGTCCACGGCAAGGGGTCGCTGTTCACCAAGATGGCGGGCGACGAGTGGCAGAAGCTCGCCAACCTCCGCCTCCTGCTCGCAAACCAGTGGATGCAGCCCGGCAAGAAGCTGCTCTTCATGGGCGGAGAGATCGGACAGCGCATCGAGTGGGACGAAGAGCGCGAGCTCGACTGGCCGATCCTCCAGAACCACGGCCACGCGGGCGTCCAGCGATTGGTCGATCGCCTGAACGCGATCTACACCACCGTCCCCGCCATGCACGAGCTCGACGCCTCGCCAGAGGGGTTCCGTTGGCTCCAGGCCGATGACGCCGATCACGGTGTCCTCGCGTTCCTGCGCATCGATCGCCACCGCGCGGACCCCGTCATCTGCGTGTTCAACACGACGCCGGTGGCTCGACACGACATCCTCGTGGGCGCCCCATCTCCCGGCTACTGGCGAGAGATACTCAATACCGACGCGAGCGAGTACGGCGGGTCTGGCGTCGGCAACATGGGCGGCCGCGAATCCCGACCCATCGCCCACCAAGGCGAACCGCACGCGCTGCGGCTGACGCTGCCCCCTCTCGGCGCGCTGATGCTCCGCCTCGCTCGCTCGCACGACTCAGACGACGCCGCGAGCGCGAACGCAAAGGACCCCGCATGACGATCGGCGCACCGGTCGCCCAACGCGGGGCCAGCGTCCTCAACCAACTCGCCCGCCGTGTCGGCGTTCAACGACGCTACATCGACGGCATGGGCCAACGACGTCACGCTTCGGACGATGCGGTCCTCGCCGTCCTCCGCGCGATGGGACTGCCGGTCGAACGCCCAGACGACGCCGCCGCGGCCCTCGCGTCGATTGACGCCGAAGAGAGCGTCCGCCTGTGCGAACCCGTCGTTGTGATGTGGCTGGGTGAGACGCCGACGATCCGCCTCGCCCCCGCGGCCGCGAAGGCGGGCAGGCTGTCCCTCGCCGTTGAGCTCGAGACGCGAGAACGTCTCGAATGGGCGGTCGAGCAGGACGACCTCGAGACTTCTCGTCGCGGCGACATTGGCGTCCGACCGCCTCGAGAACTCCCCGCCGGCACCCACCGCCTGAGCGTCACCGCTGGTGCGAGGACGGATGACGCCACATTGCTCGTCGCTCCTCGCCGCTGCTACAAACCCGAACCCAGCGCAGAGGCCCCCTCGATCGGGCTCTTCCTACCGCTGTACGCCCTCCGAGCCGAATCCGGCGTCGGCGTTGGAACCGTCGGCGACCTTGAGACCCTCGCGAGATGGGGAACCGAGGCCGGCGCGGACATGGTCGGCACGCTCCCCCTCCTCGCCACCTTCCTCGATGAGCCCTTCGAGCCCAGCCCCTACGCCCCCATCAGCCGCCGCGTCTTCAGCGAGCTCTACATCGATCCGGAGCGGGCCGCGAACGACCATGCCCTTCCCACGCTCCAAGACCTTCTGAAAGACGACGCGTTCACCAGCGCCATGCGAACCGAGCGGGATCGCTCCCACGTCGACTACCGCGCGAGCTGGAGGCTCATGCGCCGATGCCTCGACGCTGCGGCGACCGATCTTCGCTCGTCCGGCCCGCTCCGGGCGGAGGTCGAGTCGTTCGGCGAGCGGGACGAACTCACAGGCGCCTATGCCTCATTCCGGGCTGGCCTCGTTGCCGACGCCACGCAAGGCGACCGCGAGCGGTGGCTCTATCTCAGTGCGCAGTGGATCCTCGCGGGCCAAATGCGATCGCTCTCGCGATCGGGCCCCGGTGGGGACCGCCCGCTCTACCTCGACCTCCCCGTCGGCGCCCACGGCGCCGGGTTCGACGCTGCGGAGTACCCGGACCTGCACGCCCGAGGCGTCTCGCTGGGCGCCCCTCCCGATGCCTTGTTCACCAAGGGCCAGGCATGGGGATTCCCACCGATCATCCCGAGCCAGTCCCGCGCCGTCGGCCACGCCCTCTTCGCCCAGTCCCTCGATCGACACCTCGCCTACACCCGCGCCCTCCGGATCGACCACGCCGCGGGGTTGTTCCGCTGTTTCTGGGCGCCGGACGGGTTCGGCGCCACCGACGGCGTCTACGTGCACGCGCCCGCTGAAGAACACCTCGCCCTGTTGTCGATCATGTCCCACCGGCACGGCTCGGTGATGATCGGGGAGAACCTTGGCACCATCCCGCGGGAAGTGAACCGCGGGCTCAAGAGGCGGGGCGTACTGACCATGAGCATCGGCGCCTGGGACATGGGCGGCGAGGAGCGGGCGTTGCCCCAGCCCGATCAGGGCTCTCTCGCCGCGCTGAACACCCACGACATGCCCACCTTCGCCGCCCACTGGAGCGGCGCCGACATTGACTTCCACGCTGGCCTCGGCATCGTCGAGGCCGATCGGATCGAGGCTGAGAAAGCCGGTCGGGCGACCATGCGGAAGCGGGTGTTCGACGCGCTGCGCAAGGCGGACTTGGTTAGCGCCGGAGACCCGGTCGATCCGATCGAGGTTCTCCGCGGACTGCTGGTCACGATGGCCGAGGCTGAACCTGAGATATTGCTCATCAACCTCGAGGACCTCTGGCTCGAACCGGAGCCGCAGAACGTGCCGGGCATTGCCTTCGAATATGCGCCGTGGCGGCGGAAGGCCGCGCGCACCTTGGCGGAAATCACGAGTGATCCGGAGACGCCGAAGCTGATCGCGCGTCTCCGAAAGGCGCCGAGAGCGCCGAGGAGTAGGTGATGCAGGTCTGGGCCGGTGAGCCATTCCCCTTGGGCGCGTCCTTCGACGGCGTCGGGACGAACTTCGCGGTCTTCTCGGAGGTCGCCGAGCGCGTCGAACTGTGTCTGTTCAACGAGCGGGGCGAGGAAACCCGCGTCGATCTGCCCGAGGTGACAGGCTACGTCTGGCACGGATACATCCCCCGCGTCAAGGCGGGCCAGCGTTACGGCTACCGCGTGCACGGTCCCTGGGACCCCGAGAAGGGGCTGCGCTGCAACCCCGCGAAGCTCCTGCTCGACCCCTACGCCAGAGCCGTCGACGGCTCGGTCGCCTGGAGTCCGGAGGTCTTCGGCCATCGCGCCGACGACCCCATGCAGCCGAACGCAGCGGACAGCGCGGACGCCATGGCGCGGTCGGTGGTCACGATCAACCACTTCGACTGGGGCAACGATCGCCGCCTCAGGACGCCGTGGGAGGACACGATCGTCTACGAGCTCAACGTCAAGGGCTTCACCGCGCAGCTCCCGGGCATCCCCGACGAGATCCGCGGCACCTACAGCGGCCTCGCCCACCCCGCCGCGGTCCAGCACCTGATCGATCTCGGCGTCACGGCCGTCGAGCTCATGCCCGTGCACCAGTTCGTTCACGACGGCCCGATCCTCTCCCGCGGCCTCCGAAACTACTGGGGCTACAACTCGATCGGCTACTTCGCTCCGCACAACGAGTACGGCGTCGACCCGACCCGCCCCGAGGACGTCGTCCCCGAGTTCAAGCACCTCGTCAAGACGCTCCACGCCGCGGGCCTCGAGGTGATCATGGACGTCGTCTACAACCACACGGGCGAGGGCAACCGCCTCGGCCCGACGCTCTGCTTCCGCGGCTTCGACAACCAGTCCTACTACCGCCTCGACGCCGAGCAGCCCCAGTACTACGTCGACTACACGGGCTGCGGCAACAGCCTGAACATGCGCAACCCGCGCGTCCTCCAACTCATCATGGACTCGCTCCGCTACTGGGTCACGGAGATGCACGTCGACGGCTTCCGCTTCGACCTCGCGTCGACCCTCGCCCGCGAACTCCACGACGTCGACCGCCTGAGCGCGTTCTTCGATCTGATCCAGCAGGACCCGGTCATCAGCCGCGTCAAGCTCATCGCCGAGCCCTGGGACGTCGGCGAGGGCGGCTACCAGGTCGGCAACTTCCCCGCCCTGTGGAGCGAGTGGAACGGCAAGTACCGCGACTGCGTCCGCGACTTCTGGCGGGGCGAGCCGAGCACGCTCGGCGAGTTCGCGAGCCGCTTCACCGGCTCCGCCGACCTCTACGAGAAGTCGGGCCGACGTCCCTACGCGAGCATCAACTTCATCACCGCCCACGACGGCTTCACCCTCCGTGATCTCGTGAGCTACAACGAGAAGCACAACCAGGCCAACGGCGAAGACAGCCGCGACGGCGAGAGCCACAACCGCTCTTGGAACTGCGGCGTCGAGGGCGAAACCGAGGACGACAAGATCATCGCCCTCCGCCGCCGCCAGCAGCGCAACTTCCTCGCGACCCTCGTCCTGAGCCAGGGCGTCCCCATGATCTCGCACGGCGACGAAATGGGCCGGACCCAGGGCGGCAACAACAACGTCTACTGCCAAGACAACGAGGTCGCCTGGGTCGACTGGGAGAACACGGACTCGGAGCTCCTCACGTTCACCCGCAAGCTCATCGAACTCCGCCGCAACCACCCCGTCGTCCAGCGTCGCCACTGGTTCAGCGGCAGCACCGTGCGCACGAGCCAGCTCCCGGACATCGTCTGGTACACCCACTTCGGCGAGGAGATGAACGACCAGCACTGGGGCACCGAGTACGCCCGCGCCCTCGCTGTCTTCCTCAACGGCCACGGCGTCCAAACCCTCGACTCGGTCGGCCGCCCGATCGTCGACGACGACTTCTTCATGATGTTCAGCGCCGATGGTGGTCCACTCGACTTCGTCGTGCCCGAACTCCTCCCCGAGATCCGCTGGGGGCTCGTCCTCGACACCGCGACCGGCGTCATAAACCTCAACCAGGGCGTCGAGGACCAGACAGTAAAGGCGGGCGACTCCGTCCCGCTCCTCGAGCGGAGCGTCAAGGTCTTCCGGCACCTCAAGGGCACATGAACGTCCCCGCGTCGACATACCGACTCCAGCTCCACGCCGAATTCACGTTCGACGACGCGGCCGCGATCGCTCCCTACCTCGTGGACCTCGGCGTCACGTGCCTCTACGTCTCGCCCATCCTCCAGAGCGCGACCGGCAGCACGCACGGCTACGACGTCACCGACCCCACCCGCATCGACGCGGACCGCGGCGGCGCCGATGGCTTCGACCGCCTGTGCGAGCGCTGCCGCGAACTCGGGCTCGGCATCGTCATCGACATCGTTCCGAACCACATGGACGTCGCGTCGGGCGAGAACCCTTGGTGGCAGGACGTCCTGACCCACGGTAGCGAGAGCGAGTGGGCCAAGGCCTTCGATATCGACTGGGACGCCCCGGGCGCCGAGGGCCGCATCATCGTCCCGACGCTCGGAGGCGACCCCGCGGACGAGATCGCCTCGGGAGCTCTCCGCTTCGAAGAGGACGACGAGGGCGAGGTCGTTGTCCGCTACCACGACAAGTCCTTCCCGGTGAGCCCCGATACCGAGGTCGACGTCGAGAACGCGACCAACGCCGAAATCGCCGCCGCCCTCGATGAGCAGCCGTACGAACTCGCCGAGTGGCGCGAAGGCGGCCGCCGCATCAACTATCGCCGCTTCTTCGACATCGATTCGCTCGCCTCCATCCGCGTCGAAGACCCCGACGTCTTCGACGCCACGCACGCCCTGATCATCGAACTGACCAAGCGTCCCGAGGTCATCGGCCTCCGCGTCGACCACCCCGACGGCCTCCGCGATCCTGCCGCCTACTTCGAACGCCTCGCCGAAGCCACCGACGTCTGGATCGTCGCCGAAAAGATCCTCGAAGCCGACGAAACGCTTCCCGCCGGGTGGTCCGTCGCCGGCACGACCGGCTACGACTTCCTCAACGACGCCCTCGCGGTACAGATCGCGCCCGCCGCGGAGTCGACGCTCACCGCCCTGTACGAAGCGTTCGTCGGCGAACAGCCGAACTTCTCCAGCATCGTCCGCGACGCGAAGCGTCGTGCGGGACGCAAACTCCTCCCGGCCGGGCTCGCCCGCCTGGCACGCGTCGCCTCGAAAGCGCTCGCGCACGCTGGCGAAGAACCCGCGGACGCGAAGACGCTCGAGACGACGCTCCTCGCGATGGCGGTAGGGCTAGATGTCTACAGGACCTACTTCCCGACCGGCGCCGACGGCGACGCCGAACGCCTCCGCGCCGCCGCGGACGTGAGCGCGGCCGACAACGCCGACCCCTCCCTCGCCTCACGCCTCGCGGATCTGATGGCCACCTCGAAACACGGTGAACCATCCGGAGAACTCGCCGCCCGCTTCCAGCAGTTCACCGCTCCCCTCACCGCCAAGGGCGTCGAGGACACCGCGTTCTACCGCTACAACCGTTTCGTCGCCCTCAACGAAGTCGGCGGCGATCCCTCACGGTTCTCACTCTCGGCAAACGACTACCACGAACGCACGGAACGCCGCAGCCGAGACTGGCCCGCCGCCATGCTTACCACCGCCACGCACGACACCAAGCGAAGCGAAGACGTCCGCGCCAGACTCTCAGTGCTCTCGGAACGCCCGGGGGAGTGGGAAGCACGGGTCACGGCCTGGCGCAACGACATCACACGCCTCGGCGGCGACGGCCTCGATCCGAACGACATCTATCTGCTGCTGCAAACCCTCGTCGGCGCATGGCCAATCACCGCGGATCGTGTCGAAGCGTTCATGATCAAGGCCGCTCGAGAGGCCAAGCGTCGAACCTCGTGGCGAGAGTCAGACGAGTCCTACGAGAAGCAACTGACCGCCCTGTCGTCCGCCCTCATCAACGACCACGCCGTCAGCCGCAGCGTGGGATCGTTCGTCGATGACATCCGATCCGCCGGTCGTGTCAAGAGCCTCACCCAGATCGCTCTGAAACTCGCGGGCCCGGGCGTGCCCGACACCTACCAGGGATGCGAACTCTGGGACCTCAGCCTCGTCGACCCCGACAACCGCCGCGCGGTCGATTTCGACGAGCGCCGCCACCTGCTCGCGTCGCTCGAAGCCATGTCGCCCGCAAGGCTCTGGGCAACCATCGACGACGCCAACGACCCGGGCGTCACCAAGCTCTGGCTGACGCGAACACTCCTCCGCGTCCGCCGCTCGCAACCCGAGGTCCTCGGCGGCTCGTCGCCGTACACACCGCTTGTTGTGACCGGTCCGGACGCCGGGGGCGTCATCGCATTCGCCCGAGGCGCCAACGCGGAGATCGTCGTCGTCGCCCCGCTCCGGTCCTCGCCCGCGCCGACCGACGCGACAATCGAACTGCCAACCGACGGCGCATGGACGAATCTCTGCGACGGAGCCCGAATTGACGGCGGAGAAAGACCGATCGGCGCGTTCAGATCCGTTGCGCCACTGGCCATCTTGGCGAGAGAGGGAGCCGACGCATGAAGTTCGAGGTCTGGGGCCCGACGCCCGATCGCGTGGAACTGCTCTTCCGCGGTGAGCGGCTCGAGATGCGACGAGACGACCGCGGGTGGTGGCGCCGTGACGTCTCCGACGCAGAGCCCGCCGAGCGTTACGCCTTCTCCCTCGATGGCGGCCCGCCCAGACCGGATCCGCGCTCGAACGACCAGCCCGACGGCGTCCACGAATCGTCACGCATCGTCGATCATGACGCTTTCGCTTGGAAGCACCCGACCTTCCGCGCCCCGTCCCTCGCCTCCGGCGCGGTCTACGAACTCCACATCGGCACGTTCACGCCCGAGGGCACGTTCGACGCGGCCATCGATAAGCTCGACCACCTCGTTGACCTCGGCGTCACGCACGTCGAGATCATGCCGATCAACGCATTCGAAGGCGAACGTGGCTGGGGTTACGACGGCGTTTGCTGGTACGCGCCGCACCGCGCCTATACCGGAGCCGACGGCCCCGACGCCGTCAAGCGATTCGTCGACGCCTGCCACGCCCGCGACCTCGCCGTCATCCTCGATGTCGTCTACAACCACCTGGGGCCCAGCGGCAACTACCTCCGCGAGTGGGGGCCGTACTTCAGCGACGCCTACGCCACGCCCTGGGGCGACGCCATGAACCTCGACGGCCCCGGCAGCGACGAGACGCGGTCGTACATGATCGACAACGCTCTCATGTGGCTCCGCGACTACCGCTTCGACGGCCTCCGCCTCGACGCCGTCCACGCCTTCCACGACCGATCGTCCGTCCACATCCTCGAGTCGCTCAACGCCGCGGTGCGAGAGCTCGAACGCTCACAAGGCCGACCGCTCACACTCATCGCCGAGAGCGATCTGAACGACCCGCGACTCGTCCGCTCCATCGAGGCCGCGGGATACGGCCTCGACGCCCAATGGAGCGACGACTTCCACCACGCCCTCCACGCCCTGCTCACAGGCGAACGGTCGGGCTACTACGTCGACGACGGCTCCGTCGAACGCCTCGGCGATGCCTGGCGCCACGGCTTCACCTTCCGCGGCGGCTACTCGGCCTTCCGGGGCCGAAGCCATGGCCGATCCGCCGACGGCATCCCGCCGACCCGTCTCCTCGGCTACGCCCAGGACCACGACCAGATCGGCAACCGCGCGACCGGCGACCGTCTGACCCACCTCGTCGAATCGCGACAACTCGAAGTCGCCGCCGCCCTCGTGCTTCTCGCGCCCTTCGTCCCCATGCTCTTTCAAGGCGAGGAGTGGGGCAGCAACGGCGTCTTTCAGTACTTCACCGACCACCAAGACCCCGCCCTCGCCGAAGCCGTCCGCCAAGGCCGCCGCCGCGAGTTCGCCGACGCGGTCGGAAGCGCCGACGAAGTTCCCGACCCGCAGGACCGCGCGACCTTCGAGCGGAGCAAACTCGACTGGTCCGAACGCGACGCCAGTGTTCACGCAGCCTTGCTCGAGTGGCACAAGAAACTCATCGGCTTCCGCCGCCGACATCTTGCGCACCTGAGCGATCCCTTGGGCGCGATCGACGTCGCGTGGTCGGAGTCGCCCGCGTGGATCCGTTCCCGGCGCGGGGACGTGGTTCTCGCGTTCTCACTCGGCGCCCAACCAACAACGATCCCGCTTCGAGGCGACGGTGACGCTGCCTACGACATCATTCTCTCTAACGATCGCGAAGCCAAAGTCCCCGACGAGAGCTTGAGACTTCGCGGCTGGAGCGTCGCCGCTCTCGTGACCTCCTGATCTGGGCCCGCTGAGGAAGCGGAATACGGCGCCGTCAGGGCCATCATGAACTGCGATTCACAGTCGCGTCAGCCGTCCTTTAGCTTCATCGTGTGTTGTTGAGACTCATTCAAAGAATGGGGCGGCGTTGGTCACGACCAGCGCTGAAGACACGAAGAAGGGGAACGACCGATGGCCAAGCGCAGCGCTCCGACCGCGACAGCGGCGAAGACGGCTTTCAAGAACGACAAGAACGCGCAACTCGAGCAGCACCGCGAGGACGGGACCGATCAGGCCCTCACGACCAACCAGGGCACGAAGCTCAACGACAACCAGAACTCGCTCAAAGCCGGCGAACGCGGCCCGACGCTGCTCGAAGACTTCATCATGCGTGAGAAGATCACGCACTTCGACCACGAGCGCATCCCCGAACGCATCGTCCACGCCCGCGGCGCCGGCGCCCACGGCTTCTTCGAGCCCTACGACAACGCGAAGAAGTTCTCCCGAGCAGCGTTCCTTCAGGATCCGAAGAAGCGCACCCCCGTCTTCGTCCGCTTCTCAACGGTCGCGGGCTTTCGCGGCTCCTCCGATCTCGCCCGCGACGTCCGAGGCTTCGCGACGAAGTTCTACACCGAGGAGGGCAACTTCGACCTCGTCGGCAACAACATCCCCGTCTTCTTCATCCAGGACGCGATCAAGTTCCCCGACCTGATCCACTCCGTGAAGCCCGAGCCGCACAACGAGATCCCGCAGGCCGCCTCGGCGCACGACACCTTCTGGGACTTCATCGGGTGCATGCCCGAGGCGATGCACATGATCATGTGGGCGATGAGCGACCGAGCCATCCCCCGCAGCTATCGCATGATGGAAGGCTTCGGCGTCCACACCTTCCGCTTCATCGACGCCAAGGGCGTCAGCCGCTTCGTGAAGTTCCACTGGAAGCCCAAGCTCGGCACGCACGCCGTCGTCTGGGACGAGGCCCTCAAGATCTCCGGCGCCGACCCCGACTTCCACCGCCGCGACCTTTTCGACGCCATCGAGAACGGCGACTACCCCGAATGGGAACTCGGCGTGCAGGTCATCGAGGAGAAGGACGAGCACAAGTTCGGCTTTGACATCCTCGACCCGACCAAGCTCATCCCGGAAGAGATGGTCCCCGTCCAGAAGATCGGTCGCATGGTCCTCGACCGCAACCCGGACAACTACTTCGCCGAGACCGAGCAGGTCGCCTTCCTCCCGAGCAACATCGTTCCGGGCATCGACTTCTCCAACGACCCGCTCCTCCAGGGCCGACTCTTCAGCTACCTCGATACCCAGCTCAAGCGACTCGGCGGGCCGAACTTCCACGAGATCCCCATCAACCGCCCGACCTGCCCGATGCACAACAACCAGCGCGACGGCCACATGCGCCAGATGATCAACAAGGGCCGCGTCTCCTACGAGCCCAACACGCTCGGCAACGGCTGCCCGTTCCAGGCGATGCTCAAGGACGGCGGCTTCAACAGCTTCGCCGAGAAGATGGAGGGCCAGAAGGTCCGCGGGCGCAGCAAGAGCTTCCTCGATCACTACAGCCAGGCCCGTCTCTTCTTCGACAGCCAGGCCGCTCACGAGCAGCAGCACATGATCAACGCCCTGAGCTTCGAGCTCGGCAAATGCGAGAACGAGACCGTGCGCACGCGCGTGCTCTACCACCTCGACAAGATCACACCCGAACTCAGCAAGCCCGTCGCCGAAAACCTCGGCATGTCGGTCCCGAAGAAGCTCGACGACTGGCCCAACAAGGGCTATCCAGCCGACGCCGACCCCAAGGCGTGGCAGGACATCGGCGCCAAAAAGCCGATCGACAAGTCCCCGTCCCTCAGCATGGCCAACACCGACTTCAGCGCCGCCACCCGGATGGTCGCGATCCTCGCCGCCCCAGGCGTCGACGGCAAGGCCGTCAAGGCGATGCAGGCCGCCCTGAAGAAGGCCGGCGCCGTTGGGAAGGTCATCTCCGTCCGCGGCGGCGAGATCGACACCGCCGATGGCGACAAGCTCACCGTCGCCGGCACGCTCCTCACCGAAGCGTCCGTCCTGTACGACGCCATCTACGTCCCAGGCGGCGAGAAGAGCATCGAGACCCTCCGCAAGCAGGGCAAGGCCGTCCACTTCATCAACGAGATGTTCAGCCACTGCAAGGCGATCTGCGCCACCGCCGAAGGCGTCGACCTCGTCGAGGCGAGTCAGGTCCCGACTGACGGCATGGACCCGAGCGGCGCGTCGGTCGCCGAGAATGCCGGCGTTCTGCTCACCCGCAAGGCCGCGATGACCAAGGTCACCCCCGCGTTCATCGACGCCCTCGCGGCCCACCGCCACTGGTCACGCGAGGCGACGACCATGGTCCCTGCATAGGCCGTCAGTCACCGCCGTCCGAACCGGACCGCGGGGCGATCGAGATCACGACATCGCTCCGCGGTCCGACACCGGCCTCGTTGAACGCCTCGATCGCGAACGCATGGTCGCGTTCTGCGTGCAAAGCTCGGTAAACGACATCCGTCCCATCGAGCACCGTGCACGCGTTGTAAAGCGTCTCCGCGTCCGGTCCCGCGTAGATCGTGTATCCCGTCGCCCCGGGCGTCTCCTTCCACAGGATCCACGCGTTCCGTGGCTCGCTCGCTCCGCGACGAACCTCCAGCATCTCGACCGTCCCGGGGGCGTCGCCGTCCGACAAGCCGAAAACGCGTAGCCCGCTCAACGCAAACGTGCCGGACGGAACCTCAACGTTCTCGATCTTCACGTACCGCGTTCGCAATGGCTCCGAGAGCTCGAAGTAACCGTGCGGCGTGTCCTCTGTGCTCCGGCTCTCGTCGATGACGATCGACCACGCCGAACCGTCCGCGCTGTGAAGAACGCGATACCCCGTCGCGACACCGTCCACACGCCCCATCAGTGTCGCGTCGTGATCCGCGTGATTCACCTGCAGCCCGCGGACCGTCACGACCTCGCCGAGATCAACCTCGAACCACTCGCCCGCGTCGCCCGACACAGCGCTCCAGTAGGTTCGGATGTCCTCGTCCACAGCCGCGTTCGGCTCGTGCCCACCGACCCACGAGCTCGCCCGCGCCGGCTTGCCCCGGCTCAGCAGCATCCACCCGGTGAACGTGCTGTGCGCCCCGCTCGCCACGTCCTCCCACCGACCGTCCGGCGCGTAGTGCGGATAGTCGCCGTACGCGGTGTTGCAGAACAGCACGCCCCGATCGTCGACCCCAGCGGGCCAGAGCCCGAGGCGGCGCTCGAAGTTGTCCTTCGATGAGATCGCGATCGTCCCCGTGTGCCACCAGTTGCCGTGACGATCGACGAACGTCGCCCCGTGACCCGCGCCCCGCGCGAACCCCCCCGGCTTGTACGCGAACGGGTTGTGCCGCTGATATTCGAACGGACCGAGCGGGCTGTCTCCGACATACACGCCGTCCGCGTACCCGCTGAACTCGGTGCCCGGCGCCGCATACTGCAGGTAGTACCGCCCTTGCGCCTTGTTCATCCACGGCCCCTCGACGAACGGGGCCAACCCCGTGTTGTCGTTCGCTTCGCCGAACCGCTCCCACCCGTGCAACTCGTCGTTCAACGCAACGACAACCCGTTCGTCGCCGATCCGCTCAAACGTCTGATCGTCGACCTCCACGCCAAAGAGCGGCTTCGTATTGCTCGACCCGTGGTAGAGGTAGACCCGCCCGTCATCGTCTTGAAAAAACGAAGGATCCCACGCCCCGGGGTCGAGCTCGTTCGCCGCGACCTCCCATTCGTTCGCGTCCGGATCAACGCTCCGCCAGATCGGAAAGTCGCCCGGATACCGAGAGCCGTAGACGTGCAACGCGCCGTCCTGCACCCACACCGCCGGCGCGTTCAAATCGTCGCCCTCGCCGCTGGGCGGCAGGAACGACCGCGAAATGAACCGCCACCCGAGCAGGTCATCCGATCGCCAGTACCCCTTCTGATTCGTCGAGAACAGGTAGTACGCACCGTCGTAGAGAGCCATCGCAGGGTCGGCCGTCGCGCGATGCTTCCCCCGATCGACAGCCCAGTCAAAAGGCGCGTACGCGTACGCGAGATCCATCGGGTTGCAATAGGTGGTCGGCTTGGGCGATCGCAAGTCCTGCGCCGCGACTCCACCGACCGGGATCACGCCCGCGACGACCACAAGCACACAGAGTGTTCGAGACATCCGAGCAGGCTACCGCCAGTTCGGCCGTTTCCGCTAATCTGGCCGGAAAGAGCCGAATCGGAGACCGTCCGCGTGAGTCAGCCAGACCTCCCCGAAACCACCGTCCAGAACGAGATGCCCCCCAGCGTCGTCGTCTTCAACCATCCCCTCATCCGCTCGAAGCTCACCACGCTCCGCAGCACCGAAACCCGCCACCGCGCCTTCCGCGCCATCCTCGCCCAGATCGCTGGCCTCATGGTCTACGAGGTCACCCGCACTTTCGCCACGCGCGAGATCGACATCCAGACCCCCCTCGAGCCCATGAAGGGCGAGGAGCTCGGTGAGAAGATCACCGTCGTCCCCGTCCTCCGCGCAGGCCTCGGCATGACCAACGGCATCCTCGACCTCATGCCCGAAGCCCGCATCGGCCACCTCGGCCTCGCTCGCGACGAGGACACCCTCGAGCCCGTCGTCTACCTCCGCAAACTCCCCCTCGATATCGCGGACGGCCCCGTCATCCTCGTCGACCCCATGCTCGCCACGGGCGGATCCGCCGTCGCCGCCGCCAAGATCCTCAGGGAGACCGGCGCCACCGACCTCCGCATGATCTGCCTCGTCGCCGCCCCCGAAGGCATCCGCCGCCTCCAGGCAGCCGACCCCGATCTCACCATCTACACCGCCGCCCTCGACCGCGAGCTCGACGAAAAGGGCTACATCCGCCCCGGCCTCGGCGACGCGGGCGACCGCCTCTACGGCACGAACTGACCACCACCGACCGCCGAAGGGAAGAACGCATGGCCGAACGACCGGGCGACCGACTCCTCCTCGACGCCGCCATCGAACAAGCTCGCAAGTCGCTCGCCGAAGGCGGCATCCCCATCGGCGCCGCCCTCGGCACGCCCGACGGCAAGGTCGTCGCCGCAGGCCACAACCTCCGCGTCCAGCAGGGTGATCCGACCGCGCACGCCGAGACCGCCTGCATCCGCGCCGCAGGCCGCCGCCGCGACTACCCCGATCTCGTCATGGCCACCACCCTCAGCCCCTGCGCCATGTGCTCAGGAACCGCCGTCCTCTACCGCATCGGCCGCGTTGTCATCGGCGAGAACGAAACCTTCCAGGGCCGCGAGGACTGGCTCACCGCCGAGGGCATCGAAACGGTCGTCATGAACGACGACACCTGCAAACAACTCATGCGCGACTTCATAGCCGCCCACCCCGGCCTCTGGAACGAAGACATCGGCGTCTAATCACCGAGTGTCGAGTGTCGAGTGTCGAGTGTCGAGTGTCGAGTGTCGAGTGCCGAGTGCCGAGTGCCGAGTGCCGTCCCCTATACCCCCTCCAACGGCTCCACATCCACCGTCACCCGCAGCGTGCTCGCCCCACCCCCGAGGAACACCCCACGCACCGGCGCCACGTCCGCGTAGTCCCGCCCCGCCGCGAGCGTGATGTGATCCGTCCCACACAGACAGTCGTTCGTCGGGTCGAAGTCCACCCAACCCCGCCCCGCCCCGCAGTACACCGCGTACCACGCGTGCGACTGGTCCGCGCCAACGAGCCGCGGCTGACCCTCGGGCGGGATCGTCCGCAGGTATCCCGAGACGTATCGCACGGGAACCCCAAGCGCCCGCATTCCCGCGATCCCAACGTGCGCGAAGTCCTGGCACACGCCCGACCGCAGCCGCAGCGCCTCGCCGCTGTCCGTGTGCACCTGCGTCGCCCCCGGCTGATATTTGAACGACGAGTGAATCTGCGAGGTCAGCGCCATGGCCGCCTCGAAGATGGGCCGCCCCGCCGTAAAGCTCTCCGCCGCGAACGCTCGGGCCTCGTCAGACCGCTTCGCGAACTCCGAGTCGTGCACGAATGGCGAAGCAGCGAGCCACCCCGCGTCGCCCTGATCCCGCACGCCCGAGACCACGTCCTCCCACGAGACGTCATCGCCCTCCGTCGGCGCCGCGTCGACGACGACCTCCGACGACGCGTCGATCACCAGCTTCGTGTGTGCCCGCTCGATCGAGAACACGTGCAACACGTTCCCGAACGCGTCCTGACGCTCGCCCGATGCCGTCGGCGTCGGGTCGATCGTGAGCGTGTAGCTCTCGACCCGCTGGCGATGATCGCTCGTCGGCGCCACGCACAGCATGTTGTGACACACCGACACGGGCTCCGTGTAGGCGTACTCGGTGATGTGGCGAACGCGATAGCGAACGCTCACTCCGCCACGCTCCCCTCTTCAGGACCGGTCGGCCCGACCGCCGTGAACTGCTTCGGCAGATCCGCGTGCACCAGGAACCGCGCCGAGAACGCCCGCTCCGCGATCGGAAGGCCATCGGTGATCCTGCCCGTAAGCGAGCCAAGCAGCGCTCGCGAGCCCGTCTCATCGACCGACGCGAGCTCCTCCCAGTCCGCGAGGCGGACCGCGTCCAGCAGCCCCAGCGCCGTCCGCTGGTCCGCGTCGAGCGGCGCGCTCACATTGCTCCGCGGCAGCGAGCCCAGGTGCTCGACGATGCCCGAGAGCTGGAACGCCACCGACCGCGGATTGCTCTCATCAACGAGCAGCAGATCCAGCACCGAAGGCACACGCACGTCCGAGCGATACCGGCTTCGGTACGTCATCGTCGAATCGCAGACGTCCAGCAGCACCGCAAGCGTCTGACGCTCGTTCGCCGTCGGGACCGACAGCCCCGCCCCGAGCAGCTTCGACGCGTCGAGCGCCCGCTGCACGCGCCGCCCCATGTCGAGGAACTGCCAAGCGAGCGAACGCGTCATGTTCTCGTTCACCAGACCCGAGAACGCCGACGCGTCGAGGATCAGTTCGTCGAGGAACGTCGAAACATCGACCATCCCGCTCCGCCGCCCGCCCACGCCGATCCCGGGCGCCCCGTGCAACCGTCGCTCGGTCTGCGTCAGTAGCTGCCAGGCGTCATGCGGCACGCGATCCCGAACCGCCCGAGCGAACCGGACCGACTCACCAAGCAGCCACCCAAGGCCCTCCGGCCGCGACGGTCCACCGATCGACGCCCGCACCACTTCGGGCGCCGTCTCGAACGTCGGCGATTCCGCCCCCGGCACGAGCGTGAACAGCCCGAGCCACGGGTGCAACTGCCCCTCCGGCGGATCCATCGGCAGGTCGTCCGTCGCGCGCGTCAGGAGCGAACGAAGCAGGCGCGCCATGTGCTCAAACGCCTCGATCCGACGACCGAGCCAGTACAGCTTCTCCGCGACGCGGCTCGGCATCTCCGACCCCGACCGCGTGATGACGATCCGCTCCTCGGGCGCCGCCTGAAGCGTCGGCTCGCTGACCTCGCTCTGCGAGAGCACCCAGCAGTCCTGCACCCGCGCCTCGGAGCCCCGACCGCCGTACCCGCCCGTCTCGCGGCCTTCGCCCCCGAGTCGCACCACGCCGCCCGGCGCCGGCACGTACTCGTCGCCCTCGAGCAACGCGAACGCCCGCATCGACCACCGCTCGGGAGTGATCGCCTGACCGTTCCACGCGGGCGTCGTCCCCAGGCCAACCGGCTCCTGCGCGACGAACCGCTCGGGTGTCGCGCGGATCCGCGCCGCGAGATCCTCACGCTCCGCCGCCGTCAGCCCCGCGCCGGAAACGGGCGCCGCAGCCGCGTCGAACGCCGACCGCACCGTCAGCTTGTCGAGATTCGCGAGCGCATGGTCGAGCGCCGGCGCATGCCCGCACCACCACGTCGGAGCGCTCGGGAGCCGCAGATCCTCACCGAAGTAGAACCGCGAGAGCGGATCGAGGAACGCCATGAGCCCGGGCGCCTCCCCGAGCTGCGCCCCGAGCATGTTCGCGATCGAGACCTCCTCGCGCCGCTGCGAATCGACCAGCCCCGCGATCCCCTCCGTCGCGTCGGGACTCAATTCGACCGGGTCCACGCGGTCGTCCGCGATCCGCCGCAGCACCACCTCGACCGGGACGGCGCCGCCAAGGGTCTTCAGCACCGTCTGCCCCTCGCGCGTCGCGAGGTCTTCGCCCACCGCGAACGTGTACCCGAGGTACCGCGCGAGGTATTCATCCTCGATCCCCGCCGCCGTCTCGGGGTCGTGGCCCAGGACGACGACGCGAGGATTGCGACGGTCCCGCGGCGCCAGCGCCGAGAGCGTCTCGCGCAGAATCTCGAGCGCGCCCGTCAGTCGCGAGACGTTGAGATCGCCGAACCAGTCCGCGTGAACACGCGCCGAGATGACCCGGTTCTCCAGCATCAGCCCGAGACCGGGCGGCGCCTGCGTGTGATCCCCGAGCGACCACCAACGCCCGTCCGGCCCGATCCCGACGTCCGACGCGTGCACGTGAACGAACCGCCCGCCAAACACCGGGAGCCCGTGATACGCCCGCTGGTACCGAGGGTTCGCGAACAGCAGCGCGGGCGGCAGAATCTTCTCCCGAAGACACGCCTGCTCCGTCAGCAGGTCCGTCACCAGACGGTTGAGCAGCCGCGCCCGCTGCGAGAGCGCCCCCGCCAGCGCCTCGAACCCGGGCGTGTCCATCAGGAACGGGATCGGATCGAGCGCTGCGCGCCGTGGGGCGGCGTTACCCTCGCCGTCAGCGCCCGACGGCGGGACGCCCTGGTCTTCGATCAGCCGAGCGATCTGGTGCTCACGACGCGCGAGGTCATCGGCCGTCACCTCCCGCATTCTGGGCGCAAGCCCCAGCCACGCGGGCAGGATCGTGCCGTTGGCGCCGACCATCGTGTCGGTGGCGCCGCCGATCGGCTTGTACCGGCTGACGAGATCCGTCGCGACCGCCGCCCCGGGTGGCGGGCTGGTCGGCGGTGTGGTCGTGTTCTTGGCGGTCGTGCGGTTCAATCCGTTTCCCTCGCGCCGGAAGCGTACGACGGTTCGAGCCCCGATCGCGAGCGGTTCACCCCCGCAGATCGAGCGTCATCGGAAATCGCCCGTTCACCGCCTCCTCGGGCGCCCGGACCCGCCCCGGACTGTGCCCGCCGAGCTCGAACCGCGCCGCGCGACGCGATTCGGCCTCGAACGCGTTCACCGGGAACCGGTCCGAGTTCACCCCGCTCGGATTCGAGACGTGGTAAACACATCCCCCGATCGACCGGTCCTGCCAGGTGTCGACCACGTCGAACACCAGCGGCGTGTGGACACGGATCGTCGGGTGCAGACACCGCGGCGGCTGCCACGCCCGGTACCGCACCCCCGCGACGAACTCGCCCTCGACACCCGTCGGGTGCAGCGGCACGCGTCGCCCGTTGCACGCGACGACGTGGCGGTCATCGTTCATGCCGCTGACACGGACCTGGAGACGCTCGACCGACGAATCCACCGCCCGCGACGTCCCGCCGCCCGCTGGCTCCTCGCCGAGGACATACCACGGCTCGATCGCGGTGCGAAGCTCGACGTCGATCGATCGCTGCGCGAACGACCCGATGGCCGGGAACCGGAACTCGAAGTGCGGGTCGAACCACGCCGGGTCGAGCGCGACGCCGCCCTCGCGGAGGTCGTCGAGCACGTCATGGAAGTCCTCGCGGATGAAGTGCGGCAGCATGAACCGATCGTGCAGGCTCGTCCGCCAGTGCGTCGGCTTCCGCCGGTTCGGTTCGCGCCAGAAGTGGCTGACAAGCGAGCGGATCAGGAGCTGCTGCGTCAGGCTCATCCGCGGATGAGGCGGCATCTCGAATCCGCGAAGCTCGACCAGCCCGAGCCGACCCGTCGAGGAGTCGGGCGAGAACAGCTTGTCGATGCAGATCTCGGCGCGGTGCGTGTTTCCCGACATGTCCGTCAGCAGATGGCGGAACACGCGGTCGACGATCCACGGCGGCGCCTCTCGTCCTTCCCTGTCGAGCGTCCGCAGCGCGAGCTCGAGCTCGTACAACGCGTCGGGCCGCCCCTCGTCCACGCGCGGCGCCTGGCTGGTTGGCCCGATGAACCGACTGCTGAACAGGTAGCTCAGCGAAGGGTGGTTCACCCAGTACCGCAGCAAACTCCCGAGCAGATCGGGTCGGCGGAGGAAAGGCGAGTCGGCTGGCGTCGCCCCGCCCAGCACGACGTGGTTGCCGCCGCCCGTCCCCGTGTGCGTGCCGTCGAGGTCGAACTTCTCCGCCCCGAGGCGCGTCAGCCGCGCTTCTTCGTACAGCGCGTCGGTCGTATCGGCGAGCGCGTCCCACGACGGCGCGGGGTGGATGTTCACCTCGATCACGCCCGGATCGGGTGTCACCTTGATGACCTCCATCCGCGGGTCGTACGGAGGCGTGTACCCCTCGATGAGCACACGCAGCCCGAGCTCACTGGCGGTCAGCTCGATCGCGCCGACGAGGTCGAGGTAGTGCTCAAGCGTTTCGATCGGTGGCATGAAGATCCGAAGCGTCCCCTCGCGAGGCTCGACGCACAGCGCCGTGCGCACCTGCCCCGGGATGTCCGCGATCGTCGCAGGCGCATAGACCGCAAGCCCGCGCCGGTCAGCGACGCCCGTCGAGCGCCCGCCGCGTCTGTCGGCCTTCGATCCGCTCGTGACGCCGGCGCGCTGGATGAGCGGCTCGGGGAGCGGCGGCCGCTCGCGCATCGGATCGACCGCGGCCTCACGGAGGATGAGTCGTTCCGGAACGTTCGACAGCGCGTCGAGCGGGAGCCGGAGGCCCATCGGCGAATCGCCCGGGATCAGGAACATGTGCTCTGCGCGCACGGGCCACGATCCCGTCACCCACGCCCCGCCGACGCTGTGCGGCTCCTTGAGCGGGAGCGCAAAGCCGGTGGGGGTGTCCAGGCCCTGATCGAAGATCCGCGCAAGGCGTCGGCGATCCTCGTCGGTGCTCGCCTTCGCGTCGCCCGCGGTGACGTTCGGCGGAAGGCGGTTCTCCTTCCACGCGTAGTACATCGCGTCCTCGTACGCGGGTACGGCGTACTCACCCGGCACGCCGAGCGCCTCAGCAAGCCGCGCGACGAACCGCTCGGCGTCGGGCGGGGTGTGCCCCTCGGGCTTGCTCGTCTCCGCGACGAGCGCGTGGTCTTCCCACACCGCCTTGCCGTCCTTGCGCCAGTACGCGCCGTAGGCCCACCGCGGGAGCGACTCGCCCGGATACCACTTGCCCTGGCCGAAGTGCAGGAGCGGCCCGGCGGCGAAGCGATCGCCGAGGCGTCGGACGAGTTCATCGCTCAGGCGGCGCTTGTGCTCGCCGACCGCGCCGACGGTCCACTCGGGACTCTCCATGTCGTCGATCGAGACGAAGGTCGGCTCGCCACCCATCGTCAGACGGACATCGTCATCGGTGA
>PAKY01000054.1 GCA_002706885.1 Phycisphaerae bacterium
AAGGCCAACAGGGTCAAACGTCTCGGAGTGCTTCGTCGCAAACCCCTAAAAAACAAGACCCTGCAAACGCAGGGTCTTATCGAAGCGGAGAGGGGGGGATTCGAACCCCCGTGGACCCGAAGGCCCAACCGGATTTCGAATCCGGCGCATTCAACCGCTCTGCCACCTCTCCAATGGCGCCGCTAGGATAGGCGCCTGGAGGACCGGCGTCGGCCTCGATTGCAACCCGCCCCGGCCGTGTACGGGCTCCCCGCCGCCGGGGCCAGCGTTTCTCTTTCGGACGGAGACCGATGGACACGGCCGCAGCCAAGCGTGCATGGACCGCCCTGAAGGGCATAGGTGGCTGGTTTTCGTACGAGGCGGCCATGCTCTTCGCGATCACGGACCGTGTTCAGCAGGAAGACGGTGTTCGGGGGCACATCTTCGAGATCGGAAGCCATCACGGTCGGAGCACCGTTTTGCTGGTGGACATGCTCAGCCGAACGGACGAAAAGCTCGTCATCTGCGACCTGTTCGATGATCAGGCGGCAAACGTATCCGCCTCCGGCAAGGGTGATTTCGCCATCTTCGAGCGCAACGTCATGCGCCGCGCGCCGTCGAGCGATTCGGTCGTGATACACCGCAAGCTCTCGCAGGACCTTTCCGCGGACGACCTCGGGATGGGTTACCGGTTCCTGCACATCGACGGTGGCCACAACGCCGATGAAGCCCTCGCCGACCTCGAGCTCTGCGCGAGCGTCATGGTCCCTGGCGGCGCCATGCTGATCGACGACATTCTGCGGGTCGAATGGCCTGGCGTGACGGAGGCCGTGGTTCGCTTCCTCGATGCCCGCCCCGAATTCACCCCCGTCGTGATCGGTTTCAACAAGCTCTTGATCGTCCGCGCGGACGACGCCGAACGCTACCGAAGCCGCTTCCGGGATCGCGGACTGATGGCGGCGTATGGCGTTCGATTCCCATGGCAGACGAAGCTGCTGCCCTTCGTTGGCCATGACGTGCTGATCTACTACGTTCATTCTTCCGATCAGCGAATCACGCCTCGGACGCTCGCGAAACGCGTCTATCACGGTCTCAGAAGCTGAGAACGAGAGCGGCGCGAGCGATCCGCCCGCCTTCCGGTCTCGAAGCCACCGCTGACGAGCAAGCCGCCGCGATCGCTCTACGTCGGTGTCGCGGCGCTCATCGCGCGGGCCAACGCGTCAACGATCGCCTCCGGTTCCGACATCCGACCCGCGCCGATGTGGCGGCACGCCTGCCACCCCTCGCCCGGGCCGACCAATTCGAAACCGTCCTCCGTGAGCGTCTGGGCGTTCCGCTGGGTCGCGGGCTGGCGCCACATGCCGTCGTTCATCGCGGGCGCGAGGAGGACCGGGGTCTTCGTTCGGTCGATCGCGGAGAGCGCGAGCGTGATGACGTCGTTCGCCATGCCGTGGGCGAGCCGTGCCATCAGATCCATGGTGCACGGCGCGACCACCACCGCGTCGGCGTGGTCCGCGAGCGCGATGTGCTGCGGATCGTTCGACTCGATGTGCGTCCACATGCTCGTGTAGACGGGGCGGGCGGAGAGCGCCTGGAAGGTCAGGGGAGTGACGAAGCGCGTCGCGGCCTCGCTCATGAGGACCGTGACCTCGGCGCCGGCCTGGGCGAGGCGGCTGACGATGGTCGCGGTCTTGTACGCCGCGATCCCGCCGCCCACGCAGACCATGAGCCGCTTGCCACCGAACGTCGGCGCGAGCTGCTTCGGATCGAGCGTCATCGTGGTGTCGCGATCGTTAGAGCAGGGGCTCGTTCGCGGCAGCGAGAGCAACCTGCGGGTCCGAGGCGTCCTCGGGCGTAAAATCGAGCGTGATCTTCTCCTGGAGAATCTCTTGGACGACGACCTCGAGGTCCGAACGTCCGTGCCGCTCGACGAGCGGGCGCTCGCCGTCGAGCAGTTGGCCAAGGCGACGCTGGATCAGCGCGCACAGCTTGAACCGACCGCCACACCGCTCCACGAGATCATCACTCTTCAACGCTTCGATCATGCGATGTTCCTTCTGGCCCGTCCTGCGGCCCGTCAGGCAAGTAAGGCCCGTTGCGCGACACGCCCATGCCCACCCCGGGCGTCGCTGCAGCCGAAACTCTAGGGCGCTCGGAGGGCCCGGTCGATGACCACCCCACGCACCGACATCACCGTGGGCGAACGCGTCCAGCACGCCGCCAAACCCGATTGGGGCGTCGGCACCGTCACCAAGGCCGAGTCCGCCACGCACGAAGGCACGAAGTGCCAGCGGGTCACCGTCCGCTTCGCCCGCGCGGGGCTGAAGACTGTCTCCACTGCCTTCGCCAAGCTCGAAACGGTCTCGGGCGGACCCGCGATCGATCGGGCGCGGGATACGGTCAAATCAGCGTTGAACAAGCCCGACGCTCCGGAGAAGGAGCCCACCAGCCGAAAGCCGCCCCCCGGGATGGCTGGCCCCGCCGAGGTGGGCCCCGAGGAGAAGCCGCCGCTCGACCCCGCCGCGGCCCGTGAGATCATGACCAGCATCCCCGAGCCCGCGCGGGATCCGTTCCGGTCAATCGAGGATCGGCTCCGATCGACGCTCGATCTTTATCGGTACACGTCTTCCGGGGGGTCGCTGCTCGATTGGGCATCGGCCCAGTCGGGCGAGGCCGATCCTTTAAGTGTGTTCAACCGCCACGAGCTCGAGCAGTTCTTCGATCGTTTTCGAATCAACCTCGACAACCACGCCTCGGGGCTCGTCCGCGATGCGCGGAAGGCGGGGGTCGATGTCGATGCCCTCGTCGCTTCGGCGCCCCCCTCCGCGAAGCGCGCGGTGAGCGGTGGCAACCCCCGGCGTTGACGCTGGGCAACATCCGTTCGCCCGAGTCACCCTTGGCCACGCTCCCGAGCGGATTTCGGCTGTCAGAGATCGGTTTTTCTCGGACCCTCGTCGGCGCCACATCGCTGGCCCAGCGGTTGTTCCCTCTCGTCTGTCGTTCCGCTACTGGCGGGCCGCGGACAACCACAGACGAGAGATAGGAGAGCCGACGTGAACGACCAGGACTTCCAGACCAAGCTCCAGCACCTTCTTGAGAAGATCGACGAACTTCCGGAGGATCAGCGTCCCCGCCTTGAGGAACTCGCCGCGGAGACGCAGGAGCGTCACACGCGGATGCGTAAGACCCTCTCCGAGCTTCAGGAATCGCTCGACTACCTCCGCCTGACCGTGAAGTACCTGGTCTTCGATCTGGAAGCCACCCGGCGCGAGAACAAGTACCTCCGCCACCTGCTCAGCGCCGACAACGAGCAGGGCGAGGGCGAGCAGGGCTGATCCGTCGGTCCGACCTGGGGCCGCACCGGGGCCGATCCCCTCCAACATCGATTGCATCCCTCCATCAACGAGACGCCCGGGGCCGTGCATCGGATCCCGGGCGTCTTGTCGTATAGTCCGGTAGCGATCGAAAGGAGCGTTCCCATGTCAGACGTCATCGACGGGCTCAACGGTCTGCTGGCCGACGCGACCGTGTTCTATTACAAGATCCACAACTATCACTGGAACGTCCGCGGGCCCCAGTTCTTCAGTCTCCACGAGGAGTTCGAGAAGCTCTATACCGAGTGGGCGACGGTCGTCGACGATCTCGCCGAACGCATCCTCGCGCTGGGTGGACGCCCCGTGCCGACGCTCGCCGCGTGCCTGAAGCTCGCGCGCGTCGTCGAGGAGACGGGCACGCCCGACGCTTCGGGCATGGTCGGGGCGATCCTCAACGACCTGCACGCGCAGCGGGAGCGGATGAAGGAGGTCAGCGCGACGGCCCAGAAGGCCGACGACAAGACCACCGAGAATATCCTCGACGACTTCCTCGACTCGATGGCGAAGCACGCGTGGATGTACGCGGCGTTCCTCGGGCGCGGCGTCAACGAGGACTGAGCACGGATCGCCATACAAGCCCCTGGCGCAAGCCTGGGGCGCATGCAACACCGGCTTCCGATTGCCCCAGGCTTGCGCCAGGGGCTCGTCAATCCTCGATATCGAAGTAGTTGCGCACGAACGCCGCGATGTCGTCGCTACGCGACATGTTGATGACCTCGAGCAAACGGGTCAGGTCTCGCTTGCGCTTCTCCGCGGCCTCCTGCGGATCGACTTCGCTGTCGTCGAACGGGCAGGCGAGTTGATAGCTGCCCGGCGTGTCGGCCCGCTCGATGAACCCAGCCTTCTCGAGCGCGATCAACGCGTACTCCACGCGTCCGCCGCTCTTGCCGTGTGCGTGCCCCTTGCCGATGACGTCCAGTCGGATGTCGTCGGCGTCGAAGGTCGCGTGCCCGCCCGCGTCGCCCGCATACCGGTGCTCGACGTTCGACATGATCGACGCGAGCAGGTCGGGCGATGGGTTTGACCACTCGATGAACTCGTGCTGGATCGCGAGGTCGTCCTGCATGAACAGCAGGCGGCACGCGCTCGGCTCGCCGTCACGACCCGCGCGGCCGACTTCCTGGAAGTACGCCTCGACGCTTCCCGGGGTTTGAGCGTGCACGATGAAGCGAAGATCGGGCTTGTCGACGCCCATGCCGAAGGCGTTCGTCGCGCACAGCACGAGCGGATCGTCTTTCGACGCCCGCATGAACCTCGCGTAGACCGCCTTCTTGCGGCCCGGGTCGAGCTTGCCGTGGTAGATCGCGTGATCGAAGGCGGGAAGCTCGTTGCGGAGCAGTTCGTGGAAGCGCTCGAGGTCCTTGATGAGGCTGAAGTAGACGATCCCCACGCCGCCCATCGTTCGCGCGATCGAGGCGATCTCTCGTAGCTTGTCGTCGTCGCCGAACACCGTCTTCGCGCTCAGCGCCAGGTTCGGTCGATCGATCCCCGATGCGAACAGCGGCATCTGCGCTTCGCTGAGCCCGAGCACGGCCCGGATGTCGTCGCGAACCGCTCGTGTAGCGGTCGCGGTGAGCGCGACGGTGGGGGGACTCCCGAGCTGCTCGCGGAACGCGCCCACCTCGGCGTACGCGGGGCGGAGGTCGTGGCCCCAGCGGCTGATGCAGTGCGCCTCATCGACCGCAAGGAGGCGCACGCCGCCCGGCACAGAATTGAGTGCCTCCGTAAACCCCTCAATCGCCATGCGCTCCGGCGTCGCGTAGATGAGCTCGTAGTCACCTTTGGCAAGTCGAGCGTACCGCTTCTCCCGTTCCTTCCGCGAGAGCGTCGAGTTGATGTATTCAGCGCGGACGCCGCGTTGCTTCAGAGCCGCGACCTGGTCTTCCATCAGCGCAATGAGCGGGCTGAAGACGAGGCCTACCCCGCCCTTGGGGTCGCGTTCCCGCAGCGCCAGCGCGGGGAGCTGGTAGCACAGGCTCTTCCCCGACCCCGTCGGGAGGACGACGAGGGCATTGGCCTGATCCTGATCGTGGGATCCGAGCAGTCGGGCGATCACACCACCCTGAATAGGTCGAAGCGAAGGAAGCCCGAACCGTTCGCTCAGAAGATGTTCGGTGATATTCTGCTCGGCGCCGTGCATTGTTGCTTTGTGGTTCATTTGCGGCCTGTAGCATTTAGAGTCAGTCGAAGCAGGCAGATCCATTGGATCGAGCCGCGACCTTCCCGGAGCGTCACCATGGTCGATCGATGCATCTGCATGAACAGCACCTTCCAGGCGCTGATCGCGACCGCCCGTGAGCACGGTCTGGGGCTCGAGGGTCTCATCGAGCAGACCGGGTGCGGCGAGCGGTGCGCGCTGTGTCTTCCGTTCATCCGCGAGGCGCTCGCGACGGGACGAACGGCGTTCGATGACGACGAAGCGCAGGCGCTGTTCGCCGAGACCCGGGCGAGCGACGCGCAGCGCTCCGGGGTAACGCGCCAGGCCGACTAGCGGCCCGGCGCAGCGATTTCGACCGTCTTACTCCGACTCGCCCGACGCGTTGCCGAGCGGGCTGAAGCTCTCGCCGAGCGAGCTGTTGTCGGCGCGGACATGGACGCTCGGTTCGGCGCCGAGGGCCTCGGCGGCCTGCGTCGCTTCCTCGAGCATGCGGTCCTCGTCGTCCTGCTCCAGCTCGTCCGGCTCGACGAGGTACTTCACGCGGACATTCTGGTACGGGCGGAAGCCCGTGCCCGCGGGGATGAGGTGGCCAAGGAGCACGTTCTCCTTGAGGCCGACGAGCTCGTCCTCGGCGCCGCGGAGCGAGGCCTCGGTGAGCACCTTCGTGGTCTCCTGGAACGACGCGCCCGAGAGGAACGAATCGCTCGAGAGGCTCGCCTTGGTGATGCCGAGGAGCAGCGTGCGGCCCGTCGCGGGGCGGGCCCGCTTGGTCTTCGCGGGCGCCTTGCCCTCGGACTCGGCCTTGGCGTTGGCCTCCTTGACCTCGTCCCGGCTGAGCAGGTCGCCCACGCGCAGCTCGGTGTCGCCCGGCTCCTGAACGCGGAGCATCTGGGACGCCGCGTTGTTCTTCTGGCGGAAGACGTACTTGTCCACCACCTCGTGGGGGAGCAGGTCGGTATCGCCCGGGTTCTCGACCCGGACCTTGCGGAGCATCTGGCTCAGGATGAGCTCGATGTGCTTGTCGTTGATGCCCACGCCCTGCGCCCGGTAGACGTTCTGCACCTCGTCGAGCATGTACGTCCAGAGCGACTCTTCACCCTTGATTCGCAGGATGTCGTGCGGCACGAGCGGCCCTTCGGTGAGCGGGTCACCCGCCTGGACGAAGTCGCCCGCGTGGACGAGAAGCTGCTTGTCGTTGGGCACGTGGTGGTTGTGCTCGATGCCCGCGTCGGAGACGACCTTGATGGTCATCTTGCCCTTGCGCTTGTCGGAGTGAAGCTCGACGATGCCCGAGATCTCGGCCATGAACGCCGGGTCGCGGGGCTTGCGGGCTTCGAAGATCTCCGTCACGCGGGGCAGACCACCGACGATGTCCTGCGAGCCGGCCGCGGCGCGGGGCTGACGGGCGAGCATGTGACCCGCCTTGATGACGTCCCCATCGCGGACCTCGAGTCGGGCCTTCGCGGGGAGGTAGTGGAAGTCGAGGATGTTCTCGTTCTCATCGACGATGTTGACCTGCGGGTGCAGGTCGCCCTTGTGCTCGATGACGACGAGGGCCTTCTGGCCGCGGCCCGCGTCTTCCTCGCGGACGGTCTCGCCGACCTCGATGTCCACGAAGCGGACGGTGCCGCCCTTCTCGGCGAGGATCGGCGAGCGGTGGGGGTCCCATCGCATCAGGTCCTCGCCGCGCTTCACCTTGTCGCCGCTCTTGACGTAGATGAAGCTGCCGTAGTCGACCTTGGTCTTCTCGAGCTCGCGGCCCTTCTCGTCGAGGACGACGAGCTCGCCGTTGCGCTTGAGCGAGACGAAGCAGTCGCGACCGTCATCGTCGGTCACGGCGACCTCGTTGCAGTCGCGGACCTCGACGGTACCCGCGTTCAGCGCCTTGTACTCGGTCTCGGAGACCGAGCGGGTGCCGACGCCGCCCGTGTGGAACGTACGCATCGTGAGCTGCGTGCCCGGCTCACCGATCGACTGGGCCGCGATGATGCCGACCGCGAGGCCCGCCTCGACGAGCTTGCCCGTCGACAGGTCCATGCCGTAGTCGAGGGCGCTGCAGCCGCTGCGGCTCTCGCTCGTCAGCGGGCTGCGGACCATGACCGCGTCGATGCCGAGCTCGTCGACCTTCTTCGCGGCCTCGGGGGTGACCATGTCGTTGGTCTCGACGACGACCTCGCCCGTGACAGGGTTGGCGATCGCGTTGACCGAAACGCGCCCGACGATCTGCTCGCCGAGGGTGACGTCGATCTGCTCACCCTTATAGAGAGCGCGCTTCACGATGCCACGGCGCGAGCCGCAGTCGTGCTCGCCGATGATGACCGACTGCGCGATGTCGCACAGCTTGCGGGTCAGGTAACCCGAGTCCGCCGTCTTCAGAGCGGTGTCCGCCAGGCCCTTTCGGGCGCCGTGCGTCGAGCTGAAGTACTCGAGGATGTTCAGACCCTCGCGGAAGTTCGCTCGGATCGGCGTCTCGATGATCTCGCCCGAGGGCTTGGCCATGAGGCCTCGCATGCCCGCCAGCTGCTTCATCTGTGTGATGTTTCCTCGGGCGCCCGAGTCGCTCATCATGTAGACCGGGTTCATGTACCGAGTACCCTCGGCCTTCTCGATGTCGGCCTCGGCGCCGTCCTCGAAGCGCCGGTCGTGCTTGAGCGTCTCGACGAGGGCCTTGGTCAGCTCCTCGTTGCAATGGCTCCAGATGTCGAGGAGCTGGTTGTAACGCTCACGCTCCGTGACGATACCGTTCTCGTAGTTCTTCTCGACGCGGTCGACGCGCTTCTGGGCCGCGTCGAGCAGGTCCTGCTTGCCCTTGGGGATGCGCAGGTCGGTGACGCCGAAGCTCAGGCCGGCCGTGGTCGAGCGCTTGAAGCCGATCGACTTCAGCGCATCGAGCAGGTCGATCGTCGCGGGCTTGCCCGAGTAGAGGTACACGTCGTCGATGACGCGGGCGCAGCCCTTCTTGCCGAGGGCGCAGTTGTAGAACGGCATGCCCTTGGCGAGGATGTCCGCGAACAGCACCCGCCCGACCGTCGTCAGCAGGCGCTTGTTGTCGGGCATCGGCTCGACGGGGCCCTTCTGCGTGCTGACGACCTCGGTGAACTGCGGGAGGCGGACGCTGATCGGATCGTGAAGGTCGATCTTGCCCTGGTCGTAGGCGAGGATCGCCTCGTGGCGGTCCTTGAAGCGCGGGACCGCGTTCTCCGAGATCTCCTTGGGATCGAAGCCGCTCGTCGTGATGAAGTAGACGCCGAGGACGATGTCCTGGCTCGCGCTGATGATCGGCCCGCCGTTCGCGGGGCTGAAGATGTTGTGCGTGCTGAGCATGAGCACGTGCGCCTCGGCCTGGGCCTCGACGCTCAGCGGGAGGTGGACGGCCATCTGGTCGCCGTCGAAGTCGGCGTTGAAGCCGCCGCAGACGAGCGGGTGCAGACGGATCGCGTTGCCCTCGACGAGGATCGGCTCGAACGCCTGGATGCCCATTCGGTGGAGGGTGGGGGCGCGGTTGAGCAGCACGGGGTGCTGGTCGATGACCTCCTCGAGGATGTCCCACACTTCGGCGTCGCGACGCTCGAGCATCCGCTTGGCGCTCTTGATCGTGTCGGCGAGGCCGTGCTCCTTGAGCTTGCGGATGATGAACGGCTGGTAGAGCTCGAGGGCGATCTTCTTGGGCAGACCGCACTGGTGGATCTTGAGCTCGGGACCGACGACGATCACCGAACGCGCCGAGTAGTCCACGCGCTTGCCGAGCAGGTTCTCGCGGAAGCGGCCCTGCTTGCCCTTGATCATGTCCGTGAGGCTCTTGAGCGGACGGTTGCTCGAGCCGAGCACCGGGCGGCGGCAGCGGTTGTTGTCGAACAACGCGTCGACGGCCTGCTGGAGCATCCGCTTCTCATTACGGATGATGACCTCGGGCGCGTTGAGGTCCATGAGCTTCTTGAGGCGGTTGTTGCGGTTGATGATGCGCCGGTAGAGGTCGTTCAGGTCGCTCGTCGCGAAGTTGCCGCTCTCGAGGAGCACGAGCGGGCGGAGGTCCGGCGGGATGACCGGGATGACGTCCATGACCAGCCACGCCGGGTCGTTCTCGCTGCCGCGGATCGACTCGATGAGCTTGAGGCGTTTGGCGAGGTCCTTGATCTTCTGCTTGCTGCGCGTCGCCGCGAGGTCCTCGCGGATCTGGCGGGCCTCGTGGTCGAGGTCGAGCATCTCGATCAGCACGCGCATCGCCTCCGCGCCCATCTCGGCGTGGAACGCGTTGCCGTACTTCTCGACCGCGGTGCGGTGCTCGTCCTCGGTCATGACCTGCTTGAAGGTCAGCTCGGTGTCGCCCGGGTCGGTGACGACGTAGTCCTGGTAGTAGATGATCTTCTCGATGTCGCTGGTCTTCATGTCGAGCAGCGTGCCCAGGCGGCTCGGCATGCTCTTGAAGAACCAGATGTGGACCGTCGGCGCCGCGAGGTTGATGTGGCCCATCCGCTTACGCCGCACGCGCGAGTGGGTGACTTTCACGCCGCAGCGGTCGCAGATGATGCCCTTGTACTTCGTCCCGCGGTACTTGCCGCACGAGCACTCGTAGTCGCGCTCCGGGCCGAAGATCCGCTCGCAGAACAGACCGTCCTTCTCGGGGCGGTAGGTGCGGTAGTTGATCGTTTCGGGCTTCTTGACCTCGCCGTAGCTCCACGCACGGATGTCGTTCGGCGACGCGAGCGTCACCTTGACCGCCGTGAAGTCGTTCACCCGCTCGTACACGCTCTCAGCCATGAGAGACCACCTTCCAATTCGCGTCGATCGACGCGGTACCGATTCTTTTCACCGTCAATGATCGCGCGGCCCGCGCGCGTCAGCGACCCTTCCCACCACCGAAGCCATCGCCGCGCCCCAAGCCGTCGACTTGAAGTACAGCGCGATTCCCGAGACGAAGCCGAGCGTGCCGGCGGCGACGCTCTCCCACTGAATCCCTCGTGACGACGTGAACGCCAGTCCCACGATCAATCCGGAGATCAACGACAAGAGACCGCCCATCCAAACCAGTGTCGTCGTGAACGGTCGACGAACGAACTCCGACGTCGCATCGACAATCGACAGCGCGGAACAACCGATACCGATGACCGTGATGAGCATCACAACGACCACGATCGATCCCGTTGCTATCAACACGAGCCACGCCATGTCCGTCCGAGTCTCCGAACACGAATGAGTCGCCTCCGAGCCGTTGTGTGCTGAGTGGTCTCAATCACCGCTCCGAACACCCAACCCACCGACACCCACTGGCCGCTCACGAACGCGGCCGTCAAAGCCACACCCAGGCCGGGCCCGCTGAGGCACGACCCGAGCCGCGTGCCCGGTCACGACCGAACACGCCGCTAGATCAGTTACAGAAGGCTCCCGCCCTCCAGCCTCTGCTTCTCGAGGCTGATGTTCATGCCGAGGCCCTTGAGCTCGTTGCAGAGCACGTCGAACGCGACGGGCATGCCCGCCTCGAGCTTGTTCGCGCCCTTCACCATGCTCTCGTAGATCTTCGTACGACCCTCGACGTCGTCCGACTTGACGGTCAGGAGCTCCTGGAGGATGTACGCGGCGCCGTACGCCTCGAGCGCCCAGACCTCCATCTCGCCGAACCGCTGGCCGCCCGTGCGGGCCTTGCCGCCGAGGGGCTGCTGCGTGATGAGCGAGTACGGCCCCGTCGCGCGGGCGTGGATCTTGTCATCGACGAGGTGGTGCAGCTTGAGCATGTACATGAAGCCCACCGTCGTCTTCTGGTGGAACGCCTCGCCCGTGCGGCCGTCGAAGAGCTGGATCTTGCCGCCGCGGGGCATGTGCGCGAACATCTCGCGCGGGTGGGGCCAGGTGCCCTCCGCCTCGTGACGCTTGAGCTTCTCATCGACGAACGTGTTCGCCGCGTCGATCGCGTCGTGGATCTGCTGCTCGGTCGCCCCGTCGAACACGGGGGTCACGGCCTGGAACCCGAGGACCTGCGCCGCCCACCCGAGGTGGGTCTCGAGGATCTGGCCGACGTTCATGCGGCTCGGCACGCCGAGCGGGTTGAGCATGACGTCCACCGGGTTGCCGTCCTCCATGAACGGCATGTCCTCTTCCGGGACGATCCTGGCGATGACGCCCTTGTTGCCGTGGCGGCCCGCCATCTTGTCGCCGACCGAGAGGTGACGCTTCTGGGCGATGTAGACCTTGACCATCTCGAGCACGCCCGAGGCCAGCTCGTCGCCGCGCCTCATGTGCGCGACCTTGCGCTGCTTCTCGGCCTCGACCGCCTCGATACGCGGCCAGAACTGCGAGTGGAACACCAGCGCCGCCTCGCGCGTCTCCTTCGAGCCCTTGATCCACTTCGCGTCGAAGGTCTGGATCTGCTCGATGATGACCTCGGGGATGTCCGACGCGCCCACCTTCTGGCGGGTCATCGGGTCGACCATCTCGGTCTCGGTCGCGTCGTTGATGAGCTGGGTCATCTCCTTGAACAGCGCGATCGCGTTCTGGTCCATCTCGGCCTCGTAGGCCTCGATGTCCTTCTTGAGCTGCTTCTTCTGGGCGTCCGAGAGGTGCACGCGACGGCTGAACTTCTTCGCGCCGATCACGATGCCCTGCACGCCCGAGGGCACCTCGAGCGAGTCGTTCTTCACGTCCTCGCCCGCGCGGCCGAAGATCGCGTGCAGCAGCTTCTCTTCGGGCGTCAGCTCGGTCTTGCTCTTCGGGCTGACCTTGCCCACGAGGATGTCACCCGGGCCGACGCGGGCGCCGATCCGGATGATCCCGCTCTCGTCCAGGTCGCGGAGCATCCGCTCGCTGACGTTCGGGATGTCCCGCGTGAACTCCTCGCGACCCAGCTTCGTGTCGCGGATCTCCACGTCGAAGCTGTCGATGTGGATGCTCGTGAAGGCGTCGTCCTTCACCATCCGCTCGTTGATGACGATCGCGTCCTCGAAGTTGTAACCGTCGAACGTGTTGAACGCCACGAGCGCGCTCTTGCCGATCGCCAGCTCGCCGAACCGCGTGCTGGCGCCGTCCGCGAGGACCTGCCCCGCCTCGACCTTGTCGCCCGGCTTCACGATCGGACGCTGGTTCTGGCACGTCCGCTCGTTCAGGCCGACGAACTTGCGCAGGACGTACTCGTCCTTGTTGTCGACGATGATCCGCTGGCTGTCGGCAAAGGTCACCGTGCCGCTGTTGGTGGCGCGGATGATCATGCCGCTGTTCTTGCCGATCACCTGCTCCATGCCCGTCGCGACGACCGGCGGATCGACCTTGATCAGCGGCACGGCCTGCCGCTGCATGTTCGAACCCATGAGCGCGCGGTTCGCGTCGTCGTGCTCGAGGAACGGGATGAGCGAGGCCGAGATGCCCACGATCTGGCGCGGCGAGACGTCGACGTAGTCGATCTCGCTGTGGTGCACCTCGCGGAGGTCGCCGTCCACGCGGGCGAGGACCATGCCGTCCTTGAGCTTGCCCTCGAGGTCGAGCGCGTCCGTCGGCGCGAGCACCGCCTGGAGCTCCTCGTCGGCGCGGAGCTTGACGATCTCCTCGGTGACCTTGCCGTTCTTCACGACGCGGTACGGCGCCTGGAGGAACCCGTACTCGTCGATCTCGCTGAAGATGCCGAGGCTCACGATCAGACCGATGTTCGTGCCTTCGGGCGTCTCGATCGGGCACACGCGACCGTAGTGACTGATGTGAACGTCGCGGACCTCGAAGCCCGCGCGCTTCCGGTTCAGGCCGCCCGGACCGAGCGCGGAGAGACGACGCTCATGCACCAGCGAGCTCAGCGGGTTGGTCTGGTCGACCACCTGGCTCAGCTCGCTCCGCCCGAAGAAGAAGTCGATCGCCGAGCTGATGCTCTTGGAGTTGACCAGGTCAGCGATCTTCGCGATCTCGTCGGGCTCCTTGACGCTCATGCGCTCCTGCACCGTGCGGCGCAGCTTCAGGAAGCCCTTGCGGAGCTCCTCGACCGCCAGCTCGTCGAGCGTGCGGAGGCGACGGTTGCCCAGGTGGTCGATGTCGTCGACCTGCGCGACCGCACGGCCCGTCTCCGGATCGGCGCGGTTCGAGCGGAGGTCCAGGATGTACTGGATCACCCGCAGGAAGTCCTCGCCGCGGATGAACATCTTGTCCTCGGGCACGTCCAGGTCGAACTTCCGGTTGATGCGGAAACGACCAACCTTGCCGAGGCGGTAGCGGTTGTCGTCGAAGAACTTCTCGTGGAAGAGCTGCTTGGCCTTCTCCACCTGCGGCGGGTTGCCCGGGCGCAGCTTGGTGTAGACCTTCAGAAGGGCCCGCTCGAAGTCCGTGTCGCCCTGCTCGTACTGCTCGAGCTTCTCCTCCGCGATCGTGTTCAGGATGAGCACGTCCGAGGGATTCTGGATGACCTTGACCTTCTTGAGGGCGCTCGCCTTGATCGCCTCGGCCGACTCCTCGCCGATCTGGCGCCCGACGTGGACCAGCTCCTCGCCCGTGTCCGTGTCGATGATCGTGGCCGCCGCGTAGTCGTCCGGGTGGACGTCCTCGGTCTTGACCTCGGTCACCTCGTAGAACAGGCTGATGATCGCGTCCGTCGAGGCGACCGACTCGTCGAGGCAGCGCAGGAACGTCGTCGCCGCGAGCTTCGTCGACTGGTCGATCCTCATCGCGAGGACGTCCTTCTTCGTCACCTCGAGCTCGATCCACGAGCCGCGGTCCGGGATGATCCGGGCCGAGTGCAGCGGGCGGTCCGCCTCGCTCGAGACGATCGAGAAGTCAACGCCCGGCGAGCGGTGGAGCTGGCTCACGATCACACGCTCGGCGCCGTTCACGATGAACTCGCCGCCGCCCATGATCACCGGGAACTCGCCCAGGTAGATGTCTTCTTCTGGCAGGTCCGGGTGCGTCTCCCGACGCAGGCGCAGACGCACCTTGAACGGGAACCCGTAGGTCAGCCGCAGCTCCCGACACTCGTCCGCGGTGTACCGCGGGTCGTCGAGGTCGTACTGCAGGTAGTCCAGGAACATCGTCCCGTCGTAACTCTCGATCGGGAAGATCTCACGCATCAGCGACTCGAGGCCGATAGTGGTATCACGCTCCGTCGGCGCCATCCCCCTCTGGAGGAAGCGCTGATACGCAGCGTGCTGCACCGCCGTCAGATCGCCCACCGGGAGCGCATCGCCGCGCTTGGTGAACCGACGGACCTCGATCTCGCTCCTCGGCTTGCCGGAGAAAGTCACCGGCGGCATGCCGCTGTCGTGCACCGTTCTCGTCGTCATCAATGACCTCAACTCGATGTCACGCCCCCGTCGCCGAAGACCGGCCTCCAGAGGCGGTTGTCAGACGCAGACCCGACCGCGTCGCTCCGATCGAGACACCCGAACCGCAGGCTCGTCGCCACCCAGGCTTGCCGCCTGGAGACGCCGCGACCCGGATCCACGAGCGAGCGCGCTCAACAACGCGCTCCGCCGTTCGCCCCCCGTCCCGCCCTCACGAGACGGAGCCGTCCCGGCGTCGAGCCTCATGCGAAAAGGCCCACGCCACGCCCCGATCAGAACAAGCCGGGGTCCCACGCCCCCGGCACGCTTCTAAGCGATCCGTTCGATGATTCCTGCCCACTCCACGCCACACACGCACGATTCAACCCGACAGCTCCCATTTCCGACGCGCGCAGCGGTCGCGCCAAACAACGCAGCGGCACGCTGATCGCTCGTACGGAACTGGTCTGCTCGCATGATGCTCCCGGGCGCTAACCGCGACTCTAGCCCGCTTCAAGTCGTCACATGAGCAATTTACAGAAAAAAAGGGCCGCGAACGGCCCTGTTCACTGCATCACGTGCCGATCAGAAAGCGAAAACGACGCCGACTCAGGCGATCTCGACCGTCGCGCCGACTTCCTTGAGTTGCTCGGCGATCTTGTCGGCCTCTTCCTTCGAGACGCCTTCCTTGACCTTGCCGCCATCGTCCACGACAGCCTTCGCCTCCTTGAGGCCAAGACCGGTGATCTCGCGGACGACCTTGACGACCTTGATCTTCTGATCGCCAGCGTTCTTCAGGACCACGTCGAACTCGGTCTGCTCCTCGGCAGCGGCCGCCCCGCCACCGTCGCCAGCCGGGCCCGCCATCATGACGCCGCCGCCGGCGGCCGCCTCGATGCCGTAGGTGTCCTTCATGTAGTCGCCGAGATCGACGGCTTCCTTCAGCGTCAGCCCCGCGAGCTGGTCGCCGAGGTCCTTGATCTTCTTGTCGAACTCTTTCGCGGTCGCGGTCTCTTCGCTCATGTCACACCTGTCCTTATCAACCGGCGACGGACAACCGCCCCCCGCCTCTCACCACTCGCGCCCGATAGGGGATGGCCCAGCGCCATCTCTTTAACCCGGCCCCGCATGCGCGGGCCCAAGGGCCAGTCGAGCGTCGGATGTCCAATCACGGTCACCGGGAGCCGGTCACCGGGCGCCAGAAAAGCAACGAGGGACGGAAACCGGTGCCTGGCGCCTGGCTCCCGGCGCCCTCTGCGATCACGCCACCGGCGCGATCGCCTCACCCTTCTCCAGCTTGTCCTCGATCGCCTTGACGATGCCAAGGAGACGCCCGCCCGGTCCCTTCACCGCGCCGAGCAGCTTGCGCCCGGGGCTCAGGATGAGCGTGACGTCCTGGGCGATCGCCTCGTCGCGCGTCGGGTACTTGCTCAGCGCCTTCACGCCGGCCTCGCCCTCGAACAGGATGCCGTCCAGCACCGCGCCCTTGAGCTCGATGTCCGGCAGCTCCTTGACAATGTCGACGATCTCGCGCGCGACCTCGACGACCGACTCCGCGCCGTACGCGAGCACGTTCGAACCGGTCAGCACCGGCTCCAGCGCCGCGACGTCCTTGCCCTCGTAGGTCTTGAGGAACAGGGAATTGCGGATCATCGTGAAGTGGATGTCCTTCTCGGCGAACCGGAGGCGCATCTCGTTGTTCTTGATCCCGTCCACGCCCTTGAGCGTGATCACCACCGCGTTCGGGTCCTCGCCCATCTTGGCGAGGTAGTCCCGCATCATCATTTCTTTGACGGCCTTCGACATGACGTCTCCTTCGCTCTCGCCCGTTGGCCTTCGCTCAGTCCTCGACCGCCGCCAGCTTGATCTGCACGCCAGGGGTCATGGTCCCGCTCAGCGTGATCTTCTTGATGTACACGCCCTTGACCGTCGACGGCTTGATCCGCTCGATGGTCTCCAGGAAATGGTTGTAGTTCTCGAGCAGGTCGGCCTCGGTGAAGCTCATCTTCCCGATGATCGCGTGGATGTTCCCGCCCTTGTCGGTCCGGTACTCCACCTTGCCCGCCGCGAACTCACCGACCGCGTCGGCGACCTTCGGCGTGACCGTTCCGTTCTTCGGGCTCGGCATCAACCCCTTCGGACCGAGCACGCGACCGAGCTTGCTGATCACGCGCATCATGTCCGGGCTCGCGATCGCCACGTCGAAGTCGAAGAAGCCCTTCTCGACCTCCTCGACCAGGCTCTCGCCGCCCGCCTTCACCGCGCCCGCGTCGAGCGCCGCCTGCTTCACGTCGTCCTGGCAGAACGCGATGACCCGCTTGCTCTTGCCGATGCCCTTGGGAAGGCTCACCGACCCGCGGAGCATCTGGTCCGCCTGACGCGTGTCCACGCCGAGATGCAAGCACACCTCGACCGACTGGTCGAACTTCGGCGCCTTGAACTTCTTGACCGCCGCGACCGCGTCCACCGCTTCGAGCGGCTCCGCGGGGATCAGCTTCTCGTTCTCACGCTTGCGCTTCGGGAGCTTCGTCATCTCACATGCCCTCCACGCGGATGCCCATCGAACGGGCCGTCCCCGCGATCACGCGCATCGCCGACTCAACCGTCGCCGAGTTCAGGTCCTTGAACTTCTCCTCGGCGATCGCGCGGCACTGGTCCGCCGTGATCGAGCCGACGATCGTCTGAGGCTCGCCCGAACCCTTGTCCAGACCGGCAGCGTCCTTGATCAGCGTCGAAGCCGGCGAGCTCTTGATCTCGAACTCGAACGTGCGGTCCGTGTACGACGTGACCACGCACCCGACCAGCTTGCCGTTCAGGTGGGCCGTCGCCGCGTTGAATTGCTGGATGAACTGACCCGGGTTCACGCCGTTGGCGCCGAGAACCGGACCAAGCGGCGGAGCGGGCGTCGCCTGCCCGCCCGGAGCCATCAGTTTGAAGACGTTCGCGACCTCGCGCTTCGCCATCGCTCGACCTCACCTCCCACGCCCCGCCGAGCCGGCGAGATCACGCGTGGTCTTTACGGTTACTTTGTCGTCCGCCACGAACGTCCCGCAGCGAGCCACAACACTAGCCAGCATGTATGTAGCTTGGCCACTACCGACCCTCGGTTTTGTCAACCGATGGTTCGAGGTCGCTATCTTTCCGGATGCCGGATGCCGGATGCCGGATGCCGGATGCCGGATGCCGGATGCCGGATGCCGGATGCCCTCCTACCGCCCCAACTCCGCACGCATCGCCAGCACAATCTCAGGCTCAAGCGCCTCAGCCGCCGCCCGATTCAGCATCGCGATCGCCCGATCATCCCGCCCCTCGGCCTGCATCAGCACCGCCACGGCGAACCACGCCGACGACGATCCGACCTCGTGAGCGTGCCGAACGGCCGCGACGAGCGTGTCCCGTGCCGCGGCCCGACCACCGAGATGCGCCACATCGACGACCCGCGCGGCGAGCCTCGGGTCCTCGACATAGACCTGCCGGAGCAATGCGACACCTTCCGGAAGCCGATCATTCGACATCATCGCGAACGCCAGTCCCCTCAAGGCGTCGAGATCGTCCGGAGCGTCCTCAATATGGAGACGGAACAGGTCCGACGCCACAGCGGGCGCCCGATTTGCCATCGCGTCCCAGGCGGCCTCGATCGGACTCATCGTCTCAATCTCATCTGCCGTGTCATCAACGGGTTGCGCTGGTTGCGGCGGCCAGATGATCCGACGGGTCGGCGACACCACGAACGTCGTGGACGCGGGATACCCGTACCGTCCGTACGGCACATACCCCGTGCCGAAGGGCGCCGAGCCAGAGCTCACGCCCCAGGTCCCGGGCCAATACAGCCCGCCCGCGTATCCTCCCCGGTAATAGGGATAGCAGTAGTCGCCGACGAACGACGACCCGCTCCCCCCGATCGAGGAGGTGGTTGTTCCGAGGTGGATGCCCACGTTAAACCCCGGCCCTGCCGCCGCGCTCGACGCGGCGATCGCGAAACCAAGGACGGCGCTCGGAATGATGGATGAGAAGGATGCTCGGCGGCGCATGGCATGGCCCTCCGCGTGTACGGTACGGACCATGCCCACCAACCGTTGCCTCTTCCTCGCGTTCGGCGCAATCATCGCCGCGACTTCGGCCCTCACCGCGGGATGCGGCGGGTTCGGCGCCCTCGGCGGGCGTTCGACCCAGCTCGATTCCGCGCAGTTCCCCGTCCGCCTCAAGCCCAACTTCACGACCCGCGTCTACACCCCCATCAGCGAGAACGAGGCTGATGTCTACCTGACCGACCTGCCGGAGAGCGCATTCGACGACCCGAACGAGCTCAGCCGCTCCTCGGGCCAACTCGTCCACGTCCACATGTTCCTCCGCCCCCGCGCGGGTCGCACACCGGTGGACACCACCGCCTGCACCGCGACTGTCCGCTACATCGTCCTCGCCGAGGGCCGCGTGGGCGTCTACACAGGCGGCGGCTTCCTCTTCCCCCGCGGCGCCCCGGGAGGCAAGCACTTCGCGGCGACGATGGCCGACGGCGCCCTCCGCCTCTACGCCAAGGGTCCGGGTTTCGTCGATCGCGTCGGCAGCGGCGAGTTCGACATCAGCTTCCGCGCCCGCAACGACGAGCGCGTCAGCGAACTCCTCCAACGCACCGCCGACCGCCTCTCCCTCTCCGCCGACCCGGTCGTCCTCGACCAGACGCGGTTCGAGCTGACCGATGAAGAGATCGAGACGCCGGAGGGCGAATAACCAGAGAACAGTTAGCCAGATGACAGATAGCCAGATGGCAAGGCTTGTCCAACTCACCTGGTTGTAGAGACGAACTCGTCTGGCCCTTTGGCCATCTGTTCTCTGGCTATCTGCTCTGATACCACCGATCCAGCGTCCCCTCGCACGCCCCGCGGTACAGCACGTCCAGCATCTCCCGCGGAAGCCCGCGCCCCACCAGCGCCGGCGCGCTCATCGCGTCGTACCGATCGGGCTCGACCATCGCGAGATCCGGGTCGGCGATATTGCTCTCGCCCTCGTAGTCCGACTCCCACATCGTCCGCAGCGCCCAGTACCGACTCGCGTACAGGTCGAACGCCTCGTCCTCGTTCGATGCCAGGTCCGCCGCGAACCGCGCCGAGTCGCTGACGCTCAGATGCTCGTCGTGCGTCACGATGTCCGAGCCGAAGACCACCCGCCCCTCGAACCGCTCCAGGAAACCGACCAGCTTCGCGCGGTCGTGCTTCGAGAGTTCACGAACCATCCATTTCGTCGCGCTCGTGTCCACGACCGCCTTCGGGTGCCGCTCGAGCAATCCCGCCAGGAAGTCGAGGTCCTCGGGCCACCCGCCCATGTGCGCCAGCAGCCACGGGACCGGGTACAACTCCATCATCCGCTCGAGCGCCTCGTACTGGTATGCCTTCGTCCCATAGACGCTCGCGTCCTTGTACTTCGTCGCAAACCAGGTATCCGGATCGCCCGTGTGCGTCATCAGGACCATGCCCAGCTCAACCGCGCGATCCGCGATCCGCCGCTTCCACGCCCCATCCAGCTCGAGCAGCTCGGTCGGATCCCCGCCCATGGCCCGCGCGAAGTCCCGCCACCGCGGCGCGTGCCACAGCTTGACCATCCGCGCCCCATACTCCGCGTGCCAGACGTCCAGATTCGCGAGAAACCCGTCCGTGAACGCGTGCCGCGAACCAGCCGAGTACTCCGGGATCGCAACGAATCGCACCCGATCCCCAAGGTTCGCCCGCACCGCCTCCGCGTCCGCAAGCTGCGTCTGGCTGTACACCCGCTCGACGCCGTATGCGTCCATCACATCGCGGAAGATCACGCTTGCCCGCTCACCGTTGATGTGACAATGTCCGTCGATGATCGGCCGTGGTGGGGCGGCAAAGGTTCGCGCCTCGGCGCGGTAGTCCACGCCGAACCGGTTCGCCGCCGAGCGGCGCGGAGCGCTCGCCCGTCCGGTATCGTGTGCGTTGCCCGAACCGTTCGTCTCCGCCCGGTCCGCCGACTCAGCTCGCTCCCGCATGCCGCATGGTACCCACGCACCACACCAAACCCGCCCGCCAGCGCGTCGCCTTCGCCCACGACTGGCTCGTCTCGCTCCGTGGCGGTGAGCACGTCCTCGAGCGCCTCATCGACGCCTCCAGCAAGAAGTACGAACCCGCGGGCATCTACACCCTCTTCCACCGCAAGCACACCATGCTCCCCAAGACGGCGGCTCTTCCCATCAGGAAAAGCCCCCTCAACGCCATGCCCGCCCGACGCTGGCTGCTCCCGATGTACCCCTGGGCCGTCGATCGCCTTTCCGACAAGCTCGCCCGCGACCACGCCAACCACGCCATCGACCTGCTCGTTTCCACGAGCTCGGGGCTCATCAAGTCCATCGAGGCGCCCGACAACGTCCCCCATCTCTGCTACTGCCACTCTCCCGCCCGCTATCTCTGGCACGCCATCGGCGACTATTCGACCGGCTCGGGCGCCGGCGCCGCCCTCCGTCGCTTCGGCCTCGCCCGTTTCGGCGACAAGCTCCGCAAGTACGACCGCGACACCGTCCGCCACGTCGACGCCTTCGTCGCCAACTCCAAGCACACCGCCCGCCAGATCGAGACGGCCTTCGGCCGCGACGCCCGCGTGGTCCATCCCCCTGTTCGAACCGATCGCTTCACCGTCGACCCCAAGGTCGATCGAGAAGACTTCTGGCTCGTCGTCTCCGCCCTCGAGCCCTACAAGCGCGTCGATCTCGCCATCGAAGCCGCCATGACCGCGGGCAACCGCCTCATGATCGCCGGCGTCGGCTCGCAGCTCGCCAGCCTCAAGAAGCTCGTGAAGCAGACCGACCGCCGCTTCAAGAGCGTCGGCCTCGGCGGCGGCCGCTCCTCGTTCATCCAGTTCCTCGGGCGTGTTCCCGATGAGCAGCTCATCGGCCTCTACCGCCGCGCCCGCTGCCTCATCTTCCCGCAGGTCGAAGACTTCGGCATCGTCGCCCTCGAGGCCCAGGCCTGCGGCTGCCCCGTCGTCGCCCGACGCGCGGGCGGAGCGGTCGAGACCGTCCTCGAAGGCCGCACAGGCTCGTTCTTCGCCGATCCGACCGAGGAAGCCATCCGTCAGGCCGTCGATCGCTGCCCGTCCGACGTAGCGGAGCAGTGCCGCAACAACGCCGAGAAGTACAGCGAAGCCCGCTTCGACGACGCGATGCTCCGGATCATGGACGACATGCTCCGGCGCTGACCCGCGTCCGTGCCGCCTCTGGGTCCGGCCCCTCCAATACTTCGTTCATGACAAGAGCCCCCGCGGACGTACCGCCCGCCGCCGAGGCCATCCCCGATCTGACCCCCGAGGCCGACACGTCCGTGGTCGCGGCCAGCGCCGCGCCGAGCGCGGTGATAGAGGTCTCGCGCCCCGCCATCCGCCTCGCGACGCCGATCCTCGCCCACACGGGCGTCGACTACCTCTCCTTCGCCCCCGTCGCCCTCATGCCGCTGCTCGCGCAGCACGTCGGCTTCGATGAAACGGGCAAGGCCCTCCTCCTGAGCCTCGGTCCCGTCGCGAGCGGCGCCGTCCAGCCCGTCGTGGCCTACCTCGGCGATCGATTCGATACCCGCGTCTTCGGCCCCCTCGGCATCATCGTCGCCGTCCTCGCCGTCTCGAGCTTCGGCTTCGTGAACTCCTACCCCATGGCGCTCATCGCCTACGTCCTCGCGACGCTCGGCGTCGGCGCGTTCCATCCGCCCGCGGCAGCCGCGGTTGGGAGCCTCGCGGGCCGCCGTCGGTCGATCATGCTCAGCATCTTCTTCCTCGCGGGCATGATCGGTGGCGTCGCGGGCAACACCTTTAGCCCCATGTGGGTCGCCGCCTTCGCCTCGTGGTCGGGCGAGGTCGGCGCCGCCGCGACCACGGTCGGCCTCCGCTCGCTCGCTCTGCTCATCCCTGCGGCGCTGCTCGTGGCGGCCGCTCTCGCCTGGGCAACCTTCGGCCGCTCACACCACCACCCGGAGAGCCACGCCCGCCAGGCCGCGATGCTCCCGGAGGTCCGCCGCAAGCGTTGGCGCGCGTTCTACCTGCTCTACGCGGGCAACGCGATGCGCTATCCCGTCAACATCGCCCTCGTCTACCTCTTCGTCGAGTGGACGACCTACATGGCGACCCAGCGTCATGCCGACGCCACGCCCGACCAGCTCGGCCTGATCGCCAGCGGCCTCAACGGCCCCATGCAGGCCGCGATGCAGGTCGGCATGGGCGGCGGCGGCATCCTCATGGGCCTCCTGCTCCGCCCGAAGCTCGAGAAGCCGGCCTTCATCGCCCTCCCCCTCCTCGGCGCCATCCCCGTCGCGATCTTCCCCATCGTCGAACAGTTGCCGGGCGCCGCGACCTACGTCGCCGCGTTCGCCATGACCGTCCTCATGGGCGTCGGCTTCGGCGCGATGTTCCCCGTCAGCCTCTCGCTCGGTCAGCGCCTCCTCCCGCACCGCACCGCCTTCGCGAGCGGCATGCTCCTCGGAGGCGCCTGGACCCTCGGCGTCTTCGGCGCATGGGGCGCTCGCGGCCTCCACCACTGGATCGGCCTCCACAACGCCTTCCTCGTCGTCGCCGCGTTCCTGGCGATCTCAGGCGTGCTCATGCTCGCGCTGCCCGGACGATTGCTCCGGGAACTCGATTCGCACTAGGGGAGATGGCCAGATAGCAGATCGCCAGAGGGCCAGATCAAGACGGAGGACGCCCCTCGCGAGGATCTGGTTCTCTGGCCATCCGTGGACCAGCTACCGATCGCACCCGCTCGCGCATCATCCCGCCCGAGTGCCGAGTGCCGAGTGCCGAGTGCCGAGTGCCGAGTGCCGAGTGCCGAGTGCCTCTATCTGGCCATCTGGCAATCTGCCATCTGGCCATCTGGCCATCTGGCCCTCTGGCTACTCCTCATCAAACCCCCGCTCCACCAGCTCAACGATCGCCGCCACGCACGCCTCCGCGTCGTCACCCGTCGCGCTGACGATCAGGTCGGTGCCGCGCGTCGCCGCGAGCATCATGATGTGCATGATCGACTTGGCGTCGACGCACTCTTCCCCGCGCGCGATCGTCACCGAGCACTTGTACCCCGCCGCCGCGTCCGCGAGCAGCGTCGCGGGCCGCGCGTGGAGCCCGAGCGTGTTCCGGATGGTGACCGTTGCCGTGGCCTGCTGAGACATGGGCCGCTCCCCGCCTCCGCGGTCATCCCGCGAGGTGCTGGTCGTCGACCTGCTCAAGAATCGTCACGACCTCCTCGGTCGTCGTCGCCTGCCTCAGGTACCGCCGGAACGTCTCCTTCTGGAGGCACTTGAAGATCACCTCCATCGCCTGGAGATGGTCCTCCGGCTTCGACGCCGGGCTCAGCAGCAGGAAGGTCGTGTACACGGGCTGCTTGTCGAGCGACGAGAAGTCCACGCCCCGCGGGTGCAGCCCGACCGCCGCCGCCACACGCGTCACCGAGTCGTGCTTGACGTGCGGAACCGCGACCCCGTGCCCGAACCCCGTCGAGTGCTTCGCCTCGCGCTCGAGCAGCCTGGCCATCAACGCGTCCCTCGTCGAGGCGTCCGTCGCGCCCGCCCTGACGAGGGCGTCGACCAGCTCCCCGATCACGCCGTCACGGTTCGACGACGTCAGGGCCGGCACGATCGCCGCGTGTTGCACGATGTCCATCAGCTTCATCGCCGCTCCAGTCTCGACCGCGTCCCGACGCTCAGTGGGATCGATTCCCCGTCTTGAGCTTCTCCTTGAAGTCCGTCAACTGCCGCGAGGCCTTCTGCGTCACCTCGTCGATCGCCGCGATCACGTCGTCGTGAGCCGACGTCGCGATGAAGTCGTCGTGCTTCTCGACGTCCACGATCAACTCGACCGCAAACCCCGACTTCTCGTGCTTCTCGATCTTGAAGATGATCTGCTGCGTGCGATCGAAGAACTTCAGCAGCTTCTCACCCTTGGCCTCCGCGTGCGTCCGCACCCGGTCCGGCACGTCGTAGCCCTTGCCTGTCACATCGATCCGCATATCTACACCCCGCAGTCAACGGCCCGCCCGAACAGCGGCGGACCCGATCTTCATCATACCTTCAAAAGAACCTCACACGCCGCGATCGCCATCCCCATCCGGGGGAGGCGTCTGGGGGCCGTTCGCGGGCGCCGAACGCCCCTTCCCGTTCCCCCGCCGCGACCGCAGCGCCGCCTCGGCCGTCTCGTTCGCCCGGAGGAGCTTGATCGCCCCGGGCCCCGCCTCGGGAGACGTGTCGGGCGCCACGTTGTCGGGCGTCAACACGCCCGCGGTAATCACGAACCGCAGCGCCTGGTCGATGGTCATGTCGACCTTGACCGTCTCGGACTTAGGAGCGTTGATCACGAACCCCGTCATCGGCGTGGGCGACGTCGGAACGAAGATCGACACCACGGGCTCGCCCGCCGCCTCCCGCACCTGCGAGAACGATTCCCCTGTAACCAGCCCGAGCGTCCACAGCCCCTCCCGCGGGTACTGCACCAGCACCACCTCGCGGAAGGCCTTCATGGTGGCGTTGTCGCCGAAGATCAGGTCCACCACCTGCTTCACGTGCGGATAAACCTGCTTGAAACCCGGGATCTTCGCGATCAGCCGCTCGAGACGGGTGTAAAGCTTCCGCCCGATGTAGTTACCGAAGACCCGCCCCGCCAGATAGATCAGCAGGATCGCGACCAGCAGGCCCGCGAGATTCAGGTACCAGTGCTCCGCCCAGAGCCGCCGAAGATCGCGCTTGCGAACCTCGCGGACCAGCTCCGCCTCGGTCAGCCGATTCCGACCTGGGACCTGGAGGTCCGACAACTCCTCCGCGGTCACGACATACCAGTCGGGCGTCTCGTCGTCCTCGTACGTCCCGAAGATGCGTGGGCTCGTCTCGAGCAGCAGCGCCCGGATCCCGACGTTGATCGGCTCCGCGACGTTCACGAACACGAACATCGAAGCCTGCCACAAGAGCCACAGCGTCACGATCGATGGCAACAGGATGGCGAGCCCGCGGCCGAAAATGACACGGAAGTCGCCGAACCCGCCCCGTCGCGCCATGCTCCGCCGCTCCCGTCGACGCCACCGCGAAAAAAAACCGCCCGGAACTCCGAGCGGTGATCCGCAGCGGCAATGGGCCTAACAGGACTCGAACCTGTGACCTCACCCTTATCAGGGGTGCGCTCTAGCCAACTGAGCTATAGGCCCCGCTCCACGACAGGCTCCCCGTCGCGGACCGCACAGTATACAGCCCCTCCAGCCCTGCGTCAGCCAGTTCGAGAATCCTGTCGCGCTTCGACCCCCTCGAGCAGCGGAAACGACGCCACCACCCGCGCCCCTCGCCCATCCTCCGCCCGCGGTTCGATCACCACGTCACCGCCATTCGCGAGCGCCGTCTCCCGCGCGAGCCACAGGCCGACGCCCAGCCCCGGCGCGTTCTCCGCCCCGCCACCCCGCTCGAACGCCTCGAACACCCGCGCGCGATCGGCGTCGGAGATCCCCGGTCCGTTGTCGCTCACCCGGACCCGGAACACGTCCCCCTCCATCCACGCCTCAACGCGAATCGGCGCCCGCCCGTGCGTCCTCGCGTTCGCGAGCAGGTTGCCGACCACCAGGTCGACGTCCGATCCCGCGACCGCGATCGACCCGCCGCGATCGGCGTTGAACACCACTTCCACATCCTCGCCCCCGAGCCGTCGCAACCGACGCTCGACCTCGGCGAGCCCCGTCGTCGACGCCTCGCCGTTCGAGTGACGCCGCCCCGAGGCCGTCGCGAGCACGTTCTCAACGATACCGCTCAGCCGCGCCGCCTCCATCCCAATCGTCCGTGCCGCCGCCCGCTCATCCTCCGTCGCCCCGCTCGCGAGCAGATCGGCGTGGAGGCGGATCGCCGTCAGGGGCGTCCGCAGCTCGTGCGCCACCGCCGCCACGAACGCCGCCCGCCGCCGAGCCACCCGCGCCGCCGCCCGCTGCGCCACCGACAACGCCATCCCCGCCGCCCCCGCCGCGATCCACGCGAGCGCGAGCGTTCGGCGCAGCGGCGTCAGCCCGAGCGAGACCTCCTCGACCCCAGCCTCGGGCATCGACAGTTCGACATCGAGCAGCGCCAGCCGCGCGATCCGCTCCGAATCGCCTGCCTCCGGGATCAGCTTCGCCGATGGCGCGATGTCCGCGATCGCCCCGAGCAACCGCCCCCGAAGCGCGGTCCACGGCGCGACGAACCCCTGCGCGTACAGCCGCCCCGCGACGTCCAGCGGACGCACGAACGCCACGTACATCTCCTCGTCCGACTCGATCCACCGCGGCGTGAACACGCCCACCTCGACCGACCCCGCGTACTGCGGCCCGACGTTGACGACCGACTGGCGCAGGTTCAGGTCCGCGGCCGCGCTCTCCCCCGCGATGAACCGGCTCATCATCCCCATAGGCCGAAGCTCGACAAGCTTCCCGCGCAATCGCTCGAGCGTCCGCTCCGCTCGCATTGCGTCGGGTGAAACCAGCCCGTCGTCGGAGGCCGCCGTGGGCGACCGCGCCTCGCCGTCCGGCTCGATCTGGAAGTGCAGCACGATCACCGGGTCCACCGCCGGCGTCGCTTCGCCAGTCGCGAGCGGCGACAACGCGGTCGCCGCCCGCGGGTCCCCCGCCCAGACGCGGTCGTACGGCGCCGAGGGGTCGTACCGAGGCCAGTAGTGGAAGTACGGCCGCGCCGATTCCACCGCGATGAGCTGCGCGACCACCGCGTCCATCCGCCACAGCGCGAGCCGAGCCCGCTCCTGGCGACGGGTGTCCGCCTGCGCGAGCGCAGCGCGGGATTCGGCCGCGAGCGACGCGAGCGTCACCCACGTCATCGCGACAAGCACGATCACCGCCGCTGCAACCAGCGCCCCGCGCGATCGCCACGCTCCGGGTCGTTTCGATGCGCCCGCCGCTGGCCGCGTCACGGCTCGAGGTCCGTCAGCATGTACCCCTTGCCGCGGAC
>PAKY01000055.1 GCA_002706885.1 Phycisphaerae bacterium
CGCGCTCCCCGCCGATATCGGCAGATACCTCGCCGATGAGCCGCTCGAGGCCGGGCCGCCAAGCGGGCTGTACCGGCTGCGGAAGTTCGCGAAGCGTCACACCGCGGCCCTCGCCGCGGGGAGTGTCGCGGCCCTCGCGCTCGTCGCCTTCGCCGGGACGAGCGTCGCGTACGCCGTCCACGCCGAACGCCAGCGGGCAGAGATCGAAACGCAACTCGAGCGATCGAAGGAACTCGCTGCGTTCGCGACGGGCATCCTCGACGGCATCGACCCCGCGGTCGCGCGTGGTGAAGATCGGACGATGCTGCTCCGCATGCTCGAGGCGTCGATCTCGCGTGTGGCCGCGTCGCCGCCCCGATCTCCGGAGGTTGGCTACGAAGTCCACCAGATGCTCGGCGAGGGACTGTACGACATCGCGGCGTTCGATCGAGCCGAGGAACAGTTCCGCCTGGCCGTCGCCGAGAGCCTGAAGGCCTTCGGTCCCGATCACACCACGACGCTGAGCGCCAAAGTCGAGCTCGCGCAGGCGCTCGCGGAGATGTCTCGCTACGACGAGGCGGACACGCTGCTCCATGAGGCCGTCGCCGGCTTCCGCGAATCCGTGGGCCCGGACAACGAGGCGACGATCAAGGCCGAGATTGCGCTCGGCGCTACGGAGCGGCTCCGCGGCGATCCCGCCGTCGCGAGAGAGATGTTCGAGTCCGCGCTGACGAAGTCATCTCGCGTGTTCGGCGACGAGCACGAGACCACCATGTCGGTGCGCAACAGCCTCGGCGTGATCCTCGGCCGCCTGGGCGAAGAGACCGGCACCGACGAACTGCTTCGCAGCGCGGCCGCTCTGCTCGAATCGGTCGTCACCTACCAGGCTCGCGAGCTTGGCGAGGACCATCCGCACCTGCTCGCGACGAGAAACAATCTCTCGGAGATCTACAGCAAGCTCGGCGAGATCGATCGCGCCATCGCGATCCATGAGCATGTTCTCGCGACGAAGCGTCGCGTGCTGGAGCCCGATCATCCGAGCACGATCGTTTCGCTGAATAACCTGGCCTCGCTCTACAAGCGTGTCGACCGACAGGAAGAAGGCCGGGCGATGCTTGAGGAAGCCCTCGCAATGTGCGAGAAGGCGTTCGGGCCGACGGACCGGCGTTCCCTCATCCTGACCAACAACCTCTCGGAAAGCCACCTCATCGCTCGTCGACCAGCGGACGCGATCGCTCTCCTCGAGCCCGCCGTTCCGCGCTGCATCGAGACGCTGACCGAGCGAAACGTCCTCTCACTCGTCATGACACGCAACCTCGCGGGCGCGTATCGAGACGCCGGCAGGATCGACGACGCGATCGAGTTGATGGCCGCTCAGCTCGATCGCGTCGACCCAGTGCTCGCCGAAAACGATCCGCAGCGCGCGCAGATCCGCCTCACGCTCTGCAAGTCGTACATCGCCGCGGGGCGCCACGCCGACTCGCTCACCCCTCTCCATGAAGCGCACACGCTGTTCTGTGAGAGCCTCGGCGCGGAATCGGAGAACGCGAAGGAAGCAGCGGCTCTTATCGCGGACGCCCACACGGCGCTCGGTGAGACGGACGAGGCGGATCGCTGGCGCTCGCTCGCCACGGCCGCCGACGGGGAGTAGGCGTTTCAAACTGGGACCGAGCGCCCTTTCGGACGCTCGTTCCGTGTCTTGCAGGGTTCGCCCACGCGCCGACTCAGGAACAGCCCTCGCCGCACGACTGCAGGAGCGCACTATGTCCGCGACATCGAGAACGAAGCAACGATCACGACGGCGAGCCAGACGCACCACTTCAGGAGGAAGAACGCGCCTCCCACGAAGCCGACACGACGAAGCGTTCGCCTCATGCCGCGCCCTCCGCCTCCCCACTCCGCCGAACCGGAAGCGGGACGAATCGCGGCGTCCGACGCCGATACGACAGGTACGCCTCACCGAATTGCGCCACGAGGTCTCGCTCCTCCACGGCAACGCCGATGAGGATGTATGCCGTCATGACCGTCGCGAAAAGCAGGTGCCCCAACGTCATCAGAGGCGTCGCCCAGAACGCGATGAGAAACCCGACCATCAGCGGATGACGCACGATCTTGTACAAGCTGGTCAGCTTGAACGGCGCGGCCTCGTATCGACGACCGAGGAGATTGAGAAAGACCTGTCGCAGCCCGAAGAGATCGAAGTGGCTGATGATGAACGAGCTGTAAAACACGATCGCCCATCCGATCATCGATACCCCGATGATCGTCCATCTGGCGATCGGCTGGTCGACCGACCAGAGTTGCATGGGCATCGGTCTCCACGCCAGCATCGTGACCGCGAGTATCGCGCTCGAAGCGAGGACGTACACGCTGCGTTCCATCGAGAGCGGCATGAACCGGGTCAGCCATCGCTTGAACCATGACCGCGCCATCACCGTGTGCTGGATCGCAAACGTGATCATCATGGACAGGTTGACGAGCAGCGCCGCGACGAATCCATCGCCCGTCCCAGAGCTGACGCTCTTCGGAACCACGATGTTGTTCACGAACCCGATCGCGTACACGATCGTCACGAAGAACGCGAGGTACGCGAGCATTCCGAACGCAAACACGCCGATCCGCGGCCCCGTGCCCCCCATCGCTCGCCAGTTCGAGATCGCTTGAAGCGGGCATCCATGTGATACCGGAGCAACGCCACTTGGATCCGAAGTCATCGCAGCCTGATTCGCCATCGCTCGACCCCCTATCGAAGGCTCTGTCGAGGCAGCGCCAGCCGCCTCCCGACGGAAGCGGATTGGACGACGGACACATGACACCCATCGACAGAGAGTCGGCGTAGGAGAGGCCGCAGAGCCTCCCTCACCCATCGGAGGACAAAAAAAAAGCCCGCTTTCGCGGGCGTTGTTCGTTCTCAGGATGGCGAATGGTCTCAGCGACGACGACGCGTCGCGATCAGGCCGACGAGCCCAGCGCCGGCGAGCGAGGCCGGATGCGGCAACGGCACCGGACGCCCGAGGGAGGGGTCCGCCGTGAACAGAAGGTCGTGCGCCTGGCTCGCCGGGACGACGCCGAGCGAGTTGCCCAGCGCGTCAAACGACTCGGCCATCAGCCAGCCCGTCGCTTCGATCCAACGGTCATACGGATCGCGGTCGCGATCACCAATCTCCACGCCGAAGCGGAACGCGTAATCGTCGCTGCTCTTGGCCTGGAAATCGACGCGCGCCGGCACGCCCGATGCGCCGTTGACGAGCGTCATCGATCCAATGTCGGTTCCGGTCGACTGCGTGCTCTCAAAGAGATCGCCATCCCACGTTCCGGTGTAGGTGATGTCGAGGGCATACTGGCCGATGTCGCCGGGCGACGACTGCGGTCCGCTGGTTCCACTCGTGTCACCGAAGATCGTTCCGACGATCTGGAGGTAGTACGTCGACGCGTTCGAGGTGTCCTGCGACAGGATGATCTCGACCGACGAGGTGCCGGCGCGAGGCGTCGGCTCGGTCGGATCCTCGAACGAGAACGTCACCGCACCACTCTGGACGAAGTTGTCGAGACGAAGGCCATAGGCCTGCGGCGACGCTCCGCCCTGAGGGCTGTTGTACCCGTCGAAACGAGCGATCTCAGTCGACCCTGCCGACGCGCCCATTGCCAAAGCAGCTGTTGCGACCAGCCCAGTGGCAAGCGCATTGACCGACCTGTTCATCCCAATTTCTCCTGTTGATTCAAAGTAGAACCACCCGAAACAAGCGTTACCTGCTACGAAACCCGGCTATCGATCGAGAAAGGTCCAGAACAGGCGCCGTCGATAGCCGCGATCGAGTTCCCCCACGCCGCGCAGTTTACCCTCATTTACTGATGCGATGACAATCTTTCAGTTCATTTTCTGAATGAAACACCGGTTCCTGGCCTCGTAGCGGCAATCGATCCACCTGAATACGGCTCAGGTTGTCGCTGGATGAGATGGCGGCCAAGAAGATTGGGGCGACGGGCCTCATGTGACCCCGGAACAGGGAACGTGCGCCAGTCCCATCCGCGCAAGAAAAAGACCCGCCAACGCGGGTCCGGTGGAAGTCTGAACTGTCGCGACGTAATCAGCGACGGCGACGGGTCGCGACGAGGCCGATGAGACCAGCGCCCGCGAGCGACGCGGGGTGCGGTAGCGGCACCGCGCGGCCCGCGATCGGGTCGGCCGTGAACAGCAGGTCGTGCGAGCCGTTCGAGCTGACCGCGCCAAGCGAGTTGCCCATCGCGTCGAACATCTCGCCCATGACCCAACCGGTCGCCTCGATGTACTCGTCGGCGTGGTTGCGATCGTCGCCGCCGATGTCCAGACCGAAGCGGAACGCGAAGTCACCGCGGTTCTTCGCCTCGAGCTCGACCAGCGCCGGCGCCGCCGCGATCCCGTTCACGAGCGTCATCGTGCCGATGTCCGTGCCCGTGGCCTCGTCGCTCTCAAAGAGCGCGCCGTCCCAGGTGCCCGTGTAGGTCAGGTCGAGGGCGTACTGACCGATCGTGCCGGGCGACGACTGCGGGCCGCTGCCCGTGCTCGTGTTCCCGAAGATCGTGCCGACGATCTGGAGGTAGTACGTCGACGAGTTGCTGTCGTCCTGCGAAAGGATGATGTCCACCGACGACACGCCCGCTCGGGGGGTCGGCTCGGTCGGATCCTCGAACGAGAACGTCACGGCGCCCGACTGGACGAAGTTGTCCAGGCGAAGACCATACGCCTGCGGGTTGTCATTGCCATTCGGGCTGTTGAAGCCCGCGAAACGCTGGATCTCAGTGCTGCCGGCCGAGGCCACGGCAGCGGCGCCGGCAACGGCGACCATCGCGGTCAAGATTCGGTTCATCACTCTCACTCCTCTTCGGTGTTCGATCGCTCGGCGCGGTGATCGCCGCGCTCGTCATCCACTACGACAATTCCACCGATCGTTTACAACGATCTTCTCTCGTGGATCCGAGCTTAGTGCCCCGAACCGGGCAGGGAAATTTCCTTTCCGTGCGATTGGTGAAAATTGCGCAGAGGCAACCTGAGAGCACGATTATTATTGGACGTCATAGCTGAGCCGACAATCGCTCAGGCCCAACCGCCCTCGGCGCATGAAAGCAGCGTCACCCGGCGGGGGCCAGATGACGCCGTCAAAGCAACTGCGCGGAGCGCATGGGGGGTCAGGAGGAACGAAGGCTGGCGACTGGGCCGGCCCGAGCTGGAAACGGACACGGGGGTCGGGCCGCGACGTCTTAGACCGATCGACGACCGCGACGAACCGCGATCAGACCGAGGCCGGCCAGGCCCATCCCGGCCGCGCCCGGCAGCGGAACGGCAACGATCCCCGTGAACTCGGCGTTGAACCCGCTGAAGCTCTCGTCGAGCATCGACGGGGGGACGAAGCTCAGCAGCGTCGTGCCGCCGGTCGATCCGCCGGTGAAGAGACCGTCCTCGAGCGCGAAACTGTCGCCCGTCATGCCCTCGAAGACCCCGTCTCCGAACGACGTCAGCGCGGCGACCGCGTTCAGCGTTCCGCCGAACGTAAGCACCGGCCCGATGATGCTGAAGGTCCCGGAGATCTGCCCCATGATCCGGTCGCCATCGACGTCCGTGATCATGAACATGCCGTCGGCCTGGGCCGAAGTCGAAGTGATGTCAAAGATATCGAGAAAGACGCCGACCGACGCCTGCGACCCCGCGGCATCCGAGAACCCTTCGGAAAACCGCGCCGTCGCCGACTCACCGACCATGGTCACATCGCCCGCGGTGAGGGACTGCGAGGACGCCATCAGCGTCCCCGTGTCGTCACCGGTCTTCGTGAATCCAAGGTTCAGATCCGTAAAGCCGAACGTGAGGTTCGCGCGGGCAGGAGCGGGGATCGTCGTCGTCCCGGCGGTAGCGGTCGAGGTGAGCGAAGCGGTGGCGAGGACGCCGGCGCACAACGATAGCGTGAGAGCATTGGCCCTGTTCATGTCAATCCTTTCGAGTTGTCGAGGCTTTACCTGTCCGAAGCCGGTGAACTCGAAGGCGACACGCCTCTCACTCACCATTCCCCGATCGAGCGGAACACTACCTCGACGCGCTAGACCAACCATGAGGACGATGTGAACGCCCGCTCATCGCTCGGCTTCACGCTGAACGCGACTCGATGTAAGCGATGTATCTCGCCATAAACAGCGATCAACGACGCCTACGTCTCGGCCGTGAATCTCGATTTATGTCGAAGACCTCGAACGAGCGAGCGATCGTCCCGCCGCGCAATCCGAACGCCCGGCTCACAGCGAGGCGAACCTCGCCGTGCGCAGACCCCACCCCGTCGGCGGCCAGGACACCGATGGCTACGGACACGACGCTTATGGCTGCTGCGGTCAAGCCCTGACCAGGTTCACGACCGCGCCCATTCACCGGGCCCGGCCGCCGACGGGAGGGGGTCGAGGGACTATAGGTAGCAGCGAACGCGCGGCGACGCGACGGCAGAGGGCCGTGGTACGCACGAAACGCTACCCTCCCCCTCCAATGACCTCCGCCGCCCCCCCCAACACCCCTCCCCCCGACGCCTCCGCCTCCTACGGCATGGACGTCGCCGCCATCCCCGACCCGCGCCACGGCAAGCGGCCCAGCCCGCACTCGCTTAAGAACCGCCTCGCGCGCATGAGCTGGGGGCTCGTCCAGTCCACCCTCTTCCGCTGGTCACCCCGCCCGCTCTTCAAGATCCGCGTCGCGCTGCTCAAGGCGTTCGGTGCCGAGGTCACCTGGAAGTCTCGCCCCTACCCGCGCTGCAAGATCTGGGGGCCATGGAACCTCTCCATGGAGGACTTCGCCACCCTCGCCGACGACGTCGACTGCTACTGCGTCGAACGCATCCACATCGGCGAGCGCACCACCGTCAGCCAGTACGCCTACCTCTGCGGCGCCACCCACGACCACGAGGACCCGGGCTTCAAGCTCATCCCCCGCCCCATCACCATCGGCAAGCACTGCTGGATCGCGGCCGACGTCTTCGTCGCCCCGGGCGTCACGATCGGCGACGGCTCCGTCGTCGGCGCCCGCTCGAGCGTCTTCACACCCATGCCCGAATGGTCCGTCTGCGTCGGCACACCCGCCAAGGTGGTCGGCCCGCGCAACCTCCGCGGCTCGACGGGATCGCTCACCACGGAGAGCACAGAGAGCGCAGAGACAGACACGGAGAACGTTTCTTGATTCCTCTCCTGTCCCATTCCGACTCTTCTCCGCGCCCCCTCCGTGACCTCAGCGCCGTCCGTGGTGAGTGAACAATGAACGTCAACCACCTCACGCCCCGCCAGATCACCCCCGACGACGACCGCCACTACTGGTTCGGCTACTTCGACAAGTCGCCCTACGAGCCGGAGGGCGAACGCGTCCTCGCGCATCGCGCGAGCTTCATCGATCGCTTCCCCGCCTCGACCGACGCCGCGGACATCGGCCTGCTCGACCCCGCCAACCGCGCGTTCGAGCCCATCGCCCGCTCCCACGCCTGGAACTGGCAGCAGGGCTCGCATGTCCAGTGGCTCGCGGACCCGGCCGCCGATGGCGCGACGCGCATCCTCTATAACGACCGGCGCGACAACCGCCCCGTCAGCGTGGTCTGCGACGCCGCGGGCAACGAGGACCGCGTCCTCCCCCACCCCGCGCTCGCGGTCAGCCCCGACGGTCGATACGCCGCGACGCTCCACATGGGCCGCCTCACCCGCCTCCGCCGCGAGTACGGCCTGCCGGGCATTGAGGATCCGAGTCCCAACGACCCCGCGCCCGCCGACGACGGCATCTCGATCATGGACATCGTCACGGGCGAGACGAAGCTCATCGTTTCGATGCGCGAGCTCGCGTCGTTCGGCGTCGAGGAGCCCGTCACCTTCCACCAGCACGTCAACCACGCGCTCTTCAACCCCTCCTCGACGCGCCTGTGCTTCATGCACCGCTACGAACGCGCCGACGGCATCATGCACAGCCGCCTCTTCACGGTGAACCGCGACGGGACCGACGCGGGCGGCGGCCTGCGCATGCTCTTCGAGGGGCTCGTCAGCCACTACGACTGGCTCGACGACGGCCGCATCCTCGCCTGGGCCGGCAAGCGCGGCCTCCTCGGCGGCGGCACGTCATCGGGCGGCGCGAGCCCGATCAAGGCCGCCATGACCCTTGCCCGCAAGGGCCTCAAGCCCGTCTACTACGCGCTCGGCAAACCGCGCTTCCTGATGAACAAGATCCTCAAGGACGCGTACCACATCATCCACGACGCCGCCCCGTCCGATCACGAGGTCTTCGCGAGGGGTGAACTCATCACCGACGGCCACCCCACCGTCAGCCCCGACGGCCGATGGCTCGTCACCGACGGCTACCCCGACACCCGATCCCGCCAGCCCCTCTACCTCTGGGACCTCCGCGACAACCAGGGCTACGAGATCGGACGCTTCCACGCCCCGCGCGAGCTCGACGGCGAGATCCGCGTCGACCTCCACCCCCGCTTCAACCGCGACGGCACGCACGTCTGCTTCGATTCCGCGATGACCGGCCGACGAGCGATGTACGACGTGGATGTCACACCCGTCACCCGCGCCTGACGCCGACGCCTGACGCCCACGCCGGCAAGTCCGATCACACGACCGCCCCACCGCTCCAACCGACGCGATCGGCGCAGGTCGACCGCGCGAACGCGCTTTCTCCTCCGACCCCCTTGCGGAGGGGAGCGCCGCGGCGCACCGGTTCTCTCAGACAGGCGCCACCGCGCCAACCAGAGCAGAGAGGAAATCGGACCATGCGACTCCACACCGCCGCGCTCACCGCCACCACGCTCCTCGGCCCCGCCGCGACCGCCGGCGTCACCATCTTCGCCTCCTCCGTCGAGTCGTTCGACCAGGGGCGCCTCCGCGACAGCTCGCACATCGACATCGTCCGCAGCAACCCCCTCAACGCCCTCAACGCGCCGCAGATGACGTACGACATGAACTACGTCAGCCTCGGGTGGCGCGGGTCGATCGTCCTTTCCTTCGGCGGCCTCATCACCGAGCAGGTCACCGTCTGGGAGACCTCGATCAACCCGCCTCCCGGTCACTACGAAATGGCCGATATCTACGTCGGCTACGGCGATTCGGCCGCGAACGCCGACTGGTGGTACGCGGGCTCCGTTGACAGCCGCTTCGACGGCCAGCCGATCAGCCTCGACGGCGCGAGTTCGCTCGCGGGACGCGACACCTTCAGCTACGTCCGTGTGACCGACGCCACGCCCGATACCAGCGCCTCGATGGACGGCTTCGACGTGGACGGCGTCGGCGCAACCTACGCCCCGCCCCCCTTCACGCCCGTCCCCGTGCCCGCCCCCGCCGGAGCGGCGTTGCTCGGCCTCGGCGGTCTCGCCGCGGGTCGCCGTTCCCGGAACGTCCGCTAAGGGTCCGGGACGCACGCGCCACCCGCGCGACCGTCGCGCCCCACCCGAAACCGGCCACGAACGCTGGCGTTCCTCCCGCTCGGAACGCACATTCGCTGCACAGGGCGTCCAACCACGCCCACCGAGGAGGAGAGATCGACATGCGTACAGCCCGATACACGGCCCTGACCGCCGCCATCGCCGCCGCCGCTGTGGCGACCCCCGCCGTTGCCGGCGTGACCGGCTTCGCGACCACCGTCGAAGCCTTCAACCAAGGTCTCAAGAAGAACGGCGGCGCCGTTGACGGCGACCGCAGCCACGCCTCGAGCGCCCTCTTTGCGCCGCAGCTCACGAACAACGTGAACTTCGTCAGCCTCGGCATGGGCGGCTCGATCACGCTCTCGTTCGACAACCTCTTCACCGACCATGTCACGGTGTGGGAGACGACGTACAACAACCCCGCGGGCCACTATGAGACCGCGGACCTCTGGGTCGGTTACGGCTCGACCGCCGAGAGCGCCTCATGGTGGCTCGTCGGCGAGATCGAGAACACGGACGACGGCTTGCCGATGTCGCTCGATGACGTCAGCCTCACCGCGGGCCGCGAGACGTTCAGCTACGTCCGCATCGTCGACACGACCCCGGGCAACAGCTCCTCGTACGACGGCTTCGACCTCGACGGCGTGAGCACGAACCTCGTCCCCTCGCCCGGCCCCGTCGCCCTCGCGGCGCTCGGTGGCTTCGCGATGACGACCCGTCGACGCCGCTGAACCGTCCACCACGATCGCGCTTCACGAGCAAACGGCCCCTCCGACCACGCAAGCGGTCGGAGGGGCCGTCTCGTTTGTCAACGCTCGATGACGCGATCGGTCAGGCTTACGACGCCACGGGAGCGGGCGGCCCGCTCTTCGGCTCGAGCGCTCCCGATGCGCGTGACGACGGGCGGTACCGAGCGCGGAGCTCTTCCCAGTCGATCACGAGCGTGCCGCCCGTCGCCTGGTGCTGACGCTCCCAGTCGCCGATCAGGTTGAGGCACGCGTGATCGATGTAGTCAAGATCGGCGAGCGAGAGATGAACCTCTGAACCCGCGGGCGCCGCCTCGAGCTCCCGCGCGAGTCGGGGAAGAGCGATCACCGTCGCGGCGCCGTGGAGCTCGAAGAAGATCCGAAGGACACCTTCGCCGCCGCGCTCCTCGCGCTGCTTGATCTGGAGACGTCCGAGCTTGTAGAGCAACCGCGCGAGGGACAGCCCCACGCCGATGATCACGCCCGAGAGCAGATCGATCGCGACGACGCCGACGACCGTCGCGATATAGATCGCGAGCTCACCCCGCCCGACCTTGCTGAGTTTGCGGATCGCCTTGATGTTCACGAGCTTCCAGCCCGTGTAGACGAGCACACCCGCGAGCGCGGCCCGCGGGATGAACAGCAGCACGCTCGAGAGCAGCGCGACGAAGATCAGCAACCACGCCCCGTGGATCACCGCCGACCAACGCGAAGTGGCGCCCGCGTTGACGTTGGCCGAGCTGCGCACGATCACGCCCGTCATCGGCAGCGCGCCGACGAAGCCGCACAGCATGTTGCCCACGCCCTGCGCCGAGAGCTCCTGGTTGTACTTCGTCCGCGGACCGGTGTGCATCTGATCGACCGCTGACGCGCACAGCAGCGTCTCCGCGCTGGCCACCAACGCGACCGTCACCGCCGCGATCAGGACCGCCGAACTCCCCACGACGGAGAAGTCCGGGAAGGTCAGCGACTCGAGCAGGTCGCCCTCGAGCACGATCGGCGCGACATCGAAGTAGGTCGTCGCCGCGGCGACGCTCGCGAGCACCACGCCGATCAGCGCGCCCGGCAGGATCTTCAGCGGCTTCGGCGCCACCAACGGCCACACGACGATCGAGATGATCGTGATCAGCCCGATCGCCGCCGCCTGGTGGTGCTGGTCGAAGTTCCAGATGCTGATACCGTCGACGAACGCCGCGGGGATGGCCACGATCGCGTCGAGCCCCTTGCCGGGCGATTCCCGGTCGAGCATCACGTGGAACTGATCGCTGAAGATCAGGATGCCGATGCCCGCGAGCATCCCCTGGATCACGGCGGGCGAGACCGCGCGGAACCACTGCCCAAGCTTCAACGCGCCCGCGACGAGCTGCAGGGCGCCCGCGAGCACCACGATCGCGCCGAAGATCGCGAGGTTGCCCTCGTGGTACTCGAGAATGTCCACCACGATGACCACGAGTCCCGCCGCCGGCCCGCTCACCTGAAGCGGCGAGCCCGCGAACAACCCGACGATCAGACCGCCGATCACGCCCGTCACGAGCCCCGTCTGCGCGGGGAGCCCGCACGCCTGCGCAATGCCGATACACAGCGGCAGCGCAACGAGAAACACGACGATCGACGCGACGAAGTCCTTACCGATATTGACCTTCCCCATGGAAGGCGACAGGGCCTGTGCGTTCGACATATTTGCTGTATCCCCCTGCTCGGGCTCGAATCAGCCCGCGACGCCCGCATGAAGCGGCGTGAATCGACCCGTGCTCGCGTCGTGCGCGAACACCTCGCCGTCCTGGAAGCGGTACATCCAGGCCGAAAGCGTCAGTCGTCCCGCCGCCTCGGCCTCCCGCACGAAGTCGTACGAGCGTAGGTTCTCAAGCTGAAGCAGGACATTCTGTTCCGCGAGCCGATCGTGGCGATGCTCGCCCTCGGGCGTCCGCTCCAGCGCCGGCGCCGCGAGCTTCACCCATTCGAGCACGCTCGGCATCGTCCGCGCCGAGTTCGGGTCGATGACCGCGCCCATGGCGCCGCAGAGCGAATGCCCGCAAACGATGATGCGCGGGATACCCAGGCCCTTGATCGCGAACTCCAGCGTGGCGCCCTCGCCGCTGCCGCCGACCGTGTCGGCTCGAGGAACGATGTTCCCCGCGTTGCGGATAACGAAGAGCTCCCCGGGCTCGGACTGCGTCACGAGATGCGGATTGATCCTCGAGTCCGAGCACGTGATGAACAACGCGTTGGGCTTCTGCCCGATCGCGAGCTCCTTGAAGAACTCGCGACGCGTCACAAACTCGTCGCGCCGGAACTTCTCGACGCCCTCGGCGATTCTGTCAGGCATGTCTTCGCCTCCCTCGTGCCGCGCGGACAACGCGCAGGGCATTAGAGGACGGCTACCGGCGCCTCTCCCGGAAGGTGGCGCCCTTCCGGTATTTTTCCGTATTCGTTGAACAACGGACATCCGCCTCTGGAATTCAGACTTATCGGTCAACTTCAACCGGCGCCGACCTTTGACGACGCTTCCTCATTCCGGATATCTGGAGAACCTGAACCACTGCCCAACGACGCATCAGCGCGACGCCTTGCGCGCGAACGATCCCAGTTCGGTGCAAAGATCCTCTCGCGTCGCCTGTCCACGAGCGCGCCGCACACGCCGAACGACGCCATGAACCCGGCGGAGCACACCCCGACGACGACGAGAAACATCTTGTCGAACGGTCCGCCGCTGTCATCGACGTAGTCGTATGCGACCACGCCAACGTCCAACCACACCACCGCGAGTGCCAGCCCGATCGACACCAGCACCTTGTGACGCGATGGACGCAGCTTGCGAGCGAGCGGTCGGGTGAGCACGCCCGCCTCGATGTATCGCGTCCCGCACTCCGGACAGATTTCGCCGTGCCCCATCCCGAATGCGTACCCGCACCGCCCGCACACCGCGGGCTCGTGCTTCTGACGCAGAGCGCAGGGGAGCGTCAAGCCCAGGTACGCGGTCCGGATCCCGGCGATGGCGATCGCCGTCAGAATCACGACACAGATCACCGAATCCAGCACCATCACGTTGCTTTCCGCCCATCCCCCAAGCCCGACCACCACCTCGGACCGCCGCGCCCTCGTGACCCCGCCCCTCCCTGTCTCCCTGCCTTCGCGCCTTCGCGCCTTCGCGCCTTCGTGCCTTCGTGCCTTCGTGCCTTCGTGCCTTCTTCTAAATCACTACATGCGCCGGCCGAGGCACATCGTCCGTGATCTTCTGACGCTTCGGCTCCTCGCCCGGTTTGAACAAAGTCGTCAGATACATCTCGTCGTTGATCCGCGACTGCAGGTGCACGGGCCTGCCCCAGATCATGCACACGCCGCGCATCACCTCCATCGCCTTCGCCGCGTCGATCTCGATCCCCGTGAACTCGTGAGCCAGGTACAGCTCGCCGCGATTCAGGAAGTTCCCGTCCACGACGTAGATGAACGGCTGCCCCATGTTCGTGATCTGAAACAGCAGCGTCTGCTTCACTTGATCGAAGTCACGCGTGACGACCTTCACCTCGCCCGTCTGCGGATCACGTCGGAAGCGGTACATCTGGTGCTTCTCGACGAACTCAGGCGTGAGGAACTCGTCGATGAAGTTCACGTCGTTGTAGATCCGACGCACCTCGAAGATCTTTTCGCGCCCCTTGCCGCTCTTGTCGTCGTAGCGGTCCTTCTCGCCGATGCCATCGAGCGCTTCCCACGCCGCGCCGTGCTGACCGCGGTTCCACCGCCGCTCGATGTCCTTGAACAGCTCGACGCCGATCTTGTACGGATTGAACCCGCCCGGCGGCATGTACACGACGCCCGAGTGCTGCTCCGCATAATCAATGATCTCGCGATCCTCGAGGAAGTGCTCGGTCATGAGCTTCGAGTGCCAATACGTCGCCCACCCCTCGTTCATGATCTTCGTCATGCCCTGGGGCGCGAAGTAGTACGCCTCGTCGCGGATCATGCTCAGGATGTCCACCTGCCAGTTCTCGAGCCGCGCATGGCGGAGCAGGAACAACAGCAGGTCCCGCACAGGCCGATCGGGGAAAGCCGACGCCTTCGCCGTCCGCTCCGCCTCGTACGCCTCCCGCTGCCGCTCGATCTCGGAAGCCGGGTTGATGAACGGATCCATGTAGTCCTTCGACGGAAGTCGATGCGGCTCAAAGGCTTCCACACCGCCCCCACCGCGCCCGCGCGGCGCCTCCCGCCGGAGAAACACGCTGTGCGGATCGATCAGGTGTTCGATCGCGACGCACGCGTCAAGGAACCGCTCAACCCGATCAAGACCCTCATTTTCGATGTGGCGTCGGACGCGCGTCGCGTGGTTCGCCATCTGGTCCATCGCCTTGCGCTCGGTCTGTCCGAACCATGCATTGCACTTAAAGAAGTCGGCGTGTCCATAGACGTGCGCCATGACAAGCTTTTGATCTGTGACGCTGTTCGATTCTTGTAAGTATGCAAAGCACGGGTCGTTGTTGATCACCATCTCATAGATGCGACCAAGCCCGTACGCGTCGCGCTTCGAGAGTTTCTCGTACTCCATCCCCCACCGCCAGTGCGGATAGCGGATCGGAAAGCCGCCGTACGCCGCGATCTGGTTCATGGTGTCGAAGTCGAGCTTTTCGAAGATGACCTCGTAGAAGTCGAGCCCGTACTCGCGAGCCTTGGCCTTGATCGCCTTCATGTGCTCGAGCAGTTCGGGGCCGAGATCGCTGGTTTCCGCCGACCGTATCGCTTGCATCACACGTCCTTGTGAGGAGGCGTGTTCCACGTGGCCGAAGCCGCGCCCGATCACGGCGCAGCGCCACCACCTCCATGCGTCGCGAGCACCACGCGCACACGCTTGGCGCCCTTGGTTGCCGACAAAACATCGGCTTGACCACCTGCTCGGAGCCAGTCGGTGAGACGTCGCCGCCATCCCGCCGATCGCACTGCGATCACGACGGCGCCACGATCGATTCCACAGGACACGACTCCCTGGCGGAGCTGCGGGGGGATTCGATCCGCCCCACTGGTCGCCGCCGATCGAAACGCCTCCATCCGCTTCTCAACACCATCCAGAGCGCGCTCGATCGGATCGCCCATCGCCGTCGGCCGCTTCTCGCGAACGCGATACGCGCGGAGCGACTCGATGCGAGCAGCGGGGGAGCCGAACGGACTACGCGGCCGGAGCGGCTTGTGTTCCACGTGGAACAATTCGGCGCCGGCGCGAGTCGGATCGGCCGAACTGGCCGAATCCGGGCCCGGATCGCCCGCGGGATACTCGGCGTCAGCTCCCATCGCTCGCCCAACGGAAGATCGCAACTTGGTCAGACGCCTCGCGAGAGAAAATCTCCGCTAGCCAATCTGCAACAGCAGGAGGGCGGACATCGGACGCCACCAGCGCCGCCGCATCCATCCATTCAAAGGCGATCTTGGTCTCGAGCGAACGTGCCTCAGCCCCCGGGGTATGTTCCACGTGGAACACAAGGTTCAACTCGTGGCGATCACACCCCCCCTGTCGGAACCGCGCCTCGCTCGCCATGATCAGCTCGCCGACGCGAACCTCCCAGCCGAGCTCCTCGACAAACTCTCTCGCCAGCCCCTCAGCGGCCGATTCACCGAACTCGACATGGCCGCCGGGCAGGTACACGTAGCCCGCCTTCACAGCCCGGCAGACCAGTACTCTCCCGCCGTCGCGAACCAGGCCGCGCGAAATGACCTCGATTTCGCGGCGACCCCCAGCTTCACCATGTTCCGCGGATGCAGACATCAGCTACAGTGTAACGACGGTCGTCCGACCACCGAGGCCGGGAGACAGGCGTTCCACCAACGATCGCCAGGCCGTCCACCACGTGGAACGTGTCGAATTCGAGGACAGAGCATGACGAACACGGCGCCCAAGAAGCGAAAGCTCGGCAGGGGACTCAACAGCCTTCTTCAATCGACACCCACTCCCCAGACCGCCGCCCCGCCGCCAACAACGCCCGCGCCGGCGCCCCGTTCGACGCCGCATCTCGAACCAGGCTCCGCTGACAGCGGCGTGGATGGTGGGGCAGATACCTCGAACGCCGTCCGCTCCGTCCCACTGAAGTCGATCACACCGAGCCCGTTTCAGCCGAGGCGCGTCTTCGATGACGAAGAGCTTGAGCAACTCAGCGCGTCGATCGCCGAGCACGGCTTGCTTCAGCCGATCATCTTGCGAACACTCAATAATGGGGCGTTCGAGCTCATCGCGGGAGAGCGTCGGTGGCGGGCCGCGGGCCTCGCGGGGCTCAGCGAGATCCCCGCGATCGTGCGTGATGTTGATGACACATCGGCCGCGACGATCGCGTTGATCGAAAATGTTCAACGCTCCGACCTTAACCCGGTCGATCGGGCGATGGCCTTACGTTCATTGGTCGAACGCTTCGGCCTCACGCAGCAACAGGTCTCCGAACGGGTGGGCCTCGACCGCGCGACCGTCGCCAACCTCATTCGGGTCACCGATCTAGATGAAAGTGTTCTCAGCCTTCTTCGGAACGGAAGATTAAACACCGGTCATGCGAAGGCGCTCCTCGGCTGTCCTGCCGGTAAGGAACGCTCCGAGATCGCCGAGCGCTGCGCGAATGAAGAATGGTCGGTCCGTCGCGCCGAGCGAGAAGTGAAGTCACTCGCCAGCAGCCTCGCCACGCCCTCGAAACCTTCCCCGAAGGCTCCCAGCCCTGATATCACGAGCCTTGAACGACATCTCTCCGAGCACCTGGGAGCCAAGGTAAGCGTGCGGGTCGCCAAGACCGGTGACCGCGGCGAGCTACGAATCGGGTTCGTCGGCCTCGATCACTTCGACGGCATACTTGAGAAGTTCGGTTTTAGGATGGATGCCGACTAACGCTCCGAGGCGACCATACGGCGCTGATGACGATTCGTTTACTTTAGAAGTCGCTCGACATTGTGTCGATAGCGATCTAAGCTGTCTCTTTACTTCAGCGGAGCAACCTCGTTCCGCGACATCAACGGCAGAACCGCGATACACAGCACGCGGCGCTTGATTCAGGCGAACGGAGCAGAACATGGCAAAGCGCTCGGCCTCGAAGGGGTCACGGAAGAAGACGCACGCTTCGCACACCGCGTCGACCGATCTCGGCAAGATCTCCACGACCGACCTCGCTCGCGAGATGAGCCGTCGTCAGCGTGAGATCGACAAGCTCCGCCGCCGGCGCGAGAAGCTCATCGAGCAGCTTTCGGCCGTCGACGCCGAGCTCGGCGAGCTCGACCAGTTCAGCGCCGGCCTCGGCGGTGGGGGTGGTCGCGGCCGCGCCCGGAACTCGCAGAGCCTCGCCGATGCGCTGGCGAACCTTCTCAAGAACCGCGTCATGAGCGTCACCGAAGCCGCCGACGCCGTGCAGGCCGCGGGGTATCAGACCACCTCCGCGAACTTCCGCACGATCGTCAACCAGACGCTCATCAAGGACGAGCGTTTCGAGAACGTCGAGCGCGGTAAGTACACCGTCGCCTGAGTCCGGCATCGCCCGGGTCGGCTCCGACGGCCTCCGGACGAACGCCGCGCACGGACGTTTCGAGCAATCCATCAACACAGCGAGCGCCACCGGACGGCGGCGCTCGCTGTGTTTGTTTTGCGTTGGATGCAGAGCGCCGTTCGCCGCAATCCTGGGCGGATGAAGGCGCCCCGCGGCGAACCGGCCTCAGCCGCTGATCAATACGGCGTCGGCTTGTTCATCAGGCGGGACGGGCGGTCCCAGTAGACGGCGCGGGCGAAGTCTTCGGTGATCTGCCGGCGGCCGAAGTCGAGGTTGCGCTCGAGCTTGTTGTGCACCTCGTCGTGGCTGTCGACGACGGTCTGCAACTCGGGTGTCGGCGGGCTCCAGGCCTTGACGTTGTCGTCCGAGCTGCAACCACTCAGGACGGTCGCCGCGCCGAACGCAGCAAGAACGATGACGGCACGGTTGGTCTGACGACGCGTCATATCACACTCCAAAGGCTCGTGGTCGGAGCCGTCCGCCCCAACGCCTCGGCCCCGTTCTGCCGGGGCCGGCGTTACCCCACCGGATTCCCCCGTTGGGCGGCCGGCGCGTGCGTGGCACGCGGTGTCGACCTCATTGTAGCGGATGGACCGCCTGAACGGCATCGGGTGTATTGAGCGAATGTGAATTGATCGTCATGTCGCGCAAACGCCCTCGACCCGAGCGGCGGTTCGGGTTACCGTGCGCTCGACGCGACGAGGTCGCTTTGCGGCTCCGACCGCACGGCCGAATGTCTGAACCTTTGAGCACCTGATAGGGAGCTCTCGACGTCCCGGCGACCGGCAAGCCCCCACCGAGGGGAAGTCGAGGTCCGGGAGCAGAGCACCCACCTAGAAATCAGGGTTCAGATGGCCGTCCGCTCGGGATGCTCCACTCGGAGGATCAGGCCGCGAAGCGACTCCGTCGCGTCATTTTCCTGACACATACCGTATGACCTGACAGAATTACCGCCTCCGATCCGGCTTCAAGCCGCGTCAGGGCGGTTTTTTCTCCGGTCCGCGTTTGGCAAGCCGCTTGCCTCCTGTCCATGTCGGCCCCCTGTGGTGGGGTCGTGGGAGACATTCATGCGGATGGACAGACTGACAACGCTCGCCCAGCAGGCTCTCGCCGAGGCGCAGACCACCGCCGCCGGTCGGTCGCACCCGGAGGTCAACGGCCTTCATGTCCTCGCGGCGTTGATCGGTGAGCGCGGATCGGCGGCGTGGGGCGTTCTGGAGAAGTCAGGCGCTCGCCCCGAACAGGTCGCGGGCGCGGTCAACGCCGAGCTCGATCGCTTGCCGACCACCTCGAGCGGGGCGGGCAGCCCCGGCCGAGCGGTGGTCGAGATCCTCGGCAAGGCCGACCAGGCGGCGCAGAAGATGGGCGATAGCTACGTCTCGAGCGAGCACCTTCTCCTCGCCGTCGCGCAAGTGGGGGGCCCCGCCAAGCAGATCCTCGACACCTTCGGCGTCGGCGAGAAGCCGATCACCGACGCGATCAATCAGATCCGCGAAGCGAGCGGCGTCTCGCACGTCAACGACCCCAACGCCGAGAACACCTACGAGTCGCTGAAGAAGTACGCGATCGACCTCACCGAGCGCGCCCAACAGGGCAAGCTCGACCCCGTCATCGGCCGCGACGAGGAAATCCGGCGCACGATGCAGGTCCTCAGCCGCCGCCGAAAGAACAACCCCGTGCTCATCGGCGAGCCGGGCGTGGGCAAGACCGCGATCGCCGAAGGCCTTGCGCTGCGCATCGTCTCGGGCGACTGCCCCGAGGGCATGCGCGACAAGCGGGTGCTCGCGCTCGACGTCGGCGCGCTGCTGGCGGGCGCCAAGTTCCGCGGTGAGTTCGAGGAGCGTCTCAAGGCCGTGCTCCGCGAGGTCACCGCGAGCGACGGCGAGATCATCCTCTTCATCGACGAGCTGCACACCGTCATCGGGGCGGGCGCCGCCGAGGGCGCGGTCAGCGCGGGCAACCTGCTCAAGCCGGCCCTCGCGCGCGGCGAGCTGCGCTGCATCGGCGCGACCACGCTCGACGAGTACCGCAAGCACGTCGAGAAGGACCCCGCCTTCGAACGTCGCTTCCAGCCGATCTACGTCGACCAGCCCTCGCCCGAGGAGACCGTCGCGATCCTCCGTGGGCTCAAGGAGCGCTACGAGGCCCACCACGGCGTGCGCATCCGCGACGACGCGATCCTCGCCGCCGCGCGCCTCAGCCACCGCTACATCGCCGACCGCTTCCTCCCCGACAAGGCCATCGACCTCGTCGACGAGGCCGCGAGCCAGCTCCGCATCGAGAACGACTCGATGCCGGCGGAGCTTGATGAGCTGCGCAGGCGGATCATGCAGCTCGAGATGGAGCGGGAGGCGTTGCGTTTGAGCGACGGAGCGACGGAGCGACGAAGCGACGAAGGGGGAGAGGCGAAGGAGATTCAGCGCATCGAGCGTGAGTTGAGTGAGCTTCAAGAGAAGAACAACGCGCTTGGGGCGCAGTGGGATGCGGAGAAGGCCGAACTTGACGCTGTGAAGGCGTTGAAGCATGAGCTTGATGCGAAGCGGACCGAGCTGGAGCAGGCGCAGCGTCGCGGGGATCTCGAGGCGGCGGCTCGCATCCAGTACGGGGAGATCCGCGACATCGAGAAGCGCATCGCCGACGCCGAAGCCGCGCTCGATCAGCGACAGGCGAGCGGGACAGCGCTCGTGAAGGAAGAGGTCGACGCGGAGCAGATCGCCTCGATCGTTGCGCGATGGACGGGCATCCCCGTGTCACGCCTCGTCGAGACCGAGCGCGAGAAGCTCCAGAAGATGGAGGACCACCTCCGCGAGCGCGTGGTGGGGCAGGACGAAGCCCTGCGCGCCGTCGCCGACGCCGTGCGCCGCAACCGCGCGGGCCTCGGCGATCCGGACAGACCCATCGGCAGCTTCCTGTTCCTCGGCCCGACGGGCGTGGGCAAGACCGAGACGTGCAAAGCGCTCGCGACGTTCCTCTTCGATACCGAGGAGGCGGTCGTGCGCATCGACATGAGCGAGTACATGGAGAAGCACGCCGTGAGCCGCCTCGTCGGCGCCCCTCCCGGGTACGTGGGCTACGAAGAAGGCGGCGCCCTCACCGAGGCCGTCCGCCGCCGCCCCTACAGCGTGCTGCTGCTCGACGAGGTCGAGAAGGCCCACCCCGACGTGTTCAACGTCCTGCTCCAACTGCTCGACGACGGACGCCTGACCGACGGCCAGGGCCGCACGGTCGACTTCCGCAACACGATCGTGGTCATGACGAGCAACCTCGGCTCGGAGAAGATCCAGCAGATGACCGAGCAGGGCGCGGAGGACTGGGAGATCGAGGCGACCGTCCGCGACATGATCCGCCGCGGGGCGGGCGCCGACGTCGCGGGCAAGCCGAAGTTCAACCCGGAGACGGGCGAGTTCCAGGCGAACATCGATGTCGACGCGCGGGCGCCCTTCTTCCGCCCCGAGCTGCTCAACCGCATCGACGACATCGTCGTCTTCCACCAGCTCGGCAGGGAGGAGCTCGGCCCGATCGTCGACATCCAGCTCCAGCGCCTCCGCGCCCGCCTCGCCGAGCGCGAGATCACGCTCGAACTGACCGACGCGGCCCGCTCACAGATCCTCGAAGAGGGCTACGACCCGTCCTACGGCGCCCGCCCGCTGAAACGCGTGATCCAGCAGCGGTTGGAGAACGCGCTGGCGAGCCGGATCCTGGCGGGGGAGGTGTCGGACGGGGACCGGGTGGTGGTGGATGCGCAGGGGACGACGTTGGTGTTTGAAGCGAGAGGGGGATAACGGGCGATCTTGAGCCCCCCCGACAACCAGCGGACACCAGCGATGGATGCGGCCCCTGATGCACGGTTCGTCGGGGGCGCCGCGGGGCTCGTACCGCCGATTGATAGCCCGCGCTCGATCTTGAGCGCGGGCGGGTCGTGCGGCGCGGCTCCAGGGCCGTTACCCTTCCAAATCGGGTACATCGAGGCGGAGGGCATGAATGGCGACTCACACCCCCGACGCGCTGGAGCCATTAGATCCGTCAGCCGCGATCGCTCGGCTACGCCGTCTTCGCGATGAGGGGGTGACCGACCTCGCCGTTCTTCCGCCCTGGGTAGCAACGGCCGCCCTTATCAAGGAGAAGCGACCGGATACGGCCCCGGTGATCGTGCGCGCGGTCGATGAGGCGGTCCTTGAAGCCATCGTCGCCTGCTCCAGCCTCGCTTCGCTCAGAATCGACAACAACGCCATCGGCGACGACGGCGCTCGCGCTATCGCCGACAACCTCACCGCCCTCACATCGCTCGACATCAGCTACAACGGTATCGGCTTCGACGGGGCACGCGCTATCGCCGACAACCTCACCGCGCTCACCTCCCTCGACATCAGCGGCAACAGCATCCGCGACGAGGGGGCCCGCGCCATCGCGAACAATCTCACCGCCCTTACCTCCCTCCACGTCGGCCACAACAGCATCGGCAACGAGGGGGTGCAAGCCATCGCGGACAACCTCACTGCCCTCACCTCCCTCTACATCTGGAGCAACAGCATCGGCGCCGACGGAGCACGCGCCATCGCCAGCAACCTCACCGCCCTTACCTCCCTCAACATCGGGAGCAACAGCATCGGCGTCGGCGGGGTGCGCGCTATCGCCGACAAGCTCACCACCCTCACCTCTCTCAACATCGGAGGCAACCGCATTGGCGACGACGGGGCACGCGCCATCGCCGACAACCTCACCGCCCTCACCTCCCTCTACATCTGGAGCAACAGCATCGGCGCCGACGGGGCACGCGCCATCGCCGTCAACCTCACCGCCCTTGCCTCGCTCCACATCAACAACAACAGCATCGGCGACGACGGAGCTCGCGCCATCGCCGACAACCTCACCGCCCTCACCTCCCTCGACATCTGGGGCAACAGCATCGGCGTCGGCGGGGCACGTGCCATCGCCGACAACCTCACCGCCCTCACTTCCCTCAACATCGGCGGCAACCGCGTCGGCGACGACGGGGCTCGCGTTATCGCCGACAACCTCACCGCCCTCACCTCCCTCGACATCAGCCGCAGCAACATCGGCGACGACGGGGCTCGCGCCATCGCCGATAACCTCACCGCCCTTACCTCCCTCAACATCTGGAGCAACAACATCGGCGACGAGGGGGCGCGCGTCATTGCCGATAACCTCACCAACCTCACCTCCCTCAACATCGGGAGCAACAGCATCGGCGTCGGCGGGGCACGCGCCATCGCCGACAAGCTCACCACCCTCACCTCCCTCAACATCGGAGGCAACCGCATCGGCAACGACGGGGTGCGCGCCATCGCCGACAAGCTCAACGCCCTCACTTCGCTAGGCATCAGCCGCAACCACATCGACAACGACGGGGTGCGCGCGGTGCTTGAAGTCTTCGCGGCAGCTGGGCCGGCCCTTCGCTTGAGGTATCTCGATCTATCCAGTAACAGTTTGGAGGGCGTCCTCGCGGAGGCGTCTCGTGGTCGGGATCCCGCCGCCATCATCTCCGCGTGGCGAGGCCTGCGCGATCACGCGAGCCAGCCACTCAACGAGGCGAAGATGCTTGTTCTCGGCGACGAGGCCGTCGGCAAATCGTCGCTCATCGACTTCCTGGTGGACGACACGCCACGCGATCCGAGCCACAAGAAGACGCCGGGCGCCGAGATCCACGAACGCATTGAGATCACAGGGTGGAGGCCTGAGGGCTCGGCCGTGAAACTGAACATCTGGGACTTCGGTGGCCAGGAGATCATGAAGGGGACGCACCGTTTCTTTCTGACGGCGCGGAGCCTGTACGTGCTCGTTGTCGAGGCGAGGCGGGAGGACCAAGAGGCCGTTCACGGGCGCATTCGGGACTGGCTGAACACCATCGCCGCGTACGGCGGTGATTCGCCCGTGCTCATCGTCATCAACAAGCACGAGCCTCCGTCGCAGGTACTCACGCTTGACGAGGACACGCTCCGCGAAGCGTTCCCATCGCTCGCGGCCGTCGTGACCACGTCGTGCAACGACGACGACGCGTCGAGGGAGAGCGTCTCCCGGCTTCGTGAGCTCATCGCGAACACGATTGCGGAGAGGTTGCCGCTGGTCCAGGAAAAGATTCCCGCGTCGTGGCGACGGGTGAAGGACACCATCGCGGACATGGCCAGAGAGCGGAGCGTCCTTCAGCAGGGCGACTTCCGCTCCGTGTGCGAGGAAGCAGAGCCGGATGACCGTGTGAGCGATCCGAACGAACAGATCGCCCTGCTCGGAATTCTCGACTCGCTCGGGACGATCGTGGCCCACGGTCTCCGCGCTGATCGGGCCGCGGCACGGGAGGTGCACCTGCTCGACCCGAACTGGCTGACCCGCGCGATCCACACCATCCTGATCGATCCTCGGGTGCGTGAAGCCGGCGGTGTGTTCCGTCGGGCGGACCTGGCCCGCGTCCTCGAGCCGCAGAAGTACCCGGAGCGGCGCCACGAGTTCATCATCGACATGATGCTCAGCGAGGGCGTGGAGCTCTGCTACCCGCTGGACGGGCGGCGCGACGCCTACCTGATCCCGGAAGCGTTGCCGCGGCAGTACAACCTTGATGAGTGGGCCGAAACGGCGCCGTGCCTCCGTTTTCGGTACCCGCATATGCCGTCGAACCTCATCCCGCGGCTCATCGTTCGGGCGCACCACCGCCTGACGGACCCACCCGCCCAGTATCGTTTCGGCGCGATCTTTAGGGCGTCACGATGCCGCGTGCTCGTGCAGGCGATCCCCGGGGCGAACATGATCGATGTCAAGGTGAAAGGCGACGACGCGGACCAGCCGCTGGCTCTCGCCGAACTCCGAGCGGAGATCAATGGCATCCATAGTCGGTTCAGCGGCCTGAAGGTCAGTGAACGCGTCCCGCTCCCGGAGAACGATGACGCCGACGTGGGCGTCGACCACCTGAGAAAACTGCTGACACGCTTCGGCCCGGGGCACGAGTTCATGCCGGAGGGAGCGCACGAGACGTACGCGGTCGCGGACTTGCTGAAGCGTGTGGAACCGCGAGTTGATCGCGACGCCGCGAGGCGCCGGGGGTCTGGCGATCTGGCGAAGCCCAGCGAGGCTGCGCCCTCGCCGTCAGTCAGTCGGCCACCGCTTGTCGTCACCATTCTCGGCGTCGTTGCTTGCTTTGTCTTGCTTGGCGGGTTCGTGTTGTTAGCGTTCTGGTTAGTTGGAGCGGTTGGCGGCGTGATAGCGGTTGCAGCGGCGCTGATCGTCTTCATACCGATCGTCGCGCTTGCCGCCACACAGACTGGCTTGCTCGACGAGGATCAACTGTTCGGCATTCTGTCGAAGGCGCAGGATCAGGCGGGCAAGAAGCTCGAGCCGCCCTCGTCACCCACCTCGTCGCCCGAATTACCCGCTGACCCGCCATCGCCACCTCCCTTGCCTCCACCCCTCCCCTCTGCTAATAAAGAATGCGATTCCAAAGACTTACGGAAGGGAGATCCATGATCGCACGCTCAACGCTGGCCGCCCTCCTCATCGCGACGGGCTCGGCGGCTGGCCTCGCCGCCGCCGACATCGTCTCCATCAGCGGTGGGGGGGTGGTGCTCGACAACACCGATCCGGACAACGCCGACTTCCCGCTGCCCAACCAGGTGCAGTCGAGCGTCGTGCAGGGGATCGATGAGTTGCAGGAGCTCGTCCTCGGCGAGGATCTGACCATCGACGACATCGAGGACATCATCGGCGTCATCGACCTGCCCGCCGGCACGGCCGTCTCGAGCCACCTGCTCAGCTTCGACCCCGCGGGCTCGGGGAGCGTCGAGGACATCGAGGTCGTGTTCACGACCGATGTCGTCGCGGTGATCACGACCGACCGCACGCTCGCCGACACGCACGCGACGTTCGGCCTCCCGACGCTGAACTACCCGAACTTCCGAAGCCTCTACGGCTTCGAGGCGAGCACCGAGAGTTTCTCGGTCGACGGCGACGCGGTCACGTTCTCGAGCTCGGCGAGCAGCCCGGGCGACTACTTCCGCGTGCTCACCCGCGTGCCCATGGCGTGCAACGACGCCGACTTCGGCCGACCGTTCGAGGTGCTTGACATCGGCGACGTCGTCGTCTTTCTCCAGCTCTTCGGCGCCCAGGCCGAATCCGCCGACCTCGGCGCACCCCATGGCGTCTGGGACATCGCGGACATCGTCGCGTTCCTTCAATTGCTCGCGGCGGGGTGTCCGTGAGAGGAAGGCACGGAGGGACGGAGGCACGAAGGCACGGAGGGTGGTGATTCGGGGGGTGGGCTCGTCAGGGGGCGCTTTCACCGAACGCCGAATGCCGGATGCCGGATGCCGGATGCCGGATGCCGTCTCTTCCTACACCGCCGTCATCGCGATCGTCGCGTCATGCCCTGCGAGGTAGTCCTGGCGGAACTGCACCACCGGCGTCTGTTCCATCGCCCAGTCGAGCAGCTTGAGCGTGTTGAAGCGATGCGCGGGACCCGTGGGGAGCTTGCGGCGTTCGGCGTCGCAGCGGTCGGAGAGGAAGTTGAACACCAGTGAGGCGCCGGGCTTCTGCGCGACGGCTTCCCACGCGCGTTCGAGGATCTTCGCGGCGGCCTTGTGCTGGAAGGTGTTCAGCGAACCGCTGAAGTAGAGCACGTCGGCGCGCTCGGTCGAGATGAGCGTGCGCCCGATGCTCTCGTCCGACGCGAAGTCGGCCTCGATGATCTCGGCGC
>PAKY01000056.1 GCA_002706885.1 Phycisphaerae bacterium
CAAAACTCTGACAGGCGGAGGGTTGCGAACCCTCAGTACTAACGAAATTACGTTAACGTGTTACCTATTACACCACGCCTTGTCTTTAGCTTTCCTTCTCTATAATAGAACTAGAAAAGAAAATTAAATAAAAGTAAGGAAAGAAGGATTTGAACCTTCGACTCATAAAGAATTTGGTTTACAGCCAAACACATTAACCACTCTGCCATTTCCTCAAAAAACTATGTAACATTATTTTTTATTGGCAAGTGACAGTTGGCTACTTAGTTCAAGAAAACTAATCAAATAATTAAAATTAAAAGAAAAGTCTGAATTTATTTTTTGGCTCAAAGAAAAAGCCCATGAAGATATATTTGAAAAAGATTTTTGTGCCAAAGAAGAACAAAAAAGACAAGATTTACCAAAAAAAACATCATAAACATAAAAAGTTCGTGCGATTTCTTTGTCAACAGTACGTATAAAGTCTTGAGCTACGTTATTTTTTTTTGTTCTATATTTCAAAGCTTGAACTACCAGAGGAGTTACGAAGTTAAAAGAAATAAAATAGAATAGCCAAAAGAACAAAAGAAGCCAAAAGATTTGTGATAGAAATGATGTAATATCAAGTTGAGGCATTAGAATAAATTAGATGGGTGCAAAGGGAATTGAACCCTCGGCACAAAGCTTAAAAGGCTAGTGCTCTACCACTGAGCTATACACCCATTATGATATTACATCATAAAAAAAATTAGCACAAAAAAAATAGGTGAAAACGAAAAAGGAGACAATATAAAAAAAGAAAAAGAAAAAATAAAAATAAGAATACTAAACAAATAGTGGTACAAATGCCCGGAACTCAAAAAAGAAAAAGAGATAGAAAAGAATTGAGTTGAGTTACTGATACCAAAGGGACCAAAAATCTCAAAAAAACCCCTGTCAATAAGAGAATAAGTGTGCTGAAAAGCAAAAGAAAGCCCGGATTGACCAAAAATTTCCACATAAAACTTATCAAAGAACCATTTCTTGTTAAAAAAAGTGTAAAAAAACCGAAGGTAAGGATTCAGTTTAAAGAAAACAAGCTCAGAACGAAATAGGTTAAACAATAGAAAAGATGAAAACATACCAAAAATAGCCATAAAAGAAGGGAACAACTTAATATGAGAAGGCAAAAATTCACCAGAAAAAGAATTTAGATGAAAAGGAGCTATGAAAATGGATTGGTTAAAAAATGAACTACCTAGTCCAATAAAAGAATCTTTTATAAAAAACCCAAAAAAAATACTACCAAAAGCAAGGCAAACGAGCGGAAAAGATATTGCAAAAGAAGATTCGTGAATGTTTTCAAAACGCTTTTTAAAGCCATTAGCAGGTGACAAAAATGTCAAATAAAGCAACCGAATAGAATAGAAAGAAGTACAAAAAGCCGCAACACTTCCTATAAAAAAGCTAAAGTGTCCCGCGGAAGAAAAAGCGCCATATGCATTTTCTAGAATGATATCTTTTGAATAGAACCCTGAAAGAAAAGGAAAACCTCCCAAAGCAAGAGAACCAATAACTATAGAGCTATATGTAAAAGGCAAAAGTTTAGCCAAACCACCTATTTTTCTCATATCTTGCTCATCACCTATCGCGTGAATAACAGAACCTGCGCACAAAAAAAGCAAAGCTTTAAAAAAGGCATGATTAGCAAGATGAAAAACACCTACATGGTATGCGGATACTCCGCAAGCAAAAACTATATACCCGAGCTGAGAGCAGGTCGAATACGCGATAACTTTTTTCAAGTCATTTTGAAGAAGCCCCGTAGTAGCAGCAAAAAGAGCAGTAGAAGCGCCAAAAAAAGTGATAACGTTCAAAATAAAAGAAGAATACTCAATAAAAGGAGAACTACGAGCAAGCAAAAAAACACCCGCGGTAACTATAGTGGCAGCATGAATCAAAGCAGAAACCGGAGTAGGCCCTTCTATTGCATCGGGCAACCACGTATGCAAGCTAAGCTGAGCGGATTTACCTACTGCCCCAATAAAAATAAGCAAACTAACACATGAAACAATATCGAAATTAAAAATAAAAAAATAAAAAGAGTTCTGAACGAGAAAAGGAACATACGAAAAAACAATAGCATAATCCACTGAGCCCACAGCAAGGTAAAGAGCAAAAATACCGAGAGCTAGTCCGTAGTCGCCAATTCTATTTATAAATATTGCTTTAATAGCTGCTTTATTCGCTTGAATGCGGGTAAACCAAAAATTAATCAAAAGAAAACTACACAACCCAACACCCTCCCAGCCGACAAACATTTGAATAAAGTTATCCGCTGTAATCAATATAAGCATAAAGAATGTAAACAAAGAAAGATAACTTATAAACCGTGGCAAATGAGGGTCATTTTCTATGTAAGAACTAGAGTATAGATGAACAAGCAAGGAAACCGACGTCACTACGATAAGTATAACATAAGTTAGACTATCAAAAAGAAAACCCCAATAAATAAAAAGAGAACTAACAGACATCCAAGGAAAAAGAACAAAATGAAAGCTTATAGGGGAGTAAAAAGACGAAATGAAAAAAAACCAAGAAAAAAAACAAGAAATAAAAATAGAAAAAGTACTCAAAAAAACGGAACCTTTTCTACCAACAAACCTACCAAAAAAACCAGCAAAAAGAGAACCCAGAAACGGAAAAAAAAGAATAGAGAAAAACATAGAATAAGATAAGCGGACAAAGCAAGATTCGAACTTGCGAAGAATATTATTCTTACCAGTTTTCAAGACTGGAACCTTAAACCTCTCAGACATTTGCCCAAAAAAGTAGAAAAAGCAAAATAAGCTTTTATAAAAGACGACGACGCTTTTTTTTTCTACAACCATTAAAAACAAAAGAAGCACTGTAAAAACAGCTTGCGATACTTGAGGACACAAATGATTTTATAATAAAAAATTTCCCCTTTCCTGAACCAGAAAAAAAGAATACTACGGGAGTTTTTTTATCAAAAGTAGTTTCAACAAAACTAGCAGCATTTTTACTAAGAGATGCCAATGCTATAGGAGAATTTTTTTTGAAACTACCTCGGATTTCTGAAATGCCAGAGGATGCTTTATAGCACATAACATCTCTAAAATAGATAGCAATGTGTGTATTATTAAAAGAACTATAAACATAAACTTTTACCATGATTAAAATTGCATACGTTTTGCTGTTTTAGCATTTGTTTTGGTGCGTTGCCCATTTGCAGGCAAAGAAAAACTATAACGAAACCCCTTGTAACTCTTTATTTTAATGTGTAGCTTTCTTCGGCGAACTTCTTCTATAGTCAACCGATTTTCAAAAAGGTATTTGTTACTCAGATGAACCTCAATCCAATTTAGAATATTGGTGAGCTGGAGGTTAGTAAGCTTTTTGCCTGGCGTTTTAGGCAAAATCCCACAAGAAAAACAAACAAGGTTAGCCAGACGAAAGCCTATACCTTTAAAAGACATAAGAATAAAAACAATAGATTTAGAAGTTCTTATTGTTTCTTTTTTAAAAGGCATCTTTGTTAACAGTGATTTGAAAACTCGAAAGAAAAAAAACTAGAAAACGTGGATCAAAAGAAGTAGTATAAAATTCAAAAGAAATATTACTTGAATTTGCCATACTAAAAAAAACGTTTTCATTCTCGATAATATAGTGTTGTATAAAAGCAAAGTTCGAACGAGATATTAGAGAAACAGACGAATGCTGAATGCACGACGGAGAAAAAGATTCAAAAAAACGAAGTATTTGAAAAGACGAAAAAGAAGAACGGAATGCTACAAGTTGTTTTTTACGAATTCCTTTTAGAGAAACATCCTTGCTGGAATAAGACACAGTGGGTTTTGTATAGGTAAAAATTTCTATAGCAAAAAAAGAAAGGCCGAGTTGTTTTTTATCTTGAGAATAAGCTTCAATAGAAGCATGTCCGTGAAAAGAAATGTCCTTCTGAAGAAAAGATGAAAGGCCATCTTTTACGATAGTGTGCGTATAATAACGGCTAAATCTGGAAAGAAACATTAAAAATAATAGTCAAACAAACTGTATGCCTTATAAAAGCCTCTTTGCTTAATAAAAAAAGAAATGGCACCTTGAGAACGAGAGCCTAGAAAAGTTTGGTTTTTTTTAAATGATTTTGAATCTAGGAGCATACAATTATTATTAAAATATTTTATATAAAAGCCGGTATCATACTTATTTATAGAAATCTCTTTTGTTGACGAAACAAAAAGCCCTACAACAATTTGGCCGCGCTTAAATTTATGCGCTTTTGTTTTTTGACTTTTCAAAGAAAACACTACACCGACAAACAAAGACCCGAGAGTACCCGAAGAAAAGTAATTATTGTTTTTAATGTGAATACAGCGAACTTTGCGAACACCGGAGTTATCAATCACATTCAACGTTATTTGAGGATAAAGCATATGTTTTTTAAATACCCTTAGCTGGACTTGAACCAGCAAAAAAATAGATTTTGAGTCTATCGTGTCTACCGTTTCCACCATAAGGGCAAAATAACCAAGAATAAAATGTAAAGCCAGAAAAACGAAAATGTTTTATTAGCTTCTTTAGTTGAATTCGAGATACTTTAAATATCCTCAAAACGGAACGGTTACGTCCGGAAAGAACGCAAACGTTTTTATACTGTGTTTTATAAGCAAAAGGCTTATAAGAAAGAAATTGTGATGAATTTTGTTGATAAAAAGTCAAAAAATGATCTCTAAAAGAGGCCTGACCGGAAAACGTGAATTGCTTCTTGTATTTGTTTTTGTTTATGCTACTTTTCATGAAAATAAATTACTGGAAATGATTGGACTTGAACCAACAACATTTTGCTTGCAAAGCAAATGATCTACCATTGATCTACATTCCCAAAATACTGCTTGCAAGGCTTGAACTTGCACTAAAAAATTAAATGGAACCTAAATCCATCGTGTCTACCATTTCCACCAAAGCAGCGTTGCTTTGTTTTAAAAGCAATAAAAAAGTAAAAAGGATCAAAAAAGCCATCATAAGCACAAAAAGTGCCATAGCTTCTGTCAAAGCAAAGCCCATCAAACAAAATTTAAACATTTTTTGTTCTATAGAAGGGTTTCGTGACATACCTACGATAAAAGCGCCAAAAACAGTACCAATACCGATACCTGCTCCAGTAAGCCCTACAGTAGCTACTCCTGCTCCGATTAGTTTTGCTGCGGTTACAATCATAATAAAATTAATTAAAAGGCGGGAAAGGGACTTGAACCCTTAATCTTTAGGTTATGAGCCTAATGAGATAACCATTACTCTACCCCGCAAAAAGCAAGCCAAAATGGGGCTTGAACCCATAACCTTTAGGTTTGCAACCTAATGCAAAACCAGTTTTGCTTTTTGGCCCCCCTTTACCAATCAAGAGCACCTACTTTCCAAGCATAAAAATAACCAATAATTAGCTCGACGAAAAAATCGATTATCACCCAAAAGCTAAAAGCACTAAGATGACTAATAGCCAGAGACCACGGAAACAAAAAGCTGGCTTCCAAATCAAAAATAAGAAAAAGAATAGCAACCAAATAAAAGCGGACATCAAATTGATTACGAGCGTCATCAAAAGGATCAAAACCGCATTCATAGGCTGACACTTTTTCAGCGTAATTATTTTGTGTTGCGAGAAAAAATGATGCAAAAAAGATGATAAAAGAAAGAAGAAAAGAAACCACAAAAAAAATCAAAATGTAAGAAAACTCAAAGAGCAAAAAAGACATTTAGCTAAGATGTTAAAAAAACGGAAGAAACGAGATTTGAACTCGCGACATTAAGCTCGACAAGCTTACGCTCTAACCTGCTGAGCTATTCCTCCGGAAAGAGTAAAACTTTAGGAACACCATACTTAGACCTAGCTGTCTTTCGTTTTATTACCCCAGAAGCATCTTTAACCCCTCGGATTACTTTGTAGCGGACACCAGGCAAGTCTTTAGCGCGACCTCCTCGAACGAGAACAGTAGAATGTTCTTGAAGATTATGACCTTCACCGGGAATATAAGCAATAATAGAGCGTTTATTACTCAAAAGAACTTTAGCAACTTTACGAACAGCGGAATTAGGTTTTTTAGGAGATGTGGTAAACACTTTCAAACAAACACCGCTTGCTTGAGGAGATTGACCAAGAGCAGAAACTTTCTTAGAAGGTTTGCGATTAAATTTATGTTTTATTTTTTGGTTTAGAGACGCCATAATCTATTTTTTTCAAGAGATTTATACAAAAAAATTTTATTACTATAAATAGTACTTTCCTTTACGTTGGTCTTGTCTATTTCACTAAACAAAAACAAATAAAAAGCTATTTTCTTTTGGCGCAAAGAAAGAAAAGATGAAAGAATACGGGGTATTTTTTGAAATCTACTTAGCGCATAGATAGTAAAAGATTTACGCTTAAATGATTTAAGCGAAGCGGCGTGCAGCTGAGCGGAATGCAAAAAAAACAAAAAAAAAGATTCAAAACTTTCGTTTTTGTGTTTTTTAGTAAAAATAAATTTTATAGAACGCAGAATGTTCTTTGCTACACTTTTCTTACCCTTCTTTATGATTAGATTATTTATAAGGGAAAAAAGCATTAGTTTCGACTAAACAAAAAAATAGCTTTTTTAGAGTCCCTAGAGAGCTGTTGATAAACTAGCTGTTTTTTTGCAAAAGTATTGTTTTTCAAAACCAAATTTCTATTCAGAGTGAGTAGAATAGCGCCAACTATAGCAACCAACAAAATAAAACCTGCGATAAGAAAGGGTACAAAATAGAATGAATAAAGAACGTTAGCCATAAGAAGAACGTTTTGAACTGAGTCAAAAGAATAAAACCATACCAAATAAAACGAATGCTCAAACGAAGCAATTTCAAAAGAAAAGGTGGAAAAAAGAAAGAAAGAAAGAAAAAAAAAAAAGAAAAAAAAGAAAAAGTGAACACTTGAAAAATATACTCTATTCACAGGAACATTAAGCATCATAACTACAAAAAGAAAAAGAACTGCAATAGCTCCAACATAGATAATCAACAAAAGCAAACCCAAAAATTCCAACTCAAAAAGAAGCAAAATAGCAGAAGCGTTACAAAAACCTAGAATAAGGTAAAACACAGAAAAGACTGGGTTTGGTGTAATAATAACAAAAACGCATGAAATTAGCATAGTAGAAGCAAATAGATAAAAAAGAAAAGAAAGCATTATTTTAAACAATCGGGGAGGTATGATTTGAACATACGGCTTTTAGTTCCCAAAACTAACGCGCTAACCAACTGCGCCACACCCCGAGGGTAGCGATAGCAAGACTTGAACTTGCGACTTTAGGATTATGATTCCCACGCTCTAACCAACTGAGCTATACCGCCAAAAGGCTTACAGACGAATTCTTATGATAGAGCTCTCAAAACGGCCAAAGAATGGAATAAGCACAAGAAGAAAAGTAAAATAGAACAAAGTACAAACTTGACCAATTTCTACATAAGGATATTCAACGACATTTTGACCAATCCAACCGAGAAGAAAACAATTGATAACAAAGAGCCAAAAAAATTTACGAAAAATGGGACGGAAAATAGAAGAACGAACTTCTGAAGTATTAATAAAAGGCAATAGCATAAGGCAAACGATAGCCCCAAATATAGCAATGACACCTCCCAATTTATGGGGAATCGAACGCAAAATAGCATAAAAAGGCAAAAAGTACCACTCGGGAACAATGTGTGCCGGGGTTACTATAGGATTTGCTATGATATAGTTATCGCTGTGACCAAGAAAATTAGGGGCAAAGAAAACGAAATAAAAGTAAATGCTAAACAAAGAAATCAACCCCAACAAGTCTTTCACGTAAAAATAAGGGTAAAAACTAATAACATCTGTCTTAGAATTAATACCCAAAGGATTGTTAGAGCCATTTTGGTGAAGCAAAATCAAGTGAACCAAAGCCAAAGCCGCAATAACGAAAGGAAGAATGTAATGCAAGCTAAAAAAGCGGTTCAAAGTCGGATTATCTACAGAAAAGCCACCCCAAACCCAGTTGACAACGGATTCTCCCACAGCGGGAATAGCTGAGATTAGATTTGTAATAACGGTAGCCCCCCAAAATGACATTTGGCCCCAAGGCAAAACATAACCAATAAAAGCTGTTGCTATTATAAGAATAAAGATAACGACACCCGAGCACCAAAGAAGCTCGCGGGGATGAGCATAAGAACCGTAATACAAACCACGAAATATATGCGAATAAACTACAATGAAAAAAAAGCTAGCTCCGTTGGCATGCAAATAACGCAAAAGCCAACCATTATTAACATCGCGTATGATATGCTCAACACTACTAAAAGCCAAATCCACATGCGGAGTGTAATGCATAGCAAGAAAAACACCGGTTAGAATTTGAACAACGAGTATCAAACCAGAAAGAGAACCAAAACCCCAGAGATAACTAATATTAATAGGAGTAGGATAATCAACAATATGATTATTTACAATAGCTAGAAGCGGTTGTTTAATCCAACGATACATAAAGTATTATTTAATGACAGGTTTAGTAAGCTGAGTAGAAGAAATAAAAGAATAAAGACGAAATTCTTGTGACAACTCCAAAGATTCAGACACAACGCGCTTTTTTTCGGTGGAATATTTAAGTTCGTGATATCCGGTAAGCGGAAAATCTTTACGTATTGGGTGCCCCTCAAAGCCATAATCTGTCAAAATGCGACGAAGATCGGGATGCTTAGAAAAAAAAACGCCAAACAAATCAAAAGCTTCTCTTTCATACCAATTAGCCGCTTTAAACACAGAAGTAGCTGATGGAATTGTTTCGTCAGGTTTAGCTGTTACTTTGATCGAAATACGTGAATTATATTTCAAAGAAAGCAATTGATAAATTACTTCAAAACGATTTTGTTTAAAAGGATAATCAACACAAGCAACATCTGTTAGAACGGTAAATATGCAATTAGTATGTTTTTGAAGAAAACACAAAACATCAATAAGATGCTCTTTTTCGATAACCAAAGTAATATGTTCTTTAGTAAGAAAGCTGCTAATAAGAACACTAGAAAGTGATTTTTGTAGCCATTTGAAATAGACCAACATTATTTATTTTTAAAATAGGCAGTAGCGGAATTGAACCACCAACCTCTTCGGTGTAAACGAAATGCTCTAACCAATTGAGCTAACTGCCTTTAGGCATAAAAGGATTTGAACCTCTGATTTTTCGATTATCAACCGAAAGCTTTAACCACTAAGCCATATGCCCTAAACTACCTTAACCTTGAAGCAAAGTAATTGTTCTCATTTCAATAGAGCTGTGCACTTTAAAATAACAAACAAGAATAGCCAAACCAATAGCAGACTCTGCTGCGGCTACTGTCAAAACAAAAAGAGAAAAAACTTGACCATAGATATCATCAAGATAAACTGAAAAAAGCAAAAACTGAAGATTTACTGCAAGAAGCATTACTTCGATAGACATTAGAATAATCAAAATGCTTTTTCTATTTAGTAGAATCCCAAAGAGACCAATAAAAAACAAATTAAAACTAATAAATATAAAATAAGAAATATCCAAAAACATAAGATGTACCAGTTAAAACATGAAAGAATACTTGCAGTAAAAATAACCCAGCTTATTGAAAAAGGAAGAAATACTTTCCAACCTAGCCTCATCAATTGATCATAACGGTACCTAGGAAAAGCGGCACGAACCCAGATAAACAAAGCGATAAAAAAGAAAGTTTTGATACTAAAACACAAGCTGCCAGAAAGAGTAGAAAAAAAAGGAAAAAGCCATCCACCTATGAAAAGAAGCACAGTTATAGAACTTATCAAGATTATATTTCCGTATTCTCCAAGAAAAAAAAGAGCGAACCCTATTGCGGAGTACTCGACATTGTAACCGGAAACAAGTTCTGCTTCAGCTTCAGGTAGGTCAAAAGGGTGTCTATTTGTTTCTGCCAAGCAAGAAACAAAAAAAAGAATGAACATTGGCAAAAGAGGAATACAAAACCAAATAGATTTTTGAGAAAGCACTACAGCAGACAAATTCAAAGAACCTGAACAAAGAATAACGTTTATTATAATAAAGCCTATTGAAATTTCATAAGACACCATCTGGGCCGCTGAACGAAGAGCCCCCAAAAAAGCGTATTTTGAGTTACTTGCCCAACCTGAAATAATAATGCCGTAGACACCCAAAGAAGAAATGGCAAAAAGATAAAGAATACCTACATTTAGATCAGAAAAAACGGATGCTTCGTTCACTGGAATAACAGCCCAACCTATCAGGCTTAGAAAAAAGGTAACCAAAGGTGCAAGAATAAACAAAGCTTTATTCGCACTGCTAGGTAGAATAGTTTCTTTTACAAGAAGTTTCAGACCGTCTGCGAAAGCTTGGAGCAAACCAAAAATACCTATAACGTTGGGACCTCTTCTACGTTGAATACTACTCAAAATCTTACGCTCAGCAACCGTAAAAAGAGCAACGCTGACAAGCAAAGGTACAATAATAACCAAAACTTTAAGAATATTTTCAAAATAAAACATCGTATTTTTTTATTGAAAAGTAACCCACTGGACAAAGATCAACAATGTTACCAGATAGTTTACTTTTGATATTATTTATAACAAAAGGACCAATAGTTGACGAAAAGCCACGACCGGTTATTCCCAGTGAAGAATCTGAAATAAGTTCATTTAGAAAACGCACGCAGCGAGTACAATGAATACAACGGGTTATCACTATGGAAATAAGTGGACCTACATGTTTGTCGCGCGAGCCTCTTTTGTGAGAATAAAAACGGGTTTCGTTAGATCCAAACAAAAAAGATTGATTTTGGAGATCGCACTCACCGCCTTGATCACAGATAGGACAATCCAAAGGATGATTGATTAGCAAAAATTCTATAATCGCCTCACGAGCTTTTTTAACAAGAGGTGAGTTAGTATAAATTTTTATGTTTTCACTTACGGGCATCGCACAAGATGCCACCGGTTTAGGAAATTTTTCAATTTCAACAAGACACATGCGACAATTGCCCGCAATGAGCAATCTCTCATGAAAACAAAAACGAGGAATAGAAATATTAATACTTTGGCAAGCTTGAAAAACAGTAGAATTTTTTTTCGTCAATGTTTTTGTATTATTAATATAAATTGAAATCATTTGATAAAATAAAAGAACAAAGAAGTCCAGCAGAACAAGAGTGCAAAGACTTCAAAAAAATATTTGGGTAAATACCTCCAACGAGAGTCAAAAAAACAAGAGGGAAAAAACAATAGAACTCACGCTTTGTGATATCAAAAGAAATGTTAATGAATTGAGATTTGACATTACCGTAACTAAGCCTATTAAAGAGCCACAAAGAATAAGCACTACTTAGCACTATACTAGAGCCTGCGGCAAAAGCAGTAAAAGAATTTGCGTAAAACGTACCAAAAAGAATAAGAAATTCACCTACAAAGCTGGAAGTGCCTGGCAAAGCAATATTGGCTATCGTAAAAAAAAGAAAAAGGGTAATAAACAAAGGTATTGTGTGTACCAAACCACCATAATATTTAATAAGTCTGCTATGATGCCGATCATAGAGAACACCAACACACAAAAACAAGGCTCCTGAAACAACGCCATGAGAAAGCATCTGAAAAATAGCACCTTCGAAACCAACAAGGTTAAAACTAAACAAACCAAGCACAGTTATGTTTATATGCGCTACAGAAGCATAGGCAATAACTCGTTTTATATCACTTTGCCGAATAGCTGTTATAGAAGTATAGATAATAGCAACAGACCCAAGAGCGAAAACAAAAGGCCTAAAAAAAACGCTTGCCAAAGGAAAAAGAGGTAGCGAATAACGAATTATGCCGTAGGTGCCTAGCTTCAAAAGAATTCCTGCCAAAAGAACTGACCCAGCTGTGGGTGCTTCAACATGTGCTTCAGGCAACCACAAATGAACAGGAAATATAGGCACCTTAACGGCAAAAGAAAAAAAAAAAGCAAGCCATAGATATTTTTGCTTTTCAGGGCTAAAAGAGTTTTCAACTAGTATAATGTAATGAGTTGAGCCGCACTCTAGGTAAATAAAAAGAATTCCCAAAAGCATCAGCAGCGAACCAAAAAGGGTATAGATAAAAAAAAGATAAGCTGCTCTAATTTTACGCTCACGAGATCCCCAGATACCAATGATAAGAAACATTGGCATAAGAACAGCCTCAAAAAAAGAATAGAAAACAATAAGATCCAAAGAAGAGAAAACAACAAAAATAAAGCTTTCAAGAATAAGAAAAAGAGCAAAAAAATGATGTTCAGCAAAAAAATTATTTTTCTTTTTAATAGAAGACCAAGAAGAAAGAAGACAAATAGGCATCAAAAAAGCAGTAAGCAAGATAAACATAAGAGAAATCCCGTCGATACCGAACGAAAGAATCACATTTGAAGAAGGATACCAAGAAAAAGTTTCTACAAATTGAAATGTATCATTACTGTAGTCAAACAAAACCCATATCAAAATGGAAAGATAAAAACAGACTATAGTCACTAGCAATGAAATACGCTTTGAGTGCAAAGGTGTAATAGGAAAAAAAAGTATAAAAACACCTGTAATAAAAGGAAAAGTAACTAGAGTTGAAATATAAGAAAAAGGCATAGTATTTATTAAAGCTGTTAGCTTTTGGATGCTTTATTCAATTGGGCTATGCGCCAAGGATTAGGACCTACTAGGGTTCCTTTAGTCAAAGTGATATAGACAATGTAAACAAAAAACAGAGCGCTAAAAGCGGTAATCAAAGAACCAAAAGAAGAAATTAGATTCCAACCGCTAAAAGCATCAGGATAATCCGGAATTCGACGTGGCATGCCAGCTAGCCCCAAGAAATGCATGGGGAAAAAAGTCAAGTTAACTCCAACGAAAGTAGTCCAGAAGTGAACTTTACCTAGATTTTCCGGATACTGAAGGCCAGTTATTTTACCGAGCCAATAATAAAAACCAGCAAAAACGGCAAAAACGGCGCCTATGGAAAGAACATAATGAAAATGAGCAACAACGTAATAAGTGTCATGAAATGCAATGTCTAGGCCACAATTTGCACAAGCAACTCCGGTAACTCCACCTAGAGTAAACAAAATAATAAACCCCAGAACGAACAACATAGGAGTGTTGAGGCGTATTGACCCTCCCCATATAGTAGCAAGCCAACTAAAAACTTTAATTCCCGTGGGTACCGCAATAATTATAGTAGCCGCAGTAAAGTATGCTCGAGTATCCACATCAAGACCTACGGTGTATATGTGGTGAGCCCAAACAATAAACCCTAGAATTCCAATTGAAATTATAGCGTACACCATCCCCAAATAACCAAAAGTTTGCTTCTGGCTAAAAGTGGAAACTACATGAGAAACAATACCGAACCCGGGGAGAATCAGAATATAAACTTCAGGATGACCAAAAAACCAAAAAAGATGCTGATAAAGAACAGGATCTCCTCCTCCGGCAGGATCAAAAAAAGTAGTATTAAAATTACGATCTGTCAAAAGTATAGTAATTGCACCAGCGAGAACGGGCAAAGAAAGCAAAAGCAAAAAAGCGGTAACCAAAACTGCCCAAACAAAAAGAGGAAGTCTATGCATAGTTATTCCGGGGCTTCTTATATTAAAGATAGTAGTAATAAAATTAATTGCCCCCAAAATAGAAGAAGCTCCAGAAAGATGAAGCGCAAAAATAGCGAGATCTACAGAAGGTCCACTATGAGCCTCAATAGAACTCAAAGGAGGGTAAACTGTCCAACCAGTACCCGCACCAGCTTCTACCAAAGAGGATGCAACCAAAAGCAAAAGAGAAGGCGGAAGTAGCCAAAAACTAATGTTATTCAATCTAGGAAAAGCTATGTCAGGGCTCCCCAAAAGAATAGGGACGAACCAATTACCAAAACCTCCAATAAGAAAAGGTATAACGAAAAAAAAGATTATAATAAAAGCGTGAGCTGTAACAATAACATTGTAGAGATGATTATTTCCAGCAAGAATTTGAACACCTGGCGAAGAAAGTTCTATTCTGATCAGCAAAGACAGCACGGTACCTACAATACCAGAAAAACCTCCAAAGATTATGTACAAAGTCCCGATGTCTTTATGGTTCGTAGAAAATAGCCAGCGAGAAGACCATGAATAAATATTAGAAAGCATTATATGTTTAGAATTCAAGAGAAATAGGATTCGAACCCACAACATTTGGTTTTGGAAACCAAGACTCTACCATTGAGCTATTCTCTTATCTATATTTATATAGATAGCGTTCACTTTATTTTTTTCAACGCCTTTACAATTTGATTAAAATAGAATTTAAAAGAAACCTTACTACGGCCAAAGAAAATAAAAGCGAGAAAAAGAATAAAACAAAGCTGCGAAAAGCTCAAAAACATTAGATAAAATAACTCTTCTTCAAGTTTGCTGGCTACCCAAGAAACATAGTCTTCCAATTTCAATGCTTCGACAGAAATTGGCATAAAACCATGATTAACTCCGCAAATTTCGCTACACTGTCCATAAAAAACACCTGGACGTTGGATAAACAAACTTGCTTCATTCAAACGGCCGGGACAAGCATCTATTTTAACTCCAAAAGAAGGGATAGTCCACGAATGAAGAACATCCGCGCTGGTAACAATCAAACGGACGTGAGTATCCACAGGAAGAACAATACGATTATCTACTTCAAGCAAGCGGAGATCTCCGATAGACAACTCATCTTCTGGCAATATGTATGAATCAAAAGCTACACTTTCGCCAGCTTTGGTTTCATAGTCTGAATATTCATATGACCAGTACCATTGATGACCAATGATTTTCAAAGTAACAGAAGGATCCACAACTTCATCTACAGAATATAGCAAAGCGAAAGAAGGGACAGCAATAATTATAAGAAGAACTGCTGGAATAATTGTCCAAATAATTTCAATAGTTGTTCCGTGAACAACATGAGAAGGGACTGAGTTTTTTACTACATTAAAGTGCAGAACAATACGTATTAGCATCCAAAAAACAAAAATACAAACGAAAACCAAGATAAATATAAGATCATGGTGAAATCGTACGATACCTTCTGCGATAGGTGTCGCAGGGTCCTGAAAACCGAGCTGCCACGGAGTGGCAGCATCACAAAAAACAAAAAATTGAACTAGCATACACAAAGTAAAAACTCTCTAGATTGGATTTGAACCAACGGCGTCTTGGTTAACAGCCAAGCGCTCTACCACTGAGCTACTAGAGAAATATAGTGAATAGCGTACTAAATGACCACCACGTACTATATCGCCTGTTATCAAACAAGTAAGCATGGTAAAAACATAAGCTTGAATAAAGGCAACAGCAGTTTCCAAGAAAAGAAGCAAAAAAAGAATAAACATTGGAATAAAATGAGCTAGGAAAAAAAAGTTACCCGCCAACAGCATACTCCAACAAAATCCTACAATAACTTTAAGCAGAATATGCCCAGCTATCATATTTGCAAAAAGTCGGATACCTAGAGCAGCAAGAGGAATAAAAAAACTAAGCAACTCTACAACAACAAAAAAAGGAACTATAACGAAAGGAATTCCGCTAGGTAGAAGAACACCGAGAATTTTAATACCGTGATGCTTAACACCGATGCATAGCTTACCCACCCAAACAATGGTAGAAAGAGTAAAAGTAACAATAAGATGTGAAGTTACAGTAAAACTATAGGGTACCATACCAAAGATGTTTGCCAGCAAAAGAAATGAAAAAAGACCAAAGATAAATGGGATAAATGCTTGACCCTTTTTACCCATATTTTCTTCAACCATATCAGCAGTAAAAGCGTATAGATTTTCAAACACAAGTTGCCAGCGACTAGGTACATAAAAGCCATGACCTTGGGCATAAACAAGTTTTGTAAAAATGATATAAGTAATACAAATAAAAAGAAGAAAAAAACCCGAATTTGTAAACGAAAAATCAAGAGAACCTACTCTAAAAGGCAAGAGAGGAAAGATTTCGAACTGTTCCAATGGACTGAAAAGCATAATTAAGTTACCCCACCAATAAATACTTACGAAAAGAAACAGCCAAACAACGTCAACAAAATGCCAGTACCAAGCGGCAGCTTCAAAGCCAAAATGATGTTGTTTTGTAAAATGATAAACAAAAATACGATATAGGCAAACGGTCAAAAAACAAGTGCCAATAAACACATGAAAACCATGAAAACCGGTAGCTATATAAAAAGTGCTTCCGTAAATACCATCCGCGATGGTGAAGTTTGCGCTAAAATACTCAAAGAGCTGCAGACAAGTAAAAAGAATGGCCAAAGCCACAGTGATAGACAAAGAAATCAAGGCTTCTTTTCTAAAGCCTGCGATAATTGCATGGTGTGCCCAAGTGACAGAAGCTCCAGAACTTAGCAGAATGACTGTGTTCAAAAAAGGAACTTCCCACGCGGAAAGCGTTTCGATACCTTTAGGAGGCCAAACAGAGCCAATTTCAGGAACTGGAGCCAAACTAGCCCAAAAAAAAGCCCAAAAAAAAGCAAAAAAAAGCATTGCCTCTGAAACGATAAAAAGAATTATACCAAAACGCAAGCCTAGCTGAACGATAGAGGTGTGCTGCCCTTCAAAAGTGCCTTCACGAATAATGTCTCGCCACCAGACGAATATAGTAAAAATCAAGCAAAAAAAACCAAAAAAAAGAAAGTTTTTTCCGCCGCTAAAGTTATGCATAAATATCACAGCTCCCGTAGTCGTGATAAAAGCAGAAATAGAGGCTAGCAAAGGCCAAGGACTAGGGTCTACAAGATGAAAAGGATGTTTTTGTATCATAAATAAAATAAGTGAAAAGTACCCTTAGAGAGAATTGAACTCTCGCCGAAGCTACGAAAAAGCTACGTTCTAACCATTAAACTATAAGGGCAAACTGTTACTTTAACAAAAACTACAGTTGTATCAGGAGAACCCAGAGTTGCTATACTCAAATTATTAATAAAAGCGTGCTTAACTACGCTCCATTTATAAAAAGGGCCGTCTCCAGGACGCGATTGCTTATAAAAAAAAGCAGCTACAGAAGTTTTTGATTTTTTGTTAGCATGATGAGCTTTGTTAAAAGTGTACACTTTTCTTTTTTTTTGTGCTTGTGACTTTTTACTATGTGAGAAAAAAACGATATGATAAGAAAACATAATTAAAAAATGATTGCCTAAGACTGGATTTGAACCAGTGACACAAAGATTTTCAGTCTTATGCTCTACCAACTGAGCTACTTAAGCGGAAAAAATTTAAAACAGTGCAAGAGTTATGCGATGAGAAATAAGTATAAAAAAATGAGGAGCTATAAAAAGAAAACACGAAAAAAAAAGACCCGAAGTAAAAGTGATAGATTCAAAAAAAGATATAGAAAAGAAAGGTTTGCACTGATAAAGCATACCTTTGTTGGCATATGAAGTGTCAAAAAAAACCCACTTTACTACTCGCAAATAGTAGAAACAGCTAATTACAGCAAACAATACTATAATAAAAGAAAGAAAAATAGAACCATTTTCAACAACAGAAATAAAGCTAAAAAATTTAGCGCCAAATCCTGAAAGCGGCGGAATGCCAGCTATAGAAAAAAGAACCAACCCTAGTGAACCTCCCAGCAAAAAATTTTGTTTGTTTACCAAAAAAAAGTCTGCCAAGAATGAACTTCGATTAAAAAAACATTGAGCATTCAAAAAAGTGATAAAACTCCAAAAAGAAATAGAAAGAAAACTATAAATAAAAAGATAGAAAAAAACATTAGTCATACCACTAAAACTATGAGTTGAGGCGGCAGCTATTATAAAACCAACGTGCGTAACAGAACTAAAAGCTAGAAATTTCTTAGTTTTTTTCTGGCAAACAGCAGAAAAGCTACCAAAAGAAAATGAAAAAAAAGCGAATATAATAAACAAAACTTCCCAAAAAAAAGAGAATTCAAAAAACGCAAAAGAACAAAAATGTAGTAGAGTACCAAGAAGACTTATTTTAGGGACAACAGCAAAAAAGAAGCTTACAGACGACGCAGAGCCTTCGTAAACCTCAGGAGACCAGAAATGAAAAGGAGCAGCACTTATTTTAAAACAAAAGCTACAAAAAATGAGAAACAAACCAAAAAAACACAAAATAATATGATAATTATTATAGAAGTTAGAATCAAAAAGAAGAACACGGAGCACCTCAAAATTAAGAGACCCACAAGCACCGTAGATGAGAGATATACCAAAAAGCAAAAGACCAGAAGAAAAAGCACCTATAATAAAGTACTTAACTCCAGCTTCTGTAGAAAAAGAAGATGTTCTATTAAAGCTTGCTAGAGTATAAAAGATAAGAGACTGGAGTTCGAGAAAAAGATAAACACCAATAAAATCAAAACAATAGGGAAGACCCGCAATTGAGAAAACGGCTAGTATAAAAAGAAAAAAGTACTCAAATGAAAAAAAATAATTTTTTTGAAGATAAGCATAGCTACCTATCAAAGAAAAAATACTCAAAGCAATAACAGTAAGCATAACAATCCTCTGAAAATAACTAGTTGAAAAAAAACCCCAAAAGCAGATAAAGTTGTCTACCGGAGTATTCATTTCAAGAAAAAAAGCAAAAAGCAGAATAAAAAGAGAAAGATAAAAAGAGTATATTTTTATAACAAAATAAAAACGCGAGTTAAGTTGAGGAATAAAAAAAGAAAAGTTAAAAAGAAAAGAAAAAAAACCTAGAAAAAAACAAGAAGAAAAACCTAGAAAAAACAAAGAAAGACAAGAAAAAAAATCGTGTGTCGTCAAAGAAATCATTATATGAGAAATAAAATTAAATCGTTGTTGCAAGAAGCTTACCGCCACAAAGATAATCGTTCTTATTTAGTTTCCGCATTGAAAAAATCCCTTTATGAGTAGAAAGGAAAAAAGAGCACAAACCACTGGAAGACCACAGGTGAAAAATGGCTGAATAGTAATTTTTTTTATGGTGCGAAACTGGGATAATTTTTTTTCCTTTGATACCAAAGGAATCGCTATAAAAAAAAACTTTAATCTTATGATTATGAATACGATATGCTTTAATAAAACCTTCAGCATAAAGAGAACTGATAAACAAGATATTCTGTTGGGAACTGGAAACAAAAACAGCCCTACGTTGTTGTTTTATAGACATGTTCAACGAAGAAATTATGTTTTGAAAATTAAGCATAAAAATAAAAAGCAAATTACGAGAAAAGGAATTGAACCTCTAGAAAACGACCAAAGTTCTCGCATACCGTCTATAAAACCAACAAAATAAAAAGTCTTCAAGATAAGAGACAACAAAACTGTGAGTACTAAAACTAACCTCACAACCCTTAAGGATGTTTGCTTTCATGGTAACGCCATTGGTAACATCGATAAAAAACCGGGGATCAGTAGAATAAGTTTTTAGATGAATGCAAACCAAATCGCCTGGTTTAAGAAAAGAAAGCGCATTTCGCTGAGAAAAATTGTTAACAAAAACAGCGCCTCTTTTAATTGCTTTTTTTGCAGAAAGTCTCGAAGGAAAAAAACGAAGCCGCCACAATATGTAAGACAAGCGATGCTGACTTTTAAGATAATGATCACTACCAAAAACAACTTTTATTTTTTTCTGGAAAAAAAGCTTATTTTTTTTTATATTTTGTACCTTTTGAAGCTGAGAGACTCGAGTGTTTTGTATTCTTTTAAGAAAAAGCTGCCACGAAGCATTTGTCGTCAAACACTTTTGAACAAGCTTTCTAGAGAAGCAAGGATTAGACTTTAGTTTTTTTAGAAATTTCAATTTAAGCATGCTTAGAAAATAAGATAAAGAATAAACCAAATAGACTTAAGGTTATTTACATCAAAAAAAAAGACGTAAGAAAGAAGATTTTTATACTTTTGAAAAGATGCTTTGCATGAGAAACAAATGACGGGAATATTCTTCTGCTTTGCTTCTCGAATAGCGGCAATGTTTTTTTCAACACCAACAACTACCAAAACGTTAGTGTAAAAAAGACGGCGAGAAGAGTAAAGAGAACTATTTGAAAACGAACCTGGTGTCCAAGTAGATAGAACAAAAAGTTCCTGAGGCTGAAACTGAGCTAGCGAAGCAGACAACTGGCTAACGAGCTTAGAATTACCAAGCAAGCAAACGCGCACTTTTTCTTGAGAAAAGTAATTAAAAAGAAAACGCAATTGTATAAGTTGAGAAGCAGAATTTGGCTGCTTAAAAGAATGTTTGGACAAAAGAAGGTAAAAAAGCTTAATTTTTCTGTACTTCATACTAGCTTGTGTGCTTAATTTTTTGTAGAAAAACAACCTTTTTCTTTGTAGGAGTCCAACCTGCGCTGAGATCGAATAAAAGCAGAGAAAAGACTCAGTTTTTTTTTTACTAAAACTAAACAAAAATATTTTTGTTTGGTCTTTGCTCACGGTAGCAAAGATACCTGATGGCAAAGGAAAAAAAATAGAATGGCTAAAACCACAAGAAAGCTGAATTTGTTGATTAAAAAGAGCAAAGCGGTAACCCACACCTTTGAGGAAAAGTTGTTCACTAAACACTTTTTCTTCGACGAAATGAATAATTTTTGTTAGCATTTTTCGAAAAAAAGAAGTATTTTTTGAAGAAAGATTACGAATGCGAAAAAGGTTTTCTTTTTCGCAAATAGTAACCTGAGAATGATGGGAAACGACAACCATGCTTTTGAACAAGAGATTATTAGAAAAAATGTGCTTGTTTTTTTTAAAAACGTAATTAATATGATTTGGTTTATGAATACTAAACGCCATGGAGGTTTTTTTTGGCGAGTAGAAGGGATTGAACCTTCGATTTCTTGCACCACAAGCAAGCGCACTAACCACTATGCTATACCCGCCCAGGTCTGGAGTAACAAGATTCGAACTTGTATTATTTAGTACCAAAAACTAAAGCTTTACCATTAAGCTATACCCCAAAACGGAAAGAACTGGATTTGAACCAGCGGTAAACCTTTAAAATTTACTTATGTTTAGCAAACATACGCAATAAACCACTCTGCCACCTTCCCAAAACGTTTCTTTTTTATTTCCCCGCAAGTATATAAAAAGCAAACTAATTCTAATGTTTCTGCAAGTGTCATTAGAGCTAACATTTAAATATAAATTCAGCTGCAAGTTCGCTTACAGCTACCTTGTTACGACTTTATTACAGTTGGTTTTATTATAGTATAGACTATAATCTTTTAGTATAATAAAACCTCCCATAACATGACGGGCGGTATGTACAAAGCTAGGTTAATAGTTTCACCGTAACGTAATGATTTACGATTACTGGCAACTCCAGCTTAATGAAGATGAGTTTCAATCTTCAATCTGAACTAAAGTAATATTTAAAAGGTATGCTTTAGATCTCTCTATTGCTTCTTTTTGTTATTACCATTGTAGCACGTTTGCAGCCCAAAACATAAGGGTCATGAAGATTTGTCTTTGTCTTAATTCTCAAGTTTATTATCTAAACTAGCTTAAATTTGTAACAAATTTAAGTAAAGGTTTCGCTCGTTTAAGGACTTAACCATACATTTCAAAACACGAGCTGACGACAACCATGCAACACCTGTTAAAAAAATTACTGTCAAGCTTTGGTAAGATTTCTCGCGTATTATCGAATTAAGCAACATGCTCCGCTGCCTTTACTAGCTCCCGTCAATTCTTTTGGATTTCATCGTTGCCGAGGTACTTTCCAGGCAGTTTATTTAGCGTTAGCTTATTTAACGCAATTCTCCAAAAAGAAATTACGCTAAACAATAAACATAGTTTACGGCACAGACTACAAGGGTATCTAATCCTTTTTGCTACCTGTGCTTTCGTTTCTCAGCGTTAGACTTTCGTAGGAAATTGTCTTCACAAAAGAGTCCTTTTGATATTAACCGATTTTACCCGTACTTCAAGAGTACTATTTCCTCCTAAAAATCTCAAGATTATAACGTATTATTTCTTGATTAACTTTGGATTAATTTTTTAAAAATAACATAGATAACCGCCTACAAACTTTTTACGCCTAATGTATAGATAACGTTTGCCCTCCACGTATTACCGCGACTGCTGGCACGCATGTTGGTCAGGACTAATTAATAACCTTGCTCAATGTGATAAAGATTATTAATAGAACTTTACAGCAAAATAGCTTTCATCATTCTGTAAAATTGCTAGGTCAAGCTTTCGCCCATTGCCTAAGATTCTTCACTGCTGCCTCAAAAGAGAGTGTGGCCCTTTTTTCAATGCCACTGTGGCGGTTTATTCTTTCGAAACCGCTAGAAGTCAAAGGCTAGGTAATCTATTATCTTACCTACTACCTTGCTTTCTGAAAAGCTTTCCTATTAGAACACTAAAGAATAAAGTGAAATTATTAAATGTGCTAAAAAATAGATAAATACTTAACGAACTCACCCGAACGCTAAAAAATTAACTCGCATGTGTAAAACATTTTACTAACGTTCATCCTGAGCCAAGATCAAACTCACAAAAAATATGATTAAACTTTTAATAAAAGTTTAAAAATTAAAGATTAATAAAAAATAGGTAAAAAATTAGTATTGCTAAGCTTTTTCACGTGCAACCTATTTAAGAGATCTTCTTTCTCTAATATTAGAAAATAAATAAAATGATTTCTCACTTAAGATGCCTTCAGTGATTATTCAAAATTATCGTTACTACCCTGCAATGCTCTCTCGAAAAAAAACAACAACAGGAACATAAGAGGATAATGCTTAACGGTCCTTTCGTACTAGTTAAACCCTTTATTTTTTTTCAAAAAATTCTAAAAGATAGGGACCAAACTGCCTCACGGCGTTCTAAACCCAACTCGCGTACCGCATTACTCGGCGAACAGCCAAACCCTTGGAACCAGCTACAGCTCCAGGTTGCGATGAGTCGACATCGAGGTGCCAAACGTTTTTTTAGATATGAGCTCTTGAAAAACATTAGCCTGTTATCCCCGGAGTACTTTTTATTCGTTAAGTGATGTTTCATCCATAAGAAAACACCAGATCACTACGGCCGACAAAAAATGTCCCTGTTCGAAATGTATTTCTTACAGTCAAGCAAGCTTACCTTGCCGTTATACTTTTTGTTTTCTTCTAACATAGCTTACCATTGCACTCCTTTGTTACTCTTTAAAAGGAATCCGCCCCAGATAAACTGACCTTTTTACACTTTCTTTAAAATAAATAAGCTTAACTTTTTTAAAGAGTGGACTTTCACAAGAGTCAATTATAAAAATCAACTACCACTTAACTGTACAATAAAAAACCCAAAACAATGCAAAAATACAGTAAAAGTTCACGGGGTCTTTCCGTCTTTTTAGAAAACACTCGCTTCTTCACGAGCAAATAAATTTCACAGAGATTATTTAAGAGACAGTGAAACAGTCATTACTCCATTCATGCGGGATCATAATTAGTGACCAATGAATTTCGCTACCTTAGGACAGTCAGAGTTACTGCCGCCGTTTACTGGTTCTTAGATTCATAGCAAAAACTATAAACTTTAAAATAACAGCACCGGGCAGGAGTCAGCCTTTATACTACCACTTACGTGTTTGCAAAGACCTGTGTTTTTATTAAACAGTTGCTATTTCCTATTTGTTGCATTTTCTTATTTAAACTAAGAAGTCCCCTTTCTTCCGAAGTTACAGGGTCAATTTGCCGAGTTCCTTTTAAATAAATATCTCTACGTCTTAGCATAACTATGCTACTTTACCTGTGTCGGCTTAAGTACGGTTTAAGTGGATTTTTTCTTGATTACTTTTTTTCATAGAAATACCAATAGGCACCACTACTCTTCATGCGAACTTTTCAGCACAGCACTTAGAGACCGGATAACCCTAAGATGAACAGCATACGCTCAGGAAACCGAAAAGATTTAGACGACGCTCATTCTCAGAGCGTTTTTCGTTACTCATACTGAAATAATCAAATTGATTAAATACGCTAATCTTACAATTAGCGCTAATTTTACAAAAAGCTTTGCTACCCAAGAATAATCTTGTCTACGTTTCGGCAATAATTTAGTCTCCAACATTTTCAGAATCTTTAATTTTAACTAATGAGCTACTACGCTTTCTTTCAACGATGGCTGCTTCCAAGCCTACGTATTAGCTGTCAAAAACTAAAAACTCTTTTCGCACTTAAATTATTTTAAAGACCTTAACGAAAAATCTGGGCTGTTTCCCTCTCAACAATAGATCTTATCACCTATTGTTTGTTTACTATAGTATTACTTTTTTAAGTATTCGAAGTTTGCAAAGAATTAGTAGGTAAAAACCCCCGTTCCTTAACAGTGCTCTACCCCTTAAAATGAAATATAGCACTCTACCTAAATAGATTTCGCAAAGAACCAGCTATGATCAAGTTTGATTAGCCTTTCACTCCTATCAGTAAGTCTTCCCAATCTTTTGCAACAGATACGGGTTCAGCCATAAGAAATTTCCTTATGCTAGCTTACCAATAGATCACTTGATTTCGGGTTTAATAAAAATAACTAAGCATTTTAAGGCTTGCTTTCACGTACGCTTTCATTTAATAATTTAAGCTGGCTATTTTTATTAACTCTTCAGTTCGTAATACAAAAAGCACGCTATAATAGTTTATACTACGCTAACATAAAAAGTAGTTTGATTTCAGACTTTCCTTTACAGTACTTGTACACTATCGATTAATGTTAATTTTAAGCATTAGAAGATGGTTCTCCTATTTTCAGTCAAAATAGCATATTTCAACTTACTATGATATACATTTTATTAAAACTACAGGACTACTTACCTTCTAAGGTTTTTGAAATTGTTTTAAAATAAATGTAATGCTTATTAATGGGTTCGCTCGCCGCTACTACCAAAACCTTGATTAATTTACTAGAGTTGCTACTAAGATGTTTCAATTCGCAAAGTTTATCGTTATAAAAAATAAAAGTTTTCTTTAAAGGGACCTAGCACAAAAAGCTAGCCTATCGTGATTGATTACGCCTTTTAGATTAACATTATCAAGAAATCCATCAAATACCAAAAAAGTAAAACGAGCGAAGGGATTCGAACCCTCATAGTTAGCTTGGAAGGCTAAAGTGTTAACCATTACACTACGCTCGCACAACATGCTTTTCAGCATATAATTTTATTTTATCTATCAACTTCGCCAAAAACAATGTCTTGTGTACCAATAATAGTAACCACATCAGCGATAAGGTGACCTTTCGCCATTATATCTAGCCCTTGCAAATGTGCGAAACCAGGAGCTTTTATTTTACAACGATAAGGCTTTGATGAGCCATCCGAAACTAGAAAAACACCAAACTCACCTTTAGGAGCTTCAGTAGCTATATAAACTTCTCCGGGCAAAACAGAAAAACCTTCAGAAAAAAACTTAAAATGTTGAATAGTTGATTCCATAGAGTGCTTCAGCTCTTTACGAGAAGGTGAAGTTGTTTTGTGGCTCACCTTTACTGGACCTGAAGGCAATTTATTCAAACATTGCATAATAATAGAAAGAGATTCTCTTATTTCAGCTATCCGCACTAGATATCGATCATAACAATCTCCATTGGTGCCTACAGGAACAGAGAAATCGACTTCATTATAAACTTCGTAAGGCATGTTTTTTCGAAGATCCCATTGAAAACCGCTACCACGCAGCAACACTCCACTAAACCCCCAGTTAGCTGCTTCTGAAGCTGTTACAATACCCACATCGACCAAGCGCTGTTTCCAAATTCTATTTTCAGTAAGAAGCTCTTCAAACTCATCCAAACGAACTCGAAAAGATTCACAAAAAAGATGAATGTCTGAAGACAAACCTACTGGAAAATCACAAGCAACGCCGCCAGGTCTGATGTATGCAGCATGTATACGAGCACCGGATACTCGCTCATAAAATTCTATAAGCTTTTCTCTTTCTTCAAAACCCCAGAAAAAAGGAGTTATTGCACCAACGTCAAGAGCATGGCAGCTCACAGCAAGCAAATGATTCAAAAGACGAGTGATTTCCAAAAAAATAACTCGAATATACATGGCTCGAAGAGGCACTTTTATATTTATAAGATACTCGACAGCTATCGAATAAGTGTGTTCTTGGGCTATTATAGAAACGTAATCAAGCCTATCAAAGTAAGGAAGAGCCTGCAAATATGTTTTGTACTCTACTAGTTTTTCGGTTCCTCGATGTAGCAACCCAATATGAGGATCCGCTCGCAAAACATTTTCGCCTTGTAGATCTAGAACAAGACGCAGTACTCCATGAGCTGCAGGATGTTGAGGACCAAAATTTAGGGTAAAGTTTTTAAGTTCTTTTGATATTTTATGCTTTGTTAGAGCCATTAATGAAAGATAGAATAACAAATAAGCGGCAAAGGGAATTGAACCCTTGATAAAGTCAACCAAAGATAAAAAATTACCACTGAAGCAAAGTAATAGATAATAAAAGATTTGTAGCACTCGACTTTAGAGAATTCAAAACCAATGAGCATGGAATTTTATCTTTCACAAGTAGAAGTGCTTCGAGTAGGGCAGCCAAGGGCACCCCAGAAACAGAAAAGATAACTATACCTGGCTTTACTTTAGCTTTCCAACATGAAACAGCACCTTTGCCCTTGCCTATGCGAGAACCAATACTTTTTGATGTAAAAGGCTTATCTGGAAAAATACGCAAGCGCAAAATACCTTTGCGGGCAAGTTTTTTCTTTATAATTTTAACCGCCACCTCCAAGTGCAAACTGGTTAGATAACAACTAGTAGCTGATACAAAATCAAAGCTAGGCAGAGCACAAGGAAAAAAAACAACTGACTTATGCTCCGTGTTTTTAAGATTACCCCGATGATTTTTTATAAATTTTATTTTTTTGGGCCGTATCATTTTAGTTTATAAGAACACCACACTTTAATACCAAGAATACCGTATGGGGTGCTTGCCGAAGCTTCGCCGTAGTCTTTTAGCGTAGACAAAGAAGTTTTTTGAACGAAACCTTGAGAAAAAACAATGTTCTTTGACCTGTCTGATCCATTAACTCTGCCCTTAATAGTAATGTGAATTCCCAAAAGCTTCGTGTTTGATGAAGACGAAAAAAAACTAGAAATTTGATAAAAACACCCATCCAAAATACGAGAGTGTCTTGTGGATTTTTCTAGGAGAAAGGCAATAAAGTAAGCTAGCAGAAAACTAACTGATTGATTATGAAAAATAAGTATCATGATGTCTTCTACCATAAGAAAAGGAGACATGCGAGAAGGCTGATATGACATAAGAAAAAGCTTAACCGGAACACCTTTCAAAACAAAAATGGATACATGTTTCTCCAAAAAAAAAATAACTTTTTTTACAAAAGAAGGCTCTACAAAATAGATTTGGAATAGACTTATTTTAACCAAACAAAAAGAAGAGTTAAGTGTAATTGAAAAAGAAATAGGAAAACACCCCATAACTTTAAAAAAAGAAAAAAAAGCTCTATAAATAAAAAAACTTCTTTGAAACCACAAACCATACACAAATTTAGTAAAAAGTGGACTTGAAAAAGAAAATGTCATTTACGCATTCGTTTAGTAGGTTTGCGTGTAAAAACAAAAGAGCCTAGAGAATACCCTACCATTTCTGGGGTGATAAACAAAGTGACAAAAAGCAGGCCGTTGTGAACGAGCACAGAAGATCCCGCTATGCCTTCAGTAATTAGCGTAGAACGTGCAAAGATAAGTGTTTTCATTGTTAATTTTATTTTTTTGCCAGTTTACCCCATGGACTAACGGAAGGACGACCTCCGGTAGACTTTCCTTCGCCGCCGCCATGCGGATGATCTACTGGATTTATAGCCACACCTCTAACTGTTGGACGAAAACCTGCCCATCTTTTTTGCCCTGCTTTTTTAAGCTTTTTTAGATAAAAAAATTCATTACCGACCTTTCCAAAAGAAGCCAAAGCTATCGAAGAAATAAGATTAACTTTTCCGGATATAAGTTTGACAAGGCAATGCTTATCGCCTTTTTGGATGAGAATACAAAAACACCCAGCGGCATTACTGAACACCCCATTACTTGCGGCTCTATTACCGACAAAGTGCAAAAAAGAACCAAGAGGAAACGCTTTTACTGAAAAGCAAGCCCCTGGGGTAAACTCTTTAAAAGCAACAGAAAAAGAGTAAGAAATAGTCAGAAAAGAATTAACGGACATTCCTTGAGCTTTAATAATGTAAGCATAAGAAGAATTGCAAGTATGTTTAACAAGAGCAAGATCACACTTTCGAAAAGGATCGTAGTGAAAGCTTATAATCTTATACTTACCAAAACTATGATTAAAAAACCCAACAGATCTATGTTTTCTGGCATGACGAGAACCGCGATGTCTACAAGTAATCTTACCTTGGTTATTTCGACCTGCCCTGTTGCGGGACCCCGTATGAAGAGAATGAAACAGCATTAATTGCTAATATAATTGTGAAAAAAAACAAAAACATGGATAAAAATTTCAAACAAAATTGAAAAAATAAAAAAAAGAAAAAGCTGCGAAAAAAAATCCGGCGGTGAAAAAAAACCCGAAGCAATACTAAAAAAAAGATAAATAAACTTGCGGTACACAAATAGAATAAAAAAAGAGTCGAGCTTCAAAAGAAAAAAAAGAAAAAAAGAAAAAAAGAAAAAAAAAGAAAAAAGAAAAAAACCGGTACACATAAAAAAAGAGACAAATAGAGAATAGTGAGGCAAATATTGAAATGTGAAAAAAGAAGATGTAGTGCTAAATGCTATAAAAAAATACCACAACTTAGGAAGAATGAATATAAAGCTAAATAGGTTAAAAAATATACAAAGGAAAAAAAAAGAAAAGAAAGAAAAAAAAGAAGCTATTCTTTCGTGAGGATACCAAGAATCAACAAAAAAGAAAAAAGGTTGAAAAATAAAAAAAGGAAAACTAAACATAAAAGAAATAAAAAAGCTTAGCAAAAAATCAGTATAAAAAATGTCTGACGGAGATGCAGCAATAAAATAAAAGCAATCAGACGAGATAGTCTTAAAAACGAAAAATAGAAAAGACTCTTTATTAAAAAACACAACAGCCGAAGAAACAAGAAAAGAAAAAAAAGAATATGAAAACCGAGAAAAAAGATCAAAGAAATAAAAAGAGAAGCGCATAACTGTAAGAGATAACCAAAGTAAAAAACACGACTGCCAAAGAAACAAAAAAAGAAAATTAAAAATGCATACTTATAAATAATAAACCGAAAGCTGGGAGTGGACGAGAGGCTTTTCCCGTAGTGTTAACAGATGTGAGAGCTCCGGAATGAGTACTAACAAAAGCATTTGAAAACTGATTTGCGTGAATTTGGACGTGAGACTCCTTATGAGGTGAACGAGGACATTCTCTATTCTCAAGATAGAACTTAAAATCATGAGCCACTAGCTCTGGGGCCACCGCAAATAAAATATCTTCATCTCATAAGGGCGGGTTCAGCTGAAAAAATGATTTTACCCG
>PAKY01000057.1 GCA_002706885.1 Phycisphaerae bacterium
AACCCGGACCGGATCTCGAAGGCCGTGATGGCCCGCGGCCTCGACGCCGGCACCGACTTCAGCATCCTCTCGATCGACATCGCCGACGTCGACGTCGGCCAGAACATCGGCGCCGCGCTCCAGGCCGATCAGGCCGAGGCCGACAAGAAGCGGTTCCAGGCCGAGGCCGAGAAGCGCCGCGCCATGGCGTTCGCGCACGAGCAGGAATTCAGGGCCGAGGAGCAGAAGAACAAGGCCATCGTCGTCCTCGCCGAGGCCGAGGTGCCCAAGGCCATGGCCGAGGCGTTCCGATCCGGCAACCTCGGCATCATGGACTACTACCGCATGAAGAACCTCGTCGCGGACACGTCGATGCGCAGCTCGATCGCGAACCCGAACGCGAACCCCGAAGAGCACTGAGCCACCCGGAACACGGACCTTCGGCGGTCGTGATCAGCGGCCGCCCGAGACTTCCGCGTCGACCGCTTCCTGAAGCAGCGCGCGAACGCCTCGCCTCCTGGGCTCCGGGCGCTCGACGCTCCGAGCGATCGGGACGGTGATCTCGATCACATCGTTCGGTCCGCCATCCGCGCCAATGCGCAGGTCCAGGCGAAGATCGAGGCGCCCGCCGGCACGCGATTGATCGACACGACGCCCGATCCGCTGATCCGGAGGCGTGGTCATGATGCCGAGACGCTGGAGCAGGTCGTTGGATGGGCTGCCGATGACGAACGTCGTGCCGGGTGGGATCAGCGCGATGTCGCCCGTTCCGGTCGGGGCGTAGATCGACTGCGGGAACAGCGCCGTGACGCCGCCGTCGCTCCGCGCGTAGACCGTCTCGCCCGAACGATCGACGCCGATGTCAAAGAGCTCCTCGAACCCCGTCGGCGCACGGAGCTGCGCCTGGATGTTGCGGAGGCTCGTCTGGAGCGGGCTGACGTCGGTATAGCCCTGATCGACCAAACGCCCTTGCGGCCACGCCACGCCGCCGGGGCGTGTGACATTCTGAGCGAGCGCGACGCCGGACGCAGCGGCGGTCAAGCAGGCGGCAGTGTTTCGCGTGCGACGGTTCATTGGATGAAGTAAACCCTCATGACGACCTCGATGCGATGATCGGGGCCGCGTTCGCTTCGGATCTTCTCGAACCGCTCGCCGCTGACCTTCCAGTTGTAGACCGCGTCGAGCAGGTCGCTGTCGCGGACGGTCGAGCCGGTGCTCAGATTGCGTCCCTCCTCGTCCTTCACGAAACGCGCCTCATCGACGCTCCCGTCCTTCGTGAGGAACCAGATGCGAACCGTGGCCGGTCGGTTCGACGTCATGATCGCGGTCGTCACCGTCATATCGGGCCTGACCGTCTTGATCTTCAATCCCTGCGCCGCCACGGGGGCCCCCCACTCCCGCACGTCGATCGGGCGTTCGACAACCGTCGCGTCGGACTGGCGGTCCGCGGGACGCCCCGGGTCAGCGACGGTCGGCTCCGCGGGCGTTTGCTGCGGACGCGGCTCGGACGGCTGCGTCGCACGCGTCGGCGGCGCTGCTTCGCGCACCGGCCGGTTCGTCTGATCGGGTGTCGGTTCCGCCTTGGTGGTGGCGAGCGCTTCCGATTCCTGCGGCTCGCCCTCATCGATCGGCGCGGGTCGCAACAACTCCCCCGACGCCGGCTCGTCTCCCGTCGCCGCGATGGCGGAACTCGCTCCCTCCCGCTCATCGACGATGAGCACGCTCCGAGGATCGCGCTCGGTCAACAGATCGACCTCCGGCTCCGCCGTCGCCTCCACGATCGGTGTCGCTTCGGCGGGCGGGCGGGAAACTGACGCAGCCGACGCCTCAGGCGACGGCGTGACGGGCTCGGCGGGCGGCGGCGCGGCGCTCGCGACCGACATCGCTGCCTGCTCGGTGTCGGCGACGGGCGCGTCGAAGGGCGTCGCCTCCTCGAAGCCGAGCCAGTTGATCGTCACGGCCCGCGAGGTGTCGATGCCGAGCCGCTCCTGATTCGGCGCGGGAGCGGGCCGGCGGTCTTCAGAGCGATCGATCGAAGCGGCGTCCTGGGCGCCGCCTCCGTTTGCAGCGCGATCGACGATCGCCGCCGCGCCCAATGCGTGAAGGGCGACGCTCACCACCGAGCCGGCGATGAGCCAGCCGCGAGACGTCAGTCTCGATTTCGGTACGTCGGAGCCGGGCATCACGCCCCTCGCGCGAGCTACGCCACGCCGAGCCGACGCTTCAGCTCGACCATGGGGAGCCCGGTTACCGCGGTCGGGTCGCCGTCACACGACAATGGCCATCCCGCCCGCGCTCGCTCATCGTAGTTGTACGCCCCCGCCTTGCCTCGCCAGTGTTCGGATTCGACGTAGGACCGAATCTCGTCGTCCGACACTTCGCCGAGCGTCACGGTCGCGGCGACTGCGAACAGATCGCGGGCGCCCGTCGCGACATCGATCAGGCAAACACCTGTCAGAACGTCGTGTGCACGCGCGGCAAATCTCCGGATGATCGAGTCCGCTTCCTCCGCCGACGCCGGCTGACCGATGATCGCGCCATCGAGCACACAGACAGTGTCCGCGCCGAGCACCAGCCCCTCGGTGACGCCGTGCTTTTCACGGTCTCGCCAGGCCACGGTTGCCTTGAGATACGCGAGCGACATGACCCACTCGGCGGCGCCACCTGATCCGGGGCTTAGCTCGCCGTCATCGACACCCACCGCAACCACATCGAACTTGATCCCCGCTCCGTCGAGCAGTTCTCGGCGGCGCGGTGAGCGGCTCGCGAGCCAAATCCGCGGAATCATGCCTTCCGGGATGTTCTCACCGTCGTTTACGATCCCGTCTGAGCTTCGGCCAGCACCCATCGTCAGCCCGTCCCGTCCGTCCGTCTCGTCACCGCCCTCGAGGCCCCTGGGTCCGTTCGGACGTCCTGTCGGAATCCCTACCACGAACCTCTCCTCTCAGCGACGTCCTACGGTACCGCTATGCGGGCGCACTTGATGCAGTTCGACGTCGCTTGGGAAGATCGCGACGAGAACTTTCGCCGCGTGGATGAACTGCTCGACCGCACGGACATCCAATCGGGCGATCTGGTCGTTCTTCCGGAACTCTTCGACGGCGGTTTCAGCCTGAACACCTCGCTGACGGCCGATACGACGGGCCTCACGGCCTCGTATCTCCAACGCCTCGCGGACGACCTCGATTGCACGGTGCAGGGCGCACGGACGGTGTTCGCCTGCGGCGGGCAGTCGAGCGCGTGCCCCCTCGCCCGGAACGAGGCGATCGTCTTCGAGCCCGGTGGGGCCTGCGTGGCCCGATATCACAAGGTCCACCCCTTCACCTTCGGGCGTGAACCCGAAGCGTTCGAAGGCGGAAACGACCTGGCGATCTACGCCTGGAAGCAGGCGGACGAATCGCTCACCGTCTGCCCCGCGATCTGCTATGACCTTCGCTTCCCCGAGTTGTTTCGACTCGGCCTGAAGAAGGGCGCCGAGGTGTTCGCGATCGGCGCCAACTGGCCCTCGACCCGTCAGTCACACTGGCGCTCGCTCCTGATCGCACGAGCGATCGAGAACCAGGCCTACGTCCTGGGCGTCAACCGCACGGGCGACGACCCCCACCTCAACTACGTCGGCGGAAGCATCGCGATCGATCCGAAGGGTGAGATCCTCGGCGAGTTGCGCGACGAGGTGGCGGTGCTGACGGTCGACATCGACCCCGCAGAGCTCCGCGACTGGCGGGAGAAATTCCCCGCGTGGCGCGATCTGCGTCTGATTTGAACGTCTGATTCCGCTCGGCCGCCGTCACCGCGACCCGGCGACGCGCTCGACTTCCTCGACGCTCGTCTGACCATCGGCGACGAGCTTCCACCCGAACTCGCTCAACGTCGTGAAGTGGCCCTCGGTGATGATCTTCTTGATCGCCGAGATGTTCGGGTTGCTCAGGATCACGTCGCGGAGATCGTCGCTGACCTCGAGAAGCTCGAAGAGCGCCTGTCGCCCGCGGTAGCCGGTCTTCAGGCACCGCTTGCAGCCGACCGGGGTGTGGACCTCCGTCACGCCGTTCGCGTAACGACCCATCCGTGTCGCCTGCCCGGGCTGAAGCGGCGCGGGCGCCTTGCAGTGCGGGCAGAGGCGGCGGAGCAGCCGCTGCGCGAGCACAAGGCTCAGCGAGTTCGCCACCAGGTACGGCTCGACCTTGAGGTCGAGCAGACGGAAGACCGCCGACACGGTGTCCTTGGAGTGCACGGTCGAGAACACGAGGTGACCTGTCATCGCGGCCTGCATCGCCGTGCGCGCCGTGTCCTCGTCGCGGATCTCACCGAGCAGGATGACGTCCGGATCCTGACGGAGCACGCTTCGAAGCATCGAATAGAACGTCGCGCCCTGCTTCTCGTTGATGGGCATCTGCGTGACGTTGTCGATCTGGTACTCGACCGGGTCTTCAATCGTGACGACGTTACGGGCGTCACGATCGATCTCGCGGAGGCAGTTGTAGAGCGTGGTCGTCTTGCCCGAGCCGGTCGGGCCGCAGACGAGCAGCATGCCCGCGTCGAGCGAGCAGACCTTCTGGATCTTCTCGCGCATGTACCCGACGAGCCCGAGGTCCTCGATCGCCGTCGGCACACCCCGCTGATCAAGCACGCGGATCACGAGCTTCGAGCCGTGGACCGAGGGCGTCAGGCTTACGCGGTACTCGATGCGACGATCGGGGAAACGCGTCGAGAAGTGCCCATCGAGCACCGCGGTCTTCGCGGCCTGGGGCATGTGGCACGCCGTGCGCACCAGCCCAACGAGCAGTTCATAGACCTCGTTCGGGATCTCCGCGATCCAGACCATGACGCCGTCGACACGCATGCGGATGTGCGCCGAATCGCCCTTGGGCTCGACATGGACGTCGGTCGCGGTCGTCCGGCTGGCGACGCGGAGGAGCAGACGGAGGCACTGCGGGCCGTGGCTCGGGGCGGAGAGCGCGTCGCTGTCGTCGCCCGACGCGTCGATGAGGCGGACGTTCTCATCAACCTTCGGAGGCTCGGGAAACGCGTCGAGCGTGGCTCGGATGTCGCGCGCCCAGGCTTCGTTCAACTCGGCCGCCGCGCCGTTCGCCCGGACCCTCCGCTTGCTTGAGAGCTTGCGGTCGCTGTCGTCCGCGTCGCGGTCCTCGACCCGGAGTTCGAGCCCGCCGACGCTGATCACGTCCCCCACGCTCAGCACCGATTCGGTGACCTTCATCCCGTTGAGCTTCGTGCCGTTCCGACTTCCGAGATCGCGCACTCGAAAGGACCCGCCGCTGACGTCCGGGGCGGGCTCGATCACCGCGTGATGGCGGCTCGCCTTGTCCGCCTTGATGCGCAGACGGTTGTCGGGATGCCTGCCGATCGTGATCGGCTCGCCATCGAGCTTGATGGGCCTGCCCCGCCCGTCGACCGTCCGAAGCTGCAATTCCGCCATCAGCAGGACCTCCGGCGGAAGTCTATACGGGTTCCATCCGTCAACGAAAAACGGCCCGGGTCAAGCCCGGGCCGTCTCGGTCAGGTTGCTCGCGTCGCTCAGCGACGGCGACGGCCGGCGAGCGCGAGGCCGCCGATGCCGATCAGCGCCATCGAACCCGGGCTCGGAACTTCCATGTCGAACTGGATGTCGCTCAGGAAGAGGTCGCGGTTCGGCTCCTGCGAGATCAGGTTGATGTCGACGTCCAGCGCGAAGATGTCGCTGAAGTCGAAACCCGCGTCGATGTCGAAGTCGTTCAGAGCGAAGAACTCGATCGACGCCAGACCCGGCGCGAGGAACCTGGTGAGCGACGCCTCGAGGCCCGAGCCGTCGGTCAGCGTGACCGTCACGTCGGTCTCGAGGTCGATCGTCAGGAACGTCATGCGGACGCTCTGGGTGCCCTCGGCGATCGCGTCGAAGCCGAGGCCGGCAGCGCCGCCCTCGGTTCCGACGCCGTCGTAGCGAAGGTTCACGACCGACGCGTTGCCCGCGCCCATGTCGATGCCCAAGCCCGGGGTGCCTTCGAACGCCGCGAAGATGTTCAGGCGAGAGTTGAACGGGTTCTGAACGATGTCCCACGAGAGCTCACGCTCGCCGCCGAGGACGTTCGCAAGAGCGTCGTTCAGCGTGCCTTCCGCCGAACGCGTCGAGATGTCGATCTCGCCCGTGCTGAAATCGTCCACCAGAACGACGCCCGCGGACGCCGAGCTGACAAGGCCGGCCGCCGCGGCGATCGCGATGCCGTGGATAAGGGTCGTCTTCTTTGAACTCATGTGTACGGTCCCCTCCAAGGGATGTCCTGGCGGCCTTCCCCACACGAGAGGCCACGCTTCGACCGTGAAGGGGCCACACACTCGGGGCCCCCGCAAGGAAAGCAACAAAGAAAAACGCGTAGATTCCTTGCCTCATCAACCGTTCCGATGAGACCTTGCGGCGGTCATCAACGGCGACCCGCCGGGCATAGCGCCCGCCCCGCTACACTCCGCGCCATGATCGATCTCCGGCAACTTCGTGAGGACCCTGACCGGTTCAGGCGTGGGGCCCGACTCAAGGGGTCGGACTGCGACATCGACCGCCTCCTCGAGCTCGACACCCAAAAACGCTCCTATCAGCAGGACGCTGAACGCCTCCGAGCAGAGCAGAAGTCCCTCGCAAAGTCGAGCGGGCCGCGGATGGGGCAGTTATCGGGCCAGATCAAGTCCGCCTCGGACGCCGACCGGCCCGCCCTCGAAGCGGAGCTCGCCGATCTCCGAGCCGCCCCCGCGCGACTGAAGGATCAGATTCAGGAGCTCGAGGCCCGCATCAACGAGGTCGAGCCCGAGCTCAGCGCCATCCTGCTCACCGTGCCCCAGCCGCCCGACGACGACGTCCCGGAGGGCTCGTCAGCAGATGACAACGTCGAAATCTCGCGTTGGGCGCCGGATGGGTGGGACTGGGACGCAGGCTTCAAAGGAAGCAAGGGGTTCGACCCGCAGACGCACCTCGAGCTCTGCGAGCGTCTCGGCTTGGTCGATTTCCCGCGCGGCGTCAAGATGGCCGGCTCCCGCAGCTATGTCCTGACCGGTCTCGGCATGCGGCTTCACCAGGCGATCCTCCGCTACGCGTTCGACTTCATGGTCCAGCACAACGGGTTCACGCCGATGAGCGTCCCTGTCATCGTCCGCGAAGAGGCGATGACCGCCACCGGGTTCTTCCCGGGTGGTCGCGATCAGGCGTACCTCGTCTCCGAAACGGCCCGTGGGGCTGGGCAGGACCTGTTCCTGACGGGCACGGGCGAAGTCGGCCTCATGGGACTACATCAGGATGAGATTCTCGACACCGCGCGGCTTCCGCTCCGCTACGTCACGGTGTCCCCGTGCTTCCGGCGCGAGGCGGGCGCTGCGGGCAAGGACACCGCTGGCCTGTACCGGATCCATCAGTTCGACAAGGTCGAGCAGGTCGTCATCTGCGCCCCCGACGAGGCCGAGAGCCGTGCGTGGCACAAGAAGATGATCGGGTACGTCGAGGACCTTCTTCGCTCGCTCGAGCTTCCCTACCGCCTCCTGCAATGCTGCACGGGCGACCTCGGCGCGAAGAACGCGGACATGGTTGATATCGAGTCGTGGATGCCCGGCCGCGGCGAACTCGACGCGGGCGGCCGACCGACCGGGGACTTCGGCGAGACGCACTCGGCGAGCCGCCTCTACGACTACCAGTGCCGTCGCCTGAATATGCGATGCCGCGAGGGAGGCGAGACCGGCAAGGGCGCGACCGCGTTCTGCCACAGCCTCAATAACACGGTCGCCGCGAGCCCGCGGATCCTGATCCCGCTCCTCGAGATGTATCAGAACGCCGACGGAACGGTCACGATCCCGGAGCCGCTGCGCCCGCACATGGGCGGCATCGATCGGATCGGGTAGACGATCGCGGCGCCGACGCCACGCCGACGAATCGTGCGAGCGATCAGGCCGCCAACTCGGCGCCGCGGTTGCCCGGATCGATCGCGAGCGTGCTCAGTTGCGAATACAGACGTTCGAACAATTCGTGGTTCGCCTCGAACAGTTCGACCAGCCGAGGGTCGAAGTGGCTGCCGCTCCCCTCGATGATGATTTTCCGCGCCTTGGCGTGCGTCATCGCGGGCTTGTACACGCGCGGCGATCGCAGGGCGTCGTAGACATCCGCGATCGCCATCACCCGTGCCGAGAGCGGGATGTCACCCCGCGCAAGCCCGTTGGGGTACCCCGAGCCATCCCAGCGCTCGTGGTGGCACAGCGCGATGTCGCGCGCCATGCGGAGGTACCCCGCGCCGGGGAACCGATCGAGCGCCGCTCCGAGCGTCTGCGCGCCAATGACCGTGTGGCGCTTCATCACGTTGAACTCGGTCTCGTCCAGACGTCCATCCTTGAGCAGGACGGCGTCGGGAATACCGATCTTGCCGATGTCGTGCAGCGGGCTCGTCTGCGCGATCAGTTCGATGAACGAGCGCGTCGCGATGTCCCCGTAGACCCCGGCCTCCAGCATCGCCTCCGAGATGAGTCGACAGAATGCCTGTGTTCGCTCAAGGTGGGCGCCGGTATCCGGATCGCGCGAGTCGGCGAGCTTGGCGAGCGCAAAGATCGCGAGGCTCCGACCTTCGGTCGCGAGGACGCGCTCGCCCGAGCGGACGCGGAGCAGCAGTTCCGCTGGATCCACCGGCTTCGTGACGTAGTCATCGGCGCCCGTCGCGAGCCCCGCGAGTAGATCCTCCCGCGCCGTGCGAGACGTCACGAGGATCATGTACACGTACCGATCCGTCTGAGCGCGAAGCATGCGGCACAGCTCCGGCCCCGTCGGGCTCGGCATCTCCCAATCGAACAACGCCAACCTGACCTGCTCTCGATCGATCAACTCGATCGCCGACCGCCCGTTGTCGGCGGTGACAACGCGATAGCCCTCGGTTTCGAGGATCCCGCCGATGTAATCCCTCGAAACGGGGTCGTCATCTGCAACCAGGATGGGGGTGGTCGAATCGCCTTCAGCCATGTCGCGCCTCAGGCCCCGTATCGGCGCCTTCATGGAAGCGATCGCGTATGACGTTGGGAATCGAGTCGAGACATGCGGCGACGCTCTCCTGGAGGCGCTCCAACGCGGCGGTCGACCCGGCCGCGTCGCTCGCTTCGGCCGCGTTCTCGAGCTCCAAAGCGGCCTCGAAGACGCGATGCGCAGCGAGATTGCCAGCGGCCCCCTTGATCGAGTGGGCAGCCGCGCGAGCCGCCGGGAAGTCGCCTTCTCCGAGCGCGAACGACGCGTCGCTCACCCGCTCGGCCGCCGAGCCCGCAAACGAATGGAGCAGACGCACGGCCAGGCTCGCCTTGCCGAGGCATCGCTCCAGGAGCGCAGGGGCATCGATCGCGTCAACGTTCTTCGGGGCGCCGTCCTCCACTGTGGGCCTTTCTATGGGATGTCGTTCGCTCGGCCGGCCCTCGCGGACCGCGTGCAGGGAAGAGAACAGTTTGTGCGGCTCGAGCGGCTTGGTCAGGCACTCATCCATCCCCGCCTCGATGCATCGGTGATGGTTCTTCGCGGAAGCGTCCGCGGTCAGAGCGAGGATCGGCGTCCGCGCGACATCATCCAGCCCCTCGCGTTCTCGAATGGCCTGCGTCGCATCGATGCCGTCGAGTTCGGGCATGTGCAGATCCATGAGCACAACGTCGAAGGTCGCGTGACGAAGGGCTTCAACCGCGAGTCGCCCGTTGACAACATGGACGACTTCCGCTCCGACGTGGTCGAGCAGTTCGCTCGCGACCATCGCGTTGACGTCATTGTCCTCGGCGAGCAGGATCCGCATTCCGTTGAGCGTCGGCCAACGGTCCTGATCCGCGGCCTGCTTCGACGGCTCGTACGCCACCGGCGCCACTCCCCGGGCCGCCATCGCCTCCGCAAGGACGGCGAGGAGGCTCAGGCCGCTGGCGTCGTTCGGGATGACGAGGTCGAACGGCGCGCCGCGATCGTCGGCGCCGCCGATGCCGACGATCCATCCCGCCTTGAACCGCTCCCGCCCCGCTCGCTCGATCGACCAGGCTGCCTCCGCGCCGAGAATCAGGATGTCGTTAGCGCCGTAACGCTCGAGTCGCTCCGACGCCGCGCGGTCGAAGGGCTCGGAGACGGTTCGGAGGCCGAGGTCCACGAGGTCACCGGCGAGGCGCGAACCCGCGGGAAGCCCAACGAGCACGTACCGCATCGAGAGCAGGCTGACCGAACGGACCGCGGGATCTCGCCCCTGTTCGGCCCTGAGCGGGAGCTTGAACCAGAACGTCGAACCCATGCCGGGCTCACTCTCGACGCCGATCTCGCCGCCCATCAGTTCAACGAGCTGGCGGCAGATCGCAAGGCCCAGGCCCGACCCACCGAAGCGACGGGTCGTCCCCGACTCGGCCTGGATGAACGGGTGAAAGAGCTGGTTCTGGCGATCGAGCGGGACGCCGATGCCGCTGTCGTTCACGCTGATCCGCATCGCGGCGTGACCGCCCATGTCCTCCGCGACGCAGCGAACGAGAACGCCGCCCTTCTCGGTGAACTTCAGAGCGTTGGAGAGCAGGTTGATGAGGATCTGCTGGAAGCGCGTCGGATCACCGCGGACAACGCTCGGCACGCACGGATCGACCGAGACGCGGAGGAACACGCCCTTCTTGTCTGCCTGCACGGCGAGCGAACGCCGCGCCTGCTCGATCGACTCCGCGGGGGAGAACTCGACGCTCTCGATCTCGATCCTCCCCGCCTCGATCTTCGAGAAATCGAGGATGTCGTCGACGACGGCGCGGAGCACGTGGGCCGACGATCGGATCGTGTCGCAGTATCGACGCTGCACGTCGTCGAGCGGCGTCCGCTCGAGAAGATCGATCATGCCGACGACGCCGTTGAGCGGCGTCCGGATCTCGTGGCTCATCGCGGCGAGAAAGCGGCTCTTTGCCTCCGACGCCTCCTCGGCCGATCGCGATGCATCGGCGAGCGCGACGGTGCGACGCTCGAGCTCGTTGCGGATCGTCACCAGGTCGCGCATCGCCTCGCTCGCGCGATCGCGCGCGAACGCGATCAGCGATGTTCCGTGCCTGGAGCACGAAGTAGCGCGTGCCCTCGAACGAAAGCGCATGCCCGCGGACCTCCACGGGGATGGTCGACCCGTCGCTGCGAACGAAGGTCGATTCGACGATCAGACCTTCCGTGTCCGACATGCTGAAGCGATGCCCGATCCAGAGGTCTTCGCTGAAATTGCGATCGATCTCCTCGATCCTGCGCCCGACGAGCTGAGGACGCTCATAGCCGAGCTCGCGCAGCGCGGTGGCGTTGCACGCAACGATGTCGCCCGCGTCGTCCACCCAGAGCACCGGGTCAGCGAGCCGCTCGAGTGTCAATCGAACGAGTTCGTCGTTCCGCTCCGTGGCGTCGCCAACAGCGCAGACTGAGAGCGCGAGCTCAGAGCCCTCTCGCTTGGCCCCGACATCGACGAGCCGCCGACCGTTCGGACCCGAGAGTCGAATGGTCGCGTGACGGAGTCCCGCTTCAATCCAGGCGCACATCAGCGGCTCGCCGAGGGCGGCGAGCGGGCTCCCGACGGCGGGGTCGAATGCGTCCTGATGCCCCGCCTCAGCGAAGAGCGTCCGCGCAAGTCCGTCGGCGGACAGCACACGCCATCCGCCCACCGGACGCCCCGCGGAGGAGAGCTCGGCAGGCGCGAGGCGCGCGACGCCCGATGCCTGTTCGGCATCGACCGAAGAGGCCACGTCCGCCTCGTCGCCCGCGCGTTGACCAGTCCCCACCTTGTCCGGCTCCATGGGCGTCATATCGTCCGAAATCCCGGGCGACTCCGGCGACAACCGAACCCGACCTTGGTGTGCGGCCGCTTATCGGGAGGCTTCCCCACCACGTCGGGGCCGATCGGTTGGGTGGGGCTAGAGTCCCGTTTGCCCGGCCTACAGCCGACCGCCGCCGAACGATCGCAAGGAGCGTTGGAGATGACCGCGACGACCGCCACCACAACCAGGGCCCCCTCCGACGTCGCTGTTCCGTTGCTCGATCTCAAAGCGCAGTACGCGACCATTCGCGAAGAAGTCGAAGACGCGATCAGGGGGGTCGTCGAGTCGCAGTGGTTCATCCTCGGCCCGGAAGTCGCCGCGTTCGAGGAAGAGATCGCTCGCTACATAGACGTTGAATATGCCATCGGTTGCTCGAGTGGATCGGACGCCATTCTGCTCGCGCTGATGGCCCTTGGGATCGGTCCCGGTCAGAGCGTGCTCTGCCCGTCGTACACCTTCTTCGCGACCGCGGGCAGCGTGAGCCGCCTCGGCGCGACGCCGGTGTTCGTCGATATCGAGCCCACCACCTACAACGCTGACATCGAGCTCGCGCGCGAGGCCGCGAAGAACGCGAAGAACCTCGCGGCGATCATGCCCGTCCACCTCTTCGGGCAGACCGTTGACATGACCGCGTGGCTCGCGCTCGCCAACGAGTTCGGCGTGCCGCTCATCGAGGACGCGGCGCAGGCGATCGGAGCCCGCGACGACAAGGGCGCGATGGCCGGCTCACGCGGCGCCCTGGGTTGCTTCAGCTTCTTTCCGTCAAAGAACCTCGGCGGGTTCGGCGAGGGTGGACTCGTGACCACCAACGATGGTGAGCTCGCGCAGAAGCTGCGCGAGATGCGGGTTCATGGCATGGAGCCGAAGTACATCCACAAGCACATCGGCGTGAACGGACGCCTCGACGCCCTCCAGGCGGCGGTCCTCCGCGTGAAGCTGCGTCATCTTGAGGGATGGCACGACGGCCGTGCTCACAACGCTGCGGACTACGACCGGATGTTTGCCGAAGCCGGCGCCCGCGTCAGCGGTACGCCCTTCGAGGAAGGCGAGGCGATGCCGATCCGAACGCCGGCGCCTGCGGCGGAACCGTTCCGGCATATCTACAACCAGTACGTGATCCGCGTCCCCGCCGCGATCCGCGAGCCGCTCCGCGAGCACCTGCGGTCGGTGAACATCGGCCACGAGGTCTACTACCCCGTCCCGCTCCACCGCCAGGCGTGTTACGCGGACCTTGGCATCGCGGAGGGGTCGCTCCCCGAGAGCGAATGGGCGGCGAAGGAAACGCTGGCCCTGCCCATCTACCCCGAACTCACAGCCGAGCAGCGTTCACGGGTTGCGCAGGTCATCGTCGAGTTCGTGGCCAGCCAGACGCGCGCCTAATTCGATGATTCGCGAATCATATTCTGCGGATTTTTTCTGATTTGCGGCTTGCACGCGAATAACCAAACCGTCAAAAGAGATCACTCGCAGTGGGGGTATTCAGCGATTCCGCTGGGAGTGTGGCTTCATGCCGACAATTCATCACCCCGATCTACGCGAGGTCCCCGTATCGACCGTGCTCGCGGCGTTGTCCGATGAGACACGGTTGAACATTGTTCTGCAGCTCAAAGACGGCGAACGATGTTGCGGGGATATGGACGTCCGGGCGAGCAAATCCGGTCTTAGTCACCACATGAAGGTGCTGCGACAGGCCGGGATCATCCGTCAGCGCCCGAACGGGACGCAGCGGTTGACGAGCCTCCGGACCGCGGAGGTCGAGCATCGATTCCCGGGGCTGCTCACGGCGGTGCTCCGCGCGGCATCGCCCGACGACGACGACGAGTCCGACCAAGCGATGTCCAGTCCCGCGCTTTCGTTCGCAAGCGCTTCGTAATTCGGTTGGCCGTCACACGTTGAAGAGGAAGTGGCAGACGTCGCCGTCACGCATGACGTACGCCTTGCCCTCCACTCGCATCTTTCCCGCGTCGCGGATCGCCTTCTCTGATCCGTAGGCGTCGAGGTCATCGACGCCATAAACCTCAGCGCGGATAAAACCACGTTCGAAGTCGGTGTGGATCACACCCGCGGCCTGCGGCGCCGTGGATCCGACCGGGACTGTCCACGCGCGGATTTCCTTCGGGCCCGCGGTGTAGTAGCTCTGCATGCCGAGGAGGCGATAGGCGGCGCGGGCGAGCTTGTTCAGCGCTGGCTCATCGAGGCCGTAGTCGGCGAGGAGTTCGGCCTTATCGGCCGCGTCGAGCTCGGAAAGCTCGCTCTCGATCTTCGCGCAGACAGGGACAACCACACTCGCCTCGCGCTCGGCGTGCTCGCGAACCTTCGTGCACAGATCACCCTTTCCGGTGGGGTCTGACTCGTCCACGTTCGCGACATAGAGAATGGGCTTGGCGGTGATGAAGCCGATGCCTTTGAGAGCCCGGAGCTGTTCCGAATCCGTCACCACGCCCTCGGCCAGCGCGGCGCGACACGGCTTGCCCTCTTCCAGGAACGGATGAAGCTTGCCGAGCATGTCACGACGGGCGATGGCCTCCGGGTCCTTGCTCCGTGCCGCTCGCTCCGCCTTGGGAAGGGCGCTCTCGATTGTCTGGAGATCGGCGAGGAGTAGTTCGTCGGCGATGGTGTTGATGTCGCGGATCGGATCGACCGTTCCGTCGACGTGGGTGATCTCCTCACCACCCGCGGCCTTCTCGAAGCAACGGACCACCTGGACGATCGCGTCGACCTGGCGGATGTGGCTGAGGAAGGCGTTGCCCATGCCCTCGCCCTTGCTGGCGCCGCGGACGATGCCCGCGATATCCACGAGTCGGAGGCTCGCGGGGATCATCTTCTCGGACTTGATGTGGCCCGCGATGCGATCGAGGTTGGGGTCGGGGAGCGGAACCCCCCCGATGTTGGGCTCGATGGTGGCGAACGGGTAGTTCGCCGCGAGGGCGCCCGCCGCGGTGAGGGCGTTGAAGAGCGTGCTCTTGCCGACGTTGGGAAGTCCGACGATGCCTGCGTCCATGACGGATCGGTCCTTTGCTCTGACAGGATTCGGGGAGGCCGATGGTATGGTCCGACCCCATCGCCCTCGCGACCCGGTCGCAACCTGATCCGCCCGACCTGATCTGTCCGACCCGATTTGCCCCACCCGTGACCGGACCTTTGGCGTGAATCTCGTGCCCGGCCTGCAACGGACCGGTCGCGGCGGACCTCTCCCCGCGCCCACCGACGGATCGGAACGTCGCCGGAGCCCCCCGGGACGCCGTTGGTCACGACAGACATCACGTTGAGAGCACCGGCCCGAAGGAGGCCCCCCATGTTCGTGCCAGACGGGTTCTACGCCCCATTGACATCATCGCGCGACGCCGATTCGTCGAAGTCCGTCCGCCTCGGTAGTGGTCTGACGACCCCGTTCGGCCGGGCGTCGCAGCTCCGAACGCGGCTCGAAGCCGGTATCGACGTGCTGTTCGTCTGCGGGCCGTCGCCCGAGCCGCTTGTCCTGTTGTCACGGCTCTTCCCGAAGAGCCGGTTTGTCGCGGTGTCCGACGAGGCCGAACGTCTCAACGCGGCCGAGGCCGCGGCGAACGAAGCCGGCGTCACGAACATCGTTCTGAAACTCAGCGACGCCCAGCACGCTTCGGTAGCGGCCCGATATGACCTCATCGTTCTCGGCGACGATCGCCCGTCCGCTGACTTCGCGGGCTCGGGGATCGAAGTCGTCGCGGCGCGGGTCCGCCCGACCCGTCGAGAGCGGAAGCGGCGGGCGGGGGAGCGATCGAACGCAAACGGCGACAACTCGGGCCGAATTCGGTGTCAGTCGCCGGCGGCGTTCGCCGCTTAATTCCTCAGACCACACGGCCCCTCAACGGGCGTCCCGACGCGTCGGATGGCGACCGCGGACGCAAGCCGTGTTGCTGCAAGGAGATTGACGTCATGTGCACCGCCTGCGGATTTCATGCCCCTGTTGACAACGACTTCGCGGGGCGACTGCTCGGCATCGTGAACAACGGCGCGCTCAGCCTGATGATCTCGATCGGGCATCGGACCGGACTGTTCGACACGCTCGCGTCGATGGGCGGGCCGGCGACGCTCGAGAGGATCGTCGAGGCAAGCGGACTCAACGATCGCTACGTCCGTGAGTGGCTCGGAGCGATGGTCGCGGGGCGCGTCGTGCTCGTTGATGAGGACGATCGGTACTGGCTCCCCGACGAGCACGCTTCGTCGCTGACGCGGGCCAACCCCGCGGGGAACATGGGCGTGTTCGCTCAGTACGTCGCGGTGCTCGCGGACGTCGAAGACGAGGTCGTCAACTGCTTCAAGAACGGCGGCGGCGTGCCGTACCGCCGATTCCGGCGGTTTCATGAGGTCATGGCGGAGGACAGCGGTCAGTCGACCGTGTCGAACCTGGTTTCCGCGATTCTCCCGCTCGTTCCCGAGGCGTTTGCGCGGATGGAGAGCGGGATCGACGTGCTCGATGTCGGCTGCGGGAGCGGCCGGGCGCTGATCCGAATGGCTCGTGAGTTCCCGAGGAGCCGGTTCGTCGGCCTCGACATCTCGGCGGAGGCGCTCGCTGTCGCGACTAGGCTGGCCGATGAGGAGGGGCTGACGAACGTGTGGTTCGAGCGTCGTGACGCCTCGGAGATGAACGACCAGGGACGATACGACCTGATCACCACGTTTGACGCGGTGCACGATCAGGCCCAGCCCGCGAAGGTGCTCGCGAACATCAGGCGGGCACTCCGCGATGGCGGGACGTACCTGATGCAGGACATCCAAGGCACCGGGAGCCACGCTGGGGACGCGGCGCACCCGATGGCCCAGTTCATCTACACCGTCTCGTGCATGCACTGCATGACCGTCTCGCTGTCGGCGGGCGGCGCGGGCCTCGGCGCGGCGTGGGGGCGGCCCCTTGCCGAGCGGATGCTCCGCGAGGCAGGGTTCGAAAGGATCGATGTCCGCGAGCTCGAGCACGACCCGCAGAACTTCTACTACCTCGCTCGCGCCGCCTGACGGCGAAGTGGGAGGTGGACGATCGTCACCCGACGCGGACCGAAAGGACGGCGTCGGGTTTCCCCGGACGCCGGCTCGCATTCCTCGGGCGGCAACCATCCCGGCGGAGCGGCCGCCGGGTCGTCGCGACCGACTACGATGGTCGCGGTTGCCCTCGTAGCTCAGTTGGATAGAGCAGCGCTTTCCTAAAGCGCAGGTCGCAGGTTCGAATCCTGCCGGGGGTGTTGCGGGCCGCAGAGGGCGGCGGGCCTCACTCGGTCGGCATCGCGGCGGCGAGCGCGGCGTCCTTCTCCGCGGGCGTCATGGCCTGCCAGCCGTCGAGACATCCCTCGCAGCAGAAACCGACTTCCTTGCCCATGTAGCTCACCGTGCCGACCGACGGAACGACGTCGTGCCCGCCGATGGGGCACACCTCGTTGACCGGCTGAACAGCCAGTTCGTTCGACGCGGTCGCGTTGGCTCCGTTCGAGGCACAGCCAGCGGTGACGCCGACGGTGGCGAGGCTGCCGAGCGCGACGGCGGCGATGAAGACGGTGAGGATGCTCTTCATAATGACTCCCTTTCTCGAATCGTGATCAGTCGCGCAACTGTACCGAGGTAAACGTCCTGCCGGTGGTCTCGCGTTCCCAGGTGTGCGCGGGTCCGCGGCGGGCCTCGTAGTCGTCCCAAAGCTCGAGCCAGTAGCTGCGAAACCGTTGGGCGCCGAACGCGTCGTAGTGGGCCTCAAGCATCTTGAGCACCTGGGGCGGCTCGCCCGTGAAGCCGAGCGTGGACCGCCCATGACGGACGCTCTCCGTGTCGAGCGCGAGGCGGTCGTAGCGGCCCAGGAGCTGCATGATGTTCGCCGCGGCATACGGCCCGACGCCCGGGAGAGCGAGGAGGTCCTTGTACACCTCCTCGGAGGTTCTCGACGGCGCGGCAATGTCGTTCTCGCTCAGTGAGCCCTGCTTGAAGAGCTTGGCGATCGCGATGATCCGGGTGTCGCGGTACCCGACGCGGCAGCGACCTCGGAGCGTTCCGGGGCGTGTCCGAGCGAGCTTGGCGGGCGACGGGAAGGCGTGGAAGCCGCTCGGCGACTTCGACCCGAGGACCTCGCAGAGCCGCTCATTCATGTTGATCGTGTTGGGCCAGGCGACGTTGCAGCTCGTGATGGTCTTGATGACGTCCTCGAACATCGTCGGGGAGCGGAACAGGCGTCCGCGGCCTGACCGCCGCCAGCGCGGATCGACCCGATGGAAGGCCTTCAAGGCCTCCCGCGACTCGTCGAGACGGAGCATCCGCGTCAGGCGGGCGCGAGCCTGGGTCTGCTGCGCCCGGTCGAGCATGCGATCGAATCGGCAGACGAGTTCGCCGCCACGCCCGGATGGCTGGCGGACGACAACGGTCGTGGCCTGGCGCTCGGCGGACGCGGTGGTCAGATCGAGCGTGGTCCGGAACGCCTGATCGGCGGGCGACCAGTCGTTCGGCGCGAGGAGGAAGTAGCCGTAGGAGCAGACGTCTCGAGGGAGGTCGTAGTCCTCGGGCGTGCGCAGACGGAGGCGCGAGCCGGGTACGGCTGGCGCGATGGCCATCAGGCCTTCAGGAGCTCGTCGAACGTGAACGCGAGCGTCGCGATGTTGACGCAGAGTCGGTCGGCGAGGCGGGCGAAGGCGGGGTAGTGCTCGTCGCACTGCTTGCTGACGGTCTCGGGCGTCACGGCAGCCCGCTCGAAAATCAGCGGCTGCTCGGTGACAACGGTGTCGATCGCCTTGCGGTCCATCTCAAAGTGATACTGGAAGCCGTAGGTACGGAGGCCCGCTCGGAAGATCTGGACCTTGCACGCGTCGCTCACGCCGAGGACCGTGGCGCCGGGAGGCGGCGTGATGACCTGCTGACCATGTGACTGGAAGTGCGGGAGGTTCCAACGCTGGCCCGAGAGGATGCGATCGGTCTGGCCCGGAGGCGTCAGGCGAACCTCGACGAATCCCGCCTCGGGCGTCTCCATCGGGCCGACCTCACCACCCAGCGCCTTGGCGACAAGCTGGTGACCGAGGCACACCCCGATGACGGGGAGCTTGGCGTCGTGCGCTGCGGCGAGCAGTTCGAGCTCGCGTTCGAGCCACGCGGGACGGTCGGCGATGTTGGCCGCGCCGCCGAGCGAGACGACGGCCTGCACACCATCGAGATCGTGCGGGAGGTCGGACGGGTTCGTGTCGAGCCGACGGATGTCGAGCGAGAACCCGTGGTCGCGGAGCGTCATGCCGAGCCGACCGGGGGTCTGGCTGGCGCCGTGCTGGAGGATGAGGATCTTGGCCATCGCTTGGCGATCGTAGCCGAAACGCAACGGTCGCCGTGGCGGCGGACATCGTGGCGTGGCGGCGGCTGACGTTCCGCTCCGGTCGGGCGGCGCCGACGCGCGCGCACAACATAAGAACGCATGTCTGAAAACATTCTTCTTACATCAATGCACGGGTTGATGCCGCCTCGTCCAAGGCCGCGGCGAGCGGCGATCGTCCGTCACCACGCTCGCGGAGCGAGGTTTTCGGGCGTTGGTCACGCGCGGATGTTGAACACGGGGAACTTTTCCTTCTTTTCTTCTTCCGTCACGAATCGCGCGATCTTCTTCGGTTCGCGCTGCAACAGCGGGCGCCCGGTTTTCGTAGAGACTGTCGCGAGCAAGCGGCCCGAACGCTCCTTCGGGTCGCCTCGATCGGCGAAAGCCCCTTGCTCGCTTTGTTCCGCGTCCGGTTCTCGGACGCGTCTCGCGGGTGGCCTGAGAGAACATTGCTGTTTCGCACGTCCCATTCGCATGGCGGGCGTGCAATCGGACGGATGCGAGGACGATCGGTATCGATCCGCGCCGATGTCCGGGCTTCGCCCCAGTGGGCCGTCTGTCGGCGCCGAGTGGGTAGGGGCGATCCGGAGCGGGCGCGAGACCTCGCGCACCGTTCGCTTGGAGGAGAGGCCGCAGCGCTGAGCGAGAGCTCGCGCTGCGACGGGCCGCGGGCATCAACGCCCCCGGCTCGTCTTTGATCCTGGCTCGTGTCGTGTCCGTTCTCCACGGGGAGGGCGAGATCTTGGGCGCGGCCGGGCCGGATCAACAAGCCCTTCTTTCCCCACGCCGGGCCGGGCGCCGCTGAGTAGCGACGCCCGGTCGTTTTTTTGGGGAAGGCACTGAGGCACGAAGGCACGGAGGCACGAAGGGGTTGAGCGACGGGCTCCGGTGCACACTTCGACGTCTTTCGTGCCTTCGTGCCTTCGGTTCTACACCAATCCGCCCACGTCCCTGAGGCCGATCGGTTCCTTGGTGAAGAACGGTTCGGCGGCTTGGACGCCGATGCGGCTTCCGAAGTAGGTCGCGGCGGCTTCGACCCACTCGACGACCTTGCGGTTCTTCTCGGGCATGACGAACTGGGTCTCGTAGGCGCGGATTGAGGCAAGCTTGGTTTCGAGATGACCCGTGATGTCGAGCAGGAAGCTCGGGTCGGCCACCCATCGCAGGTGCGTGGCGTAGTAGTAGAAGAACCACTTGGGGTAGATCGGGGAGCCGATCTCCATGAGGCCCGGCGGGATCGGCATATCCACCTTGGTCAGCTTCGCGTCGAAACGGGCGTCCTCGACGATCCGCGTGGTGGCGATGTGATCGGGGTGGGCGTCTTGGAAGTAGGGCGTGAAGACGATCTCGGCCTGATGGGCGCGGATCGCCCCCGCGACGGCGTGGCGAGCCTCGATGGAGTGCTCAACGTACCGGTTCGGCAGATCGAGACACACACGCTGGATCGGGGGGCCGTCGGGCGGGGAGAGGATCTCGATCGCACGCTGCGCTTCGATCGCACGCGTGGCGCGGTTGCCGTGCGGCGTCGGCTCGCCGTCGGTCATGTCGAGGAGCAGGATCTCGTGTCCCGCGGCGGCGAGGGACGCGATCGTGCCGCCCATGCCGAGTTCCTGGTCGTCCGGATGCGGGCCGACGATGAGGATGCGCGTCATGCCGCGATGGTACGTCGCGGGCGGTACGCTCCGGCCTTCCGGGCGCCAGAGGAGGACACGCCGTGCGGACATTGGTCATCGCGATCTCACTGATCCTGCTCACCGCGGCCTCGCTCGCCCAGGCGGCCGAACCGCTCCGGCTCGCGGTCATCGGCTTCGAGCACGGGCACGTCGAGGGCTTGCTGTGGCGGGCTCGCGACGATGAGAGCATCCAGATCGTCGGCGTCTGGGAGCCGAATGAGGCGTTGTTCGATCGGCTCGCGGCGAAGTACGGCCTCGGACCCGAACTCCGATTCGACGACATCGGCGAGATGCTCGACGCGTCCGAGCCGGAGGCGGCGTCGGTCATGACGAGCACGCGACGGCATCTGGAGGCCGTGCGGGCGTGTGCGCCACGGGGCGTCCATCTGCTCGTCGAGAAGCCGCTCGCGATCAGCGTCGAACACGCGGAGGAGATGGCGCGTCTCGCGGAGCGGCACGGGGTCCACGTGCTCACCAACTTCGAGACGAGTTGGTACGCGAGCGTGCACGAGGCCCGTCGGCTGACGCGCGAGGACGGGTTCTATCGCCCGATCCGGAGGGCGGTCTTCCGCCACGGACACCGAGGCCCGATCGAGATCGGCTGCTCGGAGGAATTCCTCGGTTGGCTCACCGACCCGGAGGAGAACGGGGCGGGCGCGCTGTTCGACTTCGGGTGCTACGGCGCGAACCTGATGACGTGGCTCGTGGACGGCGAATTGCCGACGAGCGTCGTCGCGACGGTTTCCACGCTCAAGCCCGATCTGTATCCGCGTGTGGACGACGACGCGACGATCGTGCTGACGTATCCAACGGCGACGGCGGTGATACAGGCGTCCTGGGCGTGGACCCACGACAACAAGGAGATGGACCTGCACACCGAGCGCGGGTCGATCCATTGCGGCAAGTGGGACGAGCTTTCGGTTCGCAAACCGGATGGCGCGCCGACGGCCATCGAGCCGCCGAAGCGTCCGCAACCGTTCGACAACGAGTGGCGGTACCTCCGCGCGGTCGTCCGTGGCGAGGCGGAGGTCGACCCGCTCTCGAGCCTTCCGATCAACCTTGCCACCGTCCGGATTCTCGACGCGGCGCGCCGATCGAGCGAGACGGGCGAGCGCATCGAGCCCTGATCGGCGGCCTTACTCGGCGCGGTTCTCGACCACGATGAGGCCGTGAAGCTCGCCGTTGGCTTCGAGCTGCGCGAGGACGACGAGGTCGGGGTCGCGCGTCGCGAAGAACCCGCCCGCTCGGAACGACTCGCCGTATCGATCGCGGAACCCCTTCAGCGGGAGATGGAGGCTCTCTCCGGGCTCGACCGACTCGACCTCGCGGAAGAACCAACGGTTCAGCCAGAGCGTGCCGGCTGGGAGCGTGTGAGCCGTCGTATTGGTCAGGCGGAGGTTGGTCCCGAGACGGAAGACCTGGACGTTCAGCGTCTCCTCTTGCACGAGGTCCGGGTACTTCCGCGCGTCCTCGTAGTTCACCCGCGCCGTCTGCTTGCAGCCGCTGGCCACGGCACTCGCGACGCCGAGGGTCGCGGCGAGGATGAGGGTTGAGCCGGTTCTGATCGATCTATTCATGCGACGCAAGCGCCTTCCCCACGGCGCCCGGGGCGCCGCGTCTATCGTCCACCGTCATGAGCTGCGAGGCCGAGAGTCGAAACGCAACGGCGCCCGAGCCGGGCGTGGCGCCACCTGTCGGTGGCGGCCCCGCTGGTCAGGATATCGACCCCGCGCGCGTCGCTCAGGGTCTCGTCGAGCGGTTCGGACCCGGAGGGGGTGACCCGCGGGTCGCGGACGCCGTTCCGGGCTTCGACGCGCCCTTCTTCCAGGCGGGGTTGTGCGGGTACTCCGACGCGGCGATGCGCATCGTCGCCCGCCGCCACGGCTGCCCGGCGTGCGTCACGGAGTCGCTGCTCGATATCACGCTGCTCGCAGGGGGGCGTGGGTTCGTGAAGGCCGACCTCGGTGACCTGGCCGACAACGTCCCGGGTGGCGACGAAGACACGCCACTGATCGGCCAGATCATGGGGTGTGAGCCGCGCACGATGGCGGCGGCCGCGATCAAGATGGTCGAGCAGGGAAGCCGATCGCCCAAGTCCTATCGAGCACTCGCTGGAGCCGACGGCCCGCTCGCAACAGGTCTCGGACCAGAGGGCACACGCAGACTCGATACGACGCCGATCGCCGGAGATCAGGCGCCGATCACCTCGTTCGGCGCAGTCGACGTGAACCTCGCGTGCCCCGTCAAGAAGATCCGCAAGAAGGCCCGCGGCGGGCACTGGCTCGCCCAGCCCGATGGCGCAATCGAAATCCTCGAGGCCGTTCGCGAGTCGCTGCCGCCGAGCGTCCCGGTCACTGTCAAGATGCGACGCGGGTTCGACGACACGCCCGAGATGGCGGCAAACTTCGAGCGGATCTTTGACGCGGCGTACGACATAGGCTGCGCGTGGGTCACCGTGCACGGGCGGACGGTCGAACAGAAGTACGTCGGCCCGAGCCGTTGGGACCTGCTCCGAGAGATCGTCTCAAGGGCGCACGAGCGCGACCGGGCCGCTGGTCGAGAGCCGCGGGTGGTCTTCGGCTCAGGCGACATCTGGACCGCGGCGGACGTGTTCCGCATGATTGCTTACACCGGCGCGAGCGGGGCGAGCGTTGCGCGCGGATGCATCGGCAATCCGTGGATGTTCAGGCAGTGCCGCGACCTTCTCGCGGGTCGAAACAAGCGCCAGCCCTCACTGGCGGAACAGCGAGAGGTGCTCGCCGAGCATTTCGAGCTCGCGATGGCGGTCAATGCTCGGATGGTCCGCGGAGGCGACGCCGAGCGGGCGGAGAGCTTCACTGGGCGGACGATGCGGAAGTTCGGCATCAAATTCGCCGCGCTACACCCGGACGCCGACACCGTCCAGCGAGCGTTCACCCAGATCAAGTCGCTCGACGACTGGCAGGACGTCCTCGAGCAGCACTACGGAAACGCCTAAGCACGAGCGACGGCCAATTTGCCGCCTTTTGTGCCTTCGTGCCTTCGTGCCTTCGTGCCTTCGTGCCTTCGTGCCTTCCACCAATGAAAAAACCGGGCGAACCTTGGAGGTTCGCCCGGTCGGAGTATGAATCAAACGGTCGGTCGATCAGACCCAGCGGAACTCAGAAGAGGAGCTGGAACTGAGCGCGGAACGCGACCTCGGTGTCGTCGGACTGGCCGAGGAGGCCGGTGACGCTGGTTGAGTTCGTGCCGCCGAGGACGGTGCCGCCGCTCGGAGCCGGGATGATCTGGAGGCCCGAGGTGTCGTTGAAGCCGATGACGACGTCAGCGGTGAAGCGGAGGGCGTGGCTCTCCGGGATGAAGTAGTAGTTACCACCGAGGGTGACGAAGTGCAGGTCGTCGTCGACGTCGAGGGCGCCGCCGAGGTTACCGAAGCGATCCTCGTCGAGGATGAGGGCCTCGTAGCGGCCGAACAGCTCGAACTGGTCGGTCAGCATAACGCCACCCTGGACGACGAAGCCGAAGTCGTTGACGTCCTCGTCGAGGTCGAGAGCCGTGAGGACGGCGCCGCCAGCGGCGGTGGCCTCGTCGGCCTCCTCGAAGCGACCCACGAACGCGGCGAACGCGTTCCAGCCGCCGCCTTCGATCTGGGCATCGATGGTGTAAGCGATGATGTCACCGTTGTCGGTGGTGCCGCCGCCGGGGCCGGCGGGGACGCCGAGGGCCGCGTAGAAGCCCGGGAGGGTCGAGTACGCCGAACCGGTGTTCGACGGGGCGCTGTCGCCGTAGGTCTCCCAGTGGATGGCGCCGCCGAGGCGGGCGCCGAACTCGCTGCCGCGCCAGCTGGTGAAGTCCTCGAAGGCGTCCCAGTCACCGGCGAACTTGATGTCCGCGCGGGCGGTGATGCCGATGTCGGCCTCGCCGGCGCTGGCGAACTGCGTGCCGCGGGTCGAGAGACCATCGCTGAACATGACGTTGACGCGGAAGGCCTCGGCCTCGTAGCCGAGCATCACGCCCTCCGAGTAGCCCTGGTTGAAGAACTCGTTGACGACCGAGCGCTCGGCGAGGAGCTGGTACTCGGGCATGACGAGTTCTTCGTAGAACAGCGGGGCCTTGAAGATACCGAGCTGGGCGTAGAAGCCCTCGAGGCCACCCTCGAAGTCATAACGGCCGTAGGCCCAGGTCACGTTGAAGTCGCCGCCGCCGGGGCCCGCGATCACGTCCGACGCCTCGCCGCTGATGCGGAAGGTGAAGTTCGGGATCAGCAGGTTGCCGCTCGCGTCGATGCGGGCGCGCTGCACGTTGAAGCCGTGGGCGAAGTCGTTGTCGTCGATGTCGGGCGTGCCGCCGCCGACGACTTCCTGCGCCTCGTCGTCACGCCAGTTCGCGGTGTAGCGGAACTGGAGGAGACCGCCGATACGGAGCGAGCTCGCGCCGTCCTGGCTGTCAAGGACGAAGCCAGCGCCGTCCTCGCGGAGGAGGCTCGAACGCTCCGCGACGTCCTGGCGGATCTCCGCCTTGTACGCACGGCTCAGGTCAATATCACTCGAGGTGCCGAGGCTCTGGGCCGAGGCGACGCCGCCGAAGCCAAGAGCCGTTCCCGCGATCAGGAACATGCCGATCGATCGACTCATTGTCCATCTCCTTCGATTCAGTGGACCGTTCTTCTTTCCTGCTCCACACGGCGCCGAGAACCGGTCAAGAACTCGACGACCAGCAACATCGTACGCACGCTTGCTAGCACTTGCAAACTACGGAGATTTTTTCGTCCGATACTTTGATTCGAGCCAAATATACGTTCAAAATCCTATCAAGCTGACGGTCCTATAACCGGGTAACCCCTCCAGGGCCTCCAAACGCCCATCACATACACTCTCGCCGCTCCTTTCACCGCCCGACGCCTCCGAAAGCCGGTCCGATGCGCCATCCCTTCGATATCGCCGCTGATCTCGACACACCCGTGTCCGCGTATCGAAAGCTCGGCGCGATCAGGCCGTGTTTCCTGCTGGAGTCCGTCGAAGGCGGCTCGAGGCTTGCGCGGTATTCGTTCCTCGGTCTCGACCCCGCGTTCACGCTTCGCATCGACAACGCGACGAAGCTCGTGACGCGTAGCGGCGAAGAGATCGGTGAAGCGCGCGACATCGACGCGTTCTTGCGCCACCTGCGCACCGCGCGCGACGATGCCCCGACGCTGCTGCCCGACGTCAGCGATCTTCCTTTCAACGGCGGCATCGTCGGCGCGATGGGCTACGACGCGGTGCGTTTCTTTGAGCCGACGGGGTTGCGCGCAAACGAATCCGATGGCGCGCTCGCGCTCTACGTCGCGCCTCGCTCGATGCTCGTGTTCGATCATCTCACACGACGTGTGGCGCTGCTCCACGCGGGCGAGGAGTGGGAGCGTCAGTCGTTGCGGCGAGAGATCATCCACGCGCTGCGCGGTCCGCACCCGCCCGAGCCAGTGCGCGCCGGTCACGCTCCGCCCGAGCCGTCGATCGACCGAGATGCGTTCCTCGACGCCGTCGGGCGGGCGAAGCGGCACATCACCGAGGGCGACGTCTTTCAGCTCGTCCTCGCGATCCGGTACAGCGGCGCGAGCCGCAGCGATCCGTTTCAGGTCTACCGCGCGCTCCGTCTGCTGAACCCCTCCTCTTACATGTATTTCCTCGACATCGAGGGGACCCAGGTCGTCGGCTCGTCGCCCGAGGCGCTCTTTCGATTCACGGCCGAGGGAGAGGCGTCGCTTCGACCGATCGCCGGCACCCGACCCCGCGGGGCGACGGAGGCCGAGGACGATCGTCATGCCGCAGAACTCGTCGCCGATCCCAAGGAGATCGCGGAGCACGTGATGCTGGTCGATCTCGCCCGCCATGATCTCGGCCGCCTCGCCGAGCCCGGGACAACGCGCGTCGAGCCGTACCGCGTCGTGGAGCGGTACTCGCACGTGATGCACCTCGTCTCGGGCGTGACCTCGAAGATGCGGGAGGGCGTGGACGCGTTTGACGTTCTTGCGGCGTCGTTCCCGGCCGGGACGCTCGTCGGAGCGCCGAAGGTCCGCGCGATGCAGCTCATCGACGAAATAGAGCCGACGCCCCGCGGGTTCTACGCCGGCGCGGTGGGCTACTTCGGCAAGCCGCACGCGAGCGGCGACGCGCCACCGACGGCGGCGCCGTCCGATCAGGCCATCTGTATCAGGACGATCACGTTTGACGACGGGACGTATACCTACCAGGCGGGGGCGGGGCTGGTCGCGGACTCGGTCCCCGAGACCGAACACGACGAGGTACGGAACAAGGTCGGCGCGATCGAGGCCGCGCTGAAGCTGGTGGACGAGGGGCTGTAGACGTGACGCCGCGCGTGCTGATGATCGACAACTACGACTCGTTCACGTTCAACCTCGTGCAGTACATGCTTGCGCAGGGCGCCGAGGTCGTGACGAAGCGGAACGACGCCATGACCGCCGATGACGCCGCGGCGTTCGAGCCGACGCACCTGGTCATCTCACCGGGCCCGGGTCGCCCGGAAGACGCGGGCAACATGATGGCGATCGTTGAGAAGATGATGGACCGAGCGCCGATGCTCGGCGTCTGCCTCGGACACCAGGCCATCGCCCAGGTCCTCGGCGCCCCGGTGCGTCACGCGACGAGACTGATGCACGGGAAGAGTTCGCCGATGACCCACGACGGGCTCGGCGTGTATCGCGGCATCCCCTCGCCGTGCGAGATCGGCCGCTACCACTCGCTGTCTGTGCGTGAGGATGAACTCCCGACCGATCTCACGCCGACGTCTCACGCGAGCGACGACGGCGAACTGATGGGTTTCCGCCACCGATCGCTCCCGGTGGAGGGTGTGCAGTTTCACCCGGAGAGCGTGCTGACGCTCGATGGCTATCGGATGATGGCGAACTTCATTGGCATCGAACTCCCCGACGATTTCGTCAGCCCGATCGCGCTGCCAAACCAAGAACCCGCGGAGTCGGCGTGAGCGTCGACGCGGCTGCGATCCTTGACCGCCTCCTCGCGGGCGAAGGCCTGAGCGAGACCGAGGCGGCCGAGACCCTGCGTCTGCTCGCGAGCGGGGCCGATCATGCGCTCGCGGGCGCCATCCTCGCGGCTCTTCGCGCGAAAGGCGAGACCGCCGCGGAGATCCGGGGTTTCGCCTCGGCGATGCGAGAGCTGGCGACGGCGCCGCCCATCACCGTCGGCCACGAAGCGTGCGACCTCGTGGGAACAGGCGGCGACGGCGCGCACACGTTCAACCTCTCAACGGGGGCCTCGCTGCTCGCCGCCGCCGCTGGGGTCCCCATCGTCAAGCACGGGGCTCGGTCAGTGTCATCGAAATCGGGGTCGGCGGACGTGCTCGAAGAGCTCGGGCTCGCGATGCCGCCTGACCCCTCGCAGGCGGAACGCCTGTGGAACGCGCACGGGTTCATGTTCCTCTTTGCCCCGGCGCATCACCCCGCGATGGCAGCGATCCGACCGGTGCGCAAATCGATGGGCGTGCGCACGATCTTCAACATCCTCGGGCCTCTGACGAACCCAGCGGCGCCGCCGTTCGCCGTCATCGGCGCGTACAGCATCGAGGTCGCGCAACTTCTCGCGGAAGCGATCGCGGGAACCGACATTCGCCGGGCTTTCGTGATTCACGGCGAGCCCGGGTGGGACGAGGCGACGCCCGTCGGCCCGTTCGATCTCTTTGACGTCGAAGGCGGTCTGATTCGTCACGAGAACCGCGATCCTATCGACGCGGGCGTGGAACGGTGCTCTCCCGATGATCTGCGCGGCGGTGACGCGGCGCACAACGCCGAGGCGATGTGCCGCGCTTTGACAGACCAAGCGGGCCCCCACCGCGACGCGCTCTGCCTTGCGGCTGGGCTCGCGCAGGAGGTCACCGGACGCGTGGAGGGCCTCGGCGAGGGCGTCGAGATCGCGAGAGGCGCGATCGACGACGGACGAGCGTCGAAGCTACTGGAGGCATTGCGTGGCTGAAGGCTTCCTCGAGACCATGGCCGAAGGGTCGCGCCGCCGACTCGCGAAGGCGCTCGCTGTGCGCACGATCGACGACATGCGATCGATGGCGAAGGACGCACCACCCGCGCGGCGGATCGTTCGATCTGAATTCGACGTCATCGCCGAGGTCAAGCACGTCTCCCCCGCCGAGGGCGCCCTTTCGGACGACACGTCGCCTGAAGCTTCGGTGGCGCAGGCGACGACGTACGCCGGCACGGGCGCCGCGGCGATCAGCGTGCTCACCGAGCCCGACCGATTCGGTGGGTCACTCGCCCATCTCCGCGCAGTACGGACAGCGGTGGCAACGCCCGTGATGCGTAAGGACTTCCTCATCGACGCGTACCAAATCATCGAGGCGCGCGCGCACGGCGCCGATGGCGTCCTCGTCATCGCGCGCATTCTGACCCCATCGGGCATGCAGACGCTGATCGAGACCGCGCGCGATCTCGGTATGTTCGTGCTCGTTGAAGGGTTTGATGGCGAGGATCTGGAATCGATCGCCGCGTGTCCTGCCGTAACGGGTGGCGACGATGGTGTGCTTGTCGGCTTGAACTGTCGCGATCTTTCGACACTCCAGATCGATCCGAGCCGCTTCGAGACCCTTGCGTACGCGTTTCCAAAGGGCTTGGCACGCGTCGCTGAATCTGGGGTGCATGTGCCCGCAGACGCCGGACGGGTCGCGTCGCTCGGCTACGACGTGGCGCTGGTCGGGACATCGCTGATGCGATCGGACGACCCCGCGGCGTTGCTCAATGATCTGCTGATAGCTGGACGGCAAGCGAAGGGGCTTGAGGCGTGAACAACGCGGCGTTTGAGATCGATGAAGCGGAGAAGCGGCGGCTGCTCGGCGAGCTGCTGGCGGGGCGCCTGCCGGATGACCGGGGACGGTTCGGCCCGTTCGGGGGACGGTTCGTTCCGGAGGTGCTCGTGCCGGCGTTGGATCGCCTCGAAGAGCACGCGCGCGCGGCGCTCGCCGACGAGCGGTATCACGCGGAACTGGCATCGCTCCAACGGAACTGGGTTGGCCGTCCGACGCCGCTGTGCCAGGCGCCACGATTGAGCGAGTTGTGGGGCGCGGATATCTGGCTCAAGCGCGAGGAACTCGCGCACACCGGCGCGCACAAGATCAACAACGCCCTCGGACAGGCGCTCATCGCGAAACGGATGGGCGCGAAGCGGGTGGTGGCCGAAACCGGCGCGGGCCAGCACGGCGTGGCGTCAGCAGCGGCGTGTGCTCGGGTTGGGTTGCCTTGCGTTGTGTATATGGGCGCGGTCGATGTCGAGCGGCAGCAGCCGAACGTCGTTCGCATGGAACGGCTCGGCGCCGAGGTCCGCGCCGTCGAGTCGGGCGACGCGACGCTCCGCGCGGCGATCGATGAGGCTCTACGCCATTGGGCGGGCGATCCGATCGACACCCACTACCTCCTCGGATCGTCCGTCGGACCCCACCCGTTTCCGTGGCTCGTGCGCGAGCTTCAGGCGGTGATCGGTCGCGAGACGCGCGAGCAGATGCTCGATCAGGCGGGGAGACTCCCCGATGTCGCGATCGCGGCGGTCGGCGGCGGGTCCAACGCCATCGGGTTCTTCCACGGTTTCCTCGCGGACGAAGCGGTGTCGATCGTCGGCATTGAAGCGGGCGGGACAGGCGCCGCGATCGGACAGAACGCCGCGACGATCGCGACGGGCGAACCGGGCGTCCTGCACGGATCGATGTCGCTGCTGCTTCAGGACGAGAACGGGCAGGTGCAGGAGACGAGTTCGATCTCGGCGGGGCTCGACTATCCGGGCGTCGGGCCTGAGCACGCCTTTCTTCGTCTGGTCGGGCGGGTCTCGTATCGAAGTATCACGGACAACGAGGCGATGGAGGCGCTCGATGCCTGCAGCCGGATGGAAGGCATCCTGCCCGCCGTCGAGCCATCGCACGCCCTGGCCGGCGCGCGCACCATCGCGACGGAGCGGCCCGGAGCGACGATCGTGGTCAACCTCTGCGGGCGCGGAGACAAGGATATGCCGATTCTGATGCGTCATTGGGGGCAGCGATGACACCAGAATCCGGACCAGACATCGGCGCAGCGGCGATCGAGGCGGCGATCCGCTCGCCGAAGGCGGGGGGCCCAGCGCTCGTTGCGTACCTGACAGCGGGCTTTCCAACTCGGGACGCGTTTGCTGGGTTGGTACAGGAAGTCGCGGGGGTCGCGGACGTCGTCGAGATTGGCATCCCATTCAGCGACCCGATGGCGGATGGAGCGACGATCCAGGACGCGTCGAGAGTGGCCCTTGAACAGGGAGCGTCGCTTGGCTGGGCGCTCGACGCTCTCGCGGACGCGTTTCCGTCCGGACCGCCCGCGCCGCTTGTGTTGATGAGTTACCTCAACCCGTTGCTGCGCTTTGGGATGGAGCGTCTCGCCGAGCGGAGTGTGGCGGCTTGCGTCTCGGGCGTGATCGTGCCCGATCTGCCCTATGACGAGACGGATGAGGTCGCTGGGCCGCTCCGCGAACGGGGGATGGGCGTGGTGCAGATGGCGACCGTGGTGTCGTCGGCTGAAAGACTGCGATTGGTCGGAGAGGCCACGAGCGGGTTTCTGTACGCGGTCACTTCGCTCGGGACGACGGGAAGTGGATCGCTCGATACATCGGGCGTCACGCGGTTCCTTGACGACCTACGTGCGATAACACAGGCTCCTGTGTGCGCCGGGTTTGGCATCCGGACGCCCGACCATGTCCGATCGCTCGCGGGGCACTGTGACGGCGTGATCGTCGGGTCGGCGCTGGTCGAGACGATCGGCTCGGGCGGCTCGGCGGGCGCGTTTCTTCGTTCGCTTCGAATCGGATAATCGCCCGAGGGTTGCATCCCGCGGCACACGCGATAGGCTTTGCGCGTCGATCGTGCGGTGGGCGCGAGAAGCAGCGATGGCGGGAGACGATGACCAAGCGCATCCTGATCGTTGACGACGAGGTCGATCTCAGCGAACTGCTGTCGTACAACCTGTCGCGCGCCGGCTACACGACGCGCGTGGTGCACGACGGGCGGAACGGGCTGGAGGCGGCGCGATCGTTCGAGCCCGACCTGATCGTCCTCGACGTGATGATGCCCGAGATGAGCGGGTTCGAAGTCGCGAACCGTCTTCGGCGTGATGCCGCGACGCGTCAGACGCCGATCATCATGCTCACCGCGAAGTCGGGCGAGACGGACGAGCTCAGCGGGCTCTCGAGCGGCGCGGACGACTACGTCACCAAGCCGTTCTCGATGCGTGTGCTCGAAGCGCGGATCGAGGCGGTGCTTCGGCGGTCGGCGCGGGCGATCGAGGTGGAGCCTTCTGAGGGGCAGCAGTTCGGGCCGCTCTCGCTCAATCCTGAGACGCACGAGGCGATGCTCGACGGTACGCCGCTGAAGCTCACGGTCACCGAGTTCCGACTGCTGGAATCGCTGATCGGATCGGCGGGCAAGGTGATGTCCCGGAAGAGCCTGATCAACGACGCTCTCGGACCTGGCGTCACCGTCACCGAGCGGACCATCGACGTGCACGTCACCTCGATCCGTAAGAAGCTCGGACCTCGGGCGGATCTGATCCGGACCGTGCGGGGCGTTGGTTACCGCCTCGTTCGGAGCGAGATGTCCACCGCCGTCGGCGAGGCGTGAACAAGACGACCACGAAGCAGCCCCGATCGGGTCGATGGCCGCCGCGTTGGGGCGCCTCGGGCTGGCTTGCGCTCTGCGGTCTCACGCTGCTTCTTGTGCTGATCGTCACGGGGCTCGCGGGCGGTCCGGCGTCGCCCGCGCTCGCGCTGGTCGCGCTGATCTTCACGACGACGTGCTCCGTGATGGCGATCCGAGCCGCGAAGCGGCATCGACGAGCATGGATCGACGAGATCCGCTCGCGGACCGAACGCCTCGGCGCTCTTCGTCCGCCAAAGCCCGTCGAGCCGTCGCCGCTCGCGACGACAGAAGACGAACGTTCGCCCGAAGAACTTTTGAAGCTCGCTCTCGACAGACGCGACCGCGAGATCCGTGGCGAGCTCGGCGAGATGGTGCTCGCCCAGGCGACCATGCGGGCGATCATCGGCGCCGTTGACTCGCCCGTGTTCGCGATCTCTGACGACGGACGCGTTCACCTGTGCAATCGAGCGGGCGAGCGTCTGATCGGTCGCAGCGGATTGAAGCTGCGGGGGCTGATGCTTGACGAGATCTTCCCCTCCACGAGACTCCTTGCATTGCACGCGCGGGCGAAGTCGGGTGTCGCGGCGAGCGAGAACGTTTCGATGACGTTTGATGGGATGCCGCGGGTGTTCGACGTCGCGGCGGCGCCCGCACGGGCTGATATCGGCGACGTTCCGGCGAGGCTCGGTCAGTGGGCGGGCGTCGTCCTAACGCTCCGCGACGTGACCGAGGCGGCGCGGGCGGTGCAGCTCAAGACAGATTTCGTCGGCAACGCGAGCCACGAGCTGCGGACGCCCATCGCGTCGATCCGGGCCGCCGTGGAGACACTCTCGAACGTCGCGCCCGACGACGCGGAGATGCACGGGCGGCTTACGGAGATGATCACGAACAACGTCCGGCGGCTCGAGGAGATGGTCGCGGACCTCCTCGATCTCTCCCACCTCGAGAGCGAAGAACGCGCGGTGCAGCGTCGGGCGATGCCGTTCTCGGAGCTTGCGCTCGCGATGGCGCAGCTCTTCGACGCGGCTGCTCAGGAGAAGCGGGTCGAGCTCGTCTTCGAGGCGGACGACGCGCTCGAGCGGCTGGAGACCGATCCGAAGCTCATCCACCTGATCGTGCGCAACCTGATCGACAATGCGATCAAGTTCTCGTTCGAGGATTCGGAGGTTGTTATCGAAGCAGAGGTTGTCGGTGTCGGCGAACTCGCGACGGAGCGAGGGGGGCCACGAACGGCGGGGCTCGCGCCCTCGACGGCCGAGAAGCCGATCGGTCGGTCGGACTGGGCGGGGATGCGGCTGCGTGTCACCGACCGTGGACAGGGCATTCCACTGAAGCATCAGCCGAGGATCTTCGAGCGCTTCTACCAGGTCGATCAGGCGCGGACGCGCGGCGGGGTCTCCCGTGGGACAGGGCTCGGGCTGTCAATCGTGAAGCACGCGACCCGTCGCCTGGGCGGCGAGGTGAGCGTGGACTCGGTCTGGCAGGAGGGCACGACGATGTGCGTCGAGATCCCCTGCTGCGTTCGACCGGCGTGAAGCTTCGGTCGCTGCTAAGTCAGCTTGCCGCGGATGTGGGCGATGATCGTTTCTTCGTCCGCCGGGAGCGAAACGAGTTCATTCGCGTATCTGGCGTCGACGCCTTCAAGCTCGCGCTTGTGGTAGTTGACCACCACGTCGGGGTCCTTGAGCAGGTGCCCGGTGAGGATGCCCGCGATACGCTCACCCGGCTTGATGACGCCCTCGCGAACGAGGCGGCGCAGACCGGCCACCGTCGCGCACGAGGCGGGCTCAGCGCCGATGCCGGCGGCATCGACCATGGCCTTGGCGTCGAGGATCTCTGCGTCGTCCGCGTCAGTGACGACGCCCTTGCAGGCGTCGATCCCGCGTAGGCACTTGCGCCACGACACGGGCGCTCCGATGCGGATGGCGGTGGCGATCGTGTCGGCGTTCGGGAGCGGATCGACCGTGCTCAGGCCGGTGGAGAAGGCTCGGTAGAGCGGGTTGGCGCCGCGGGCCTGGACGATGGCGATGCGCGGCAAGCGATCGATGACACCAAGGTTGTAGAGCTCGACCATGCCCTTAGCGATCGCCGAGCTGTTTCCTAGGTTGCCGCCCGGGAGGACGATCCAGTCCGGGACTTCCCAGCCGAGCTGATCGAGCAGTTCGAAGCCGATGGCCTTCTGACCCTCGATGCGGTACGGGTTGATCGAGTTGACGAGATAGACGGATTCATCGTCGCACACGCGCTGCACGATGCGCATGGCGTCGTCGAAGTCGCCATCGATCTGAATCGTCGTCGCGCCGTAAGCGAGGGCCTGGCTCAGCTTGCCGTAGGCGATCTTGCCGCCCGGGATGAACACGAACGCGGGGATGCCGGCGACTGCGGCGTAGGACGCGAGCGAGGCGGAGGTGTTTCCCGTGCTTGCGCAAGCGACCGCTCGGGCGCCGAGGAGGCTCGCGACGGACATTGCGACGGTCATGCCGCGGTCTTTGAACGAGCCGGTCGGGTTCTCGCCTTCATGCTTGAGAACGAGCCCCTCAACGCCGCAGTAGGCGTCGAGTCGCGGCGAGGAATAGAGGTTCGTCGAGCCCTCCATGCGGGTGACGATCTCGGACGGCGACAGGGGGAGGACGAGTTCGCGGTAGCGCCAGACGCCCGATCGATCGGCGGGCTCCCTGCCCGACCAGCGGCGCGTGAACACGCCCGGATCGATGGGCGGGCGCCGATCGTGAATAACGTCGAGCGTGCCCCCGCAGTCGCAGCGATAACGGATCTCGAGCGGCGGATAGGTTTTGTCGCAGTCGACGCAGGCGAGTCGCCAGGGGCGTGTTGTGGTGGTCACGGCTTCGTCTCCGCTGGCTGAACGGTTCGGGATCCGGGCGCCTCGGCGGGCGAGACGAAGCCCGAGGCGTCGATCCCGGCGGCCTTGAAGGCGTCGATCATTGCGTCGCGTGTCGCGGCCGCAACGACGGGGGAATGGCAGAAGGCGAAGAGCGATGGGCCGGCGCCGCTGATGGTCGCGCCGAGGGCGCCGGCGTCGCGTCCCGCGTCGATCGCGGCCGCGGCCCCGGTGATGAGCGGGAGCCTCGCCGTGGTCACGACGTCGTCGGCGATGCACATGGCGAGGAGGCCGAGATCGCCCGAATAGCACGCGCTGACGAGCATGGCGATGTTCGCGGAGTTACGCGTACGCGCGGAAAGCGGGATGTTCTCAGGCAGAACGGCGCGGGCGTTGGTTGTTGCGACGCGGGCCTTCGGTGTGACGACGACGACGTGGAGATCGGAAGGAACGGGAAGGCGCTGGATGCGCACACGTGGCGTCATTTGGCAGACGAGGGTGAGTCCACCCAGAAGCGCGGGGGCGATGTTGTCCGCGTGCCGACCCGCGACGACGGCCTCGGCCTCGACGCAGGGGCCGAGCAGGTCGTCCTTGCGGAGCGGAGCGCCGAGGAGCTGGTTCACCGCGTGAGCGGCGGCGGCGGCGCTCGCGGCGGAGGACCCAAGCCCTGACTCGAGCGGGATGCCCTTCTCGATGGCGAGGTCGATACCGATGTCCTCGCGGCCCGCGAGTCGGCGGGTGAAGGTCGCCGCGACGCCCGCGGTGTTGCGCGCGGCGTCGGTCGGAAGAGCGCCGCCGTCGCCGCTGATCGAAGTGATGCGGACGTCGCCGTGGTCGGCGAGGGTCGCTGTAACCCGGTCTCCCGGCCCGGCGACGGCGAGCCCGAGGACATCGAATCCCGGGCCGACGTTGCCGATGGTCGCGGGGGCGAAGGCTGTCGCGGCTCGGACGATCATGCGTGGGCTCGCTCGGCGATGATGCGGATGACGTCGGACAGAACGCCCATGGCGGTGACCGCGGCGCCGGCGCCCGGCCCGCCGATCGCGAGCGAGTTGGCGTTGTAGCGATCGCTGTGCACCAGGAGCAGGTTATCCGTGCCGCGCAGCGCGCCGATACGGGACGCCTCGTCGACCGCCTGCGGACCGACGGTGATCGAGTGGGGCTCGATCGTGGCTATGTAGCGGAGCACCGTGCCGTTCTCACGCGCGGTCGCGACCTCGCGATCGAGTTGCTCCGAGATCGGGGCGAGGCCCGCGAAGAACGCTGGCTTCTCGAGTCCTCTGAGTTCGTCGCCGACGAGGCCAACGCGATGGATATTCGCGGGATCAATGTCGAACCCGCAGACGCGGCTCAGGATGATCGCCTTGCGGAGGACATCGCCTCCCGAGAGGTCGACCCAAGGGTCGGGCTCCATGTAGCCGCGTTCGGTGGCGTCTGTCACCACCCGCGCGAGCGGCACGCCGTCGGCGAGCGCAGCGTAGACATACGTCAGCGTGCCGGACAGGCAGCCTTCGAGGCGCGTGACGCGATCACCGGTGGCGATGAGCTGTTCGATTGTGTCGAGGATCGGGAGACCCGCGCCGACGGTGGATTCGCCACGGATGACGCGGCGAGACTCCGCTGCTGCGCTGGCGAGAGCGGTGTAGCGGGACGGCTCGCCGGCAAGCGCGACCTTGTTGGCGGTCGCGATATCGGCCCCGCTGGCGATGGCCGCGAGGTAGGCGTCGGTCGAATCGCCATCGGCGACGTCAACGAGTATCGCGGGGCGTCGCCCGCTGAACGCGGTCGCTATCAAATCGCGCGGGTCGGCGTTTGCCACGGCGCCGGGCTGATCCGCGAGCTTCACGCCATCGGCCTTGGACGCGAGCATTGAGGCAAGGCGGACAGGGTCGAAGCCGGCGGCGTTGTGCTGGTAGCCGCTGCGATCGCACAGTCCGACGATGCGCGGACGGGCGCCGTAGCGATTTGCGATGTCCTCGACGCGATCGAGGAGCATCGGCACGAAGGCACGCCCGATCTGGCCGCAGCCCATCAAGACGATGTCGATGTTGTCCGGCGCGGGCGTGGTGGTTGACGCTCCTTCGCCTCCGAGGGCGAACGCGTCATGGATCGCCTGGATCGCTCGGGCGCTATCGGCCTCGTCCACGGCGAGGGTGATGTTCAACTCGGATGAGCCCTGCGCGATGGCGACGACGTTCACGCCGGCGTGGGCGAGGGCGCCGAAGAGGCGGCCTGAGACGCCCGGGGCGTGCTTCATCCCGAGGCCGACCACGGCCACGAGCGCAAGATTGGGCTGGACGGAGACGTCCTCGATGTCGGCGTGGGCAAGTTCCATGCGGAACGCGCGGCGGAGGGCCATCTCGGCGTCGGCCGCGCGGTCGTCGGGTACAGCGAACGACACGGACGACTCGGAGCTCGCCTGGCTGATCATGGTGACGCTGATGTCGGCGCTGGCGAGCGTTGAGAAGATCTTAGCGGCGACGCCCGGAACGCCCGCCATGCCGCGTCCCTCGATGCTGACGAGTGCCTGGCCCGATGCGGCGCTGACGCCTTTTACCGGGTGCTCGCCGAGAGCGACGCGGCCGCCGACGATGGTGCCAGGGTCGGTTGGGTTGAACGAGTCCTTGATGCTGACGGGGATCCCACGCTCGACGAGTGGCTGGATCGTGCGCGGATGGAGCACTTTGGCGCCGTAGTACGCGAGTTCGGCGGCCTCGCGATAGTTGAGCTCCGGGATGACACGGGCGGCCGGGACGATCGTCGGGTTGGCGGTGAAGACGCCCGGGACGTCGGTCCAGATCACGACCTCGGCGGCGTCGATGGCGGCGCCGACAAGGGTCGCCGAGTAGTCGCTCCCGCCCCGCCCGAGCGTGGTCGTCGAACCGCACGGGGCGCGACCACAGAAACCGGTGATGACAGGCGTCACACCCTTGGCGAGTCGGGGGAGGAGGGCGGATCGAACGCCCAGGTGGTAGACGCCGAAGAGGGGCGTGGCGGAGCCGAACGCGCCGTCGGTCTCGAGGAACATATCGGCGTCAACGGGCTCGGAGAGGCCCCTGCCGTCGGCGGTGAGGGTCGCGGCAAGCAGGCGGGTCGAGAGCTTCTCGCCGCACGCGAGAAGTCGGTCGTTCAGCCGTGGCGCCATGCCGCCGAGAGCAGCCCCGGCGTGGAGGAGATCGGCGATCTCGCGCGTGATGGCGTCGATGTCGGTCGCGACGTCGATCCGGAGGTCTGCGGCGGCTTTGACGTGACGCGTACGGATCGCGTCGACCGCGTCGGCGTCGAAGGCGCCACGCGTCACCTGCTTCGACAGGCGGACCAGTTCGTTGGTGACGCCGCTCATGGCGCTGACGACGACCGCGACGCGGGCATCGGCGGCTCGGATGAGCTCTGCGGCGGCACGGATGCGGGCGGCGTCGCCCATGCTCGTGCCGCCGAACTTGTAGACAATGGGCGATTCGGTCACGCTTGGCGTCCGGTCGTTTCTCACTCGCGAAAGGCCCGAGGCTTCGGGCCGGGACGCTGATCGTACGATGTTCGACAGCTGATATCGGCGGTCATTTGAGCGATGATGAAGACGATCCAGCGGAAGGGTCGAGGAGGAACTGCGGCGATGGGAAGCCTGAGTGGAAAAACGATCGCGGTGGTCGGCGCGACCGGGGCGGTCGGAGCGGAAATGCTTGGGATCCTCGCTGAACGGGGTGTACCAGACGACCGGGTTCGTGCCGTCGCCTCGAGCCGCTCCGCGGGTCGTGAAATGGCTTACGGCGAGGGACTGGTCACCGTTACCGAGGTGACTCGAGAGACCTTTGGAGGGGTGGACATCGCGCTGTTCGCCGCGAGTTCGGACCTGGCGCGGGAGCTGGCCCCTGTCGCGATCGAAGCGGGAGCGGACGTCGTGGACAACTCGTCGGCGTTCCGGATGGACACCGCCGTGCCGCTCGTCACGCCCGAGGTGAACGCGGACGCGATCCCCGACCGATCGAAGGGCGCCCGCCTGATCGCGAATCCGAACTGCTCGACGATCATGCTGCTCATGGCGGTGACGCCGCTCTACAGGGCGTTCGGCTGTCGGCGTCTGGTGGTCAGCACGTATCAGGCCGTGTCGGGAGCCGGAGCGGCGGCGATGGACGAGCTGCGAACCCTGACGACGGCGGCGCTCGCAGGCGAGGACGCGAATCCCACGATCTTCAGTGAATCGTGCGCGTTCAACGTGTTCAGCCATGACTCGCCCCTCGACCCGACCACGGGGCGGAACAAGGAAGAGCAGAAGATGCTCGATGAGACGCGGAAGATCTGGAACGACGCTTCCGTCGAGATCACCGCGACGTGCGTGCGCGTGCCGGTATTCCGCGCCCACACCGAGTCGATCAACATCGAGCTTGCGGAGCCCGCGACCGTCGATGAGGTCCGCGGGTCGATCGTGGGCTTCGCGGGGGTAGAAATCGTGGATGACCGAGCCGCCAACCGCTTCCCGACGCCATTGAAGGCGGCGCATGGAGACGCGGTGCTCGTTGGAAGGATCAGGCCGGACGGCTCGGCGCAGCCCGACGCGAACGGTCGCTACAGGCGGTTCGATCTGATGTGCTCAGGCGACCAGATACGCAAGGGCGCCGCGCTCAACGCGGTGCAGATCGCGGAGCTGCTTTGACGAACGTGGCGAACTCGGTCTACCGAAGCACAACGCCCCGCAGGAGTTCGGCGGCGAGGGGATTGATGTAGTTCGAGACCATCCATTCGACCACCGGCACGCAAACGGCGTCACCGAATCCGAACAGCAGGTCGTCCCGGCTGACACCCTCGGCGTCGAGACGGAATCCATCGGAGCCCATGAGCCTCGCGCACTCGGAAGGCGTGAGCAGCCTCACCCGCCATTCGCCGTCCTCGACCTCAACGAGCATCTGCTTCGCGCTGCCGCCCTTGGGCGTTCGGAGGCACCCCGCGACACCGTCGAATCGGAGTTCGGCCGTGGAACGACCCTTGCGCATCCGACGGAACGCTGTCGCCCGAACCACGTCGTGCTCCTTTGCAAGCGATTCGACCATCGCCAGATGACGGTCGCTCACCTGTGCCCGCAATCGCGCGACGCGGTCAGTCGACCACCAGTCGGCGGCGTCGGGACCAAGATCGTCGAGGATGTCCGTCAGAGTCAACGTTCGCCGTGGGAGCGGGGGCATCGGCCGGGTACGCCAAGGCAGATCGGCATTGTCACGGATCGCGTTGACGAGCGCCTGCGACCGTACTTCGCTCGGCTCGGCGTGGGTCGCGTCAACCCACGGACCGATGTCGATGTCGTCTCGCACGCCGAGGATGAGCATCCTTGGTCGACTCTGCGGAACAAAGCTCTTGGCGTCGAGGGTCAGGGCGTCGATGGCGTAACCCGCCTGCACGAAGCGCTCAGCGCAGACTCGGAAGTCTCGGCCAGCGTTGCTGTGGAGCAGACCGACAACGTTCTCGAGTATCACGAACGGCGGGCGACGATCGCCGAGGTTGTCGAGAATGTCGGCAAAGCCGAGGTACGCCGAGGAGTGTCGCCCCTCGAAACCACGACCCTTGCCCGCAAGGCTGAGGTCGGTGCACGGAAAGCACGCGGCGGCGATCGCGGCGTCCGGCGTGTCATTCGCGGAGATGTCGTGCACCGACCGATCGTCGAGCTCGACACGCTCCCCATCGAGGTTGTGCAGGAACAGTCGACGCTTCATCGGGTCATGATCGTTCGCCCAAAGGGTGTTCCACCCCGACCGCTCGAGCCCCATGCGCATGAGCCCGATGCCCGAGAAGAAGTCGATGGTTGAGGTCCTCGCGAGCCCAGGGAAGGGGGACGCTGGCCCGTCGCCTTCGAGAACCTCCAGAACGCGATCGGCGCACCGCTCGGGGTCGGCGTCAACGTCGGCCTCCCAGAGTCGGAAGACCTGCCAGCCGCTCTCCACCAGCCTTCGGGTCGCTCGGAGATCGCGAGCGATGTTGCCGGTGATCTTGCGGTTCCAGTACTCGGGGTCCTTCGAGCCCGCGAACTGGTCGGCGAGCGAGTTCAGTCCACGTCGACGCCATTGGGCGCCGTGCCAGAGTTCGCCGTCGACGAACACCGCGACGCGTTCGCGTGTGAACACCAGGTCTGGTTTCCCGGGGAGCTCGGCGACGTTGAGACGGGGGCGTCGCCCGCGACGGCGGATGGCAGACGCGAGCGCGAGCTCGGGACCGGTTCCCGCGCCTTTCACGCGACGCATGCGTTCGCTGCGATCGAGTTGCGAGAGCGTCTCCGGCATGCGCGGCCTCCTCAGCGGTGCGCAGACACGATACCACGCGAAGCGCACGAAAAAGGCCCGCCGCGAAGGGCGGGCTTCGATATGGGCCGGCGACCGTGGGCGTGGGGACGGCTACGGGCAGCCGGCGCCGAAGAGCTGGAGGAACGCGACAACGTCGGCGATGTCGTACACCCCCATCGGAGCGGCGACGTCGGAGGCCGGATCGCTCGCGCCGAAGAGCTGGAGGAACCGGACGACGTCCGCAATATCGACTGTTCCGTAGGGTTCGGCCAGGTCGGCGGGGCTACAGGGCTCAATCGATGGGAACGACCCCCAGAACCCCGGTTGGTTCGAGATTCGGCCGCTTGAGAGGGGCTCGGCGGCGTCGTGCTGCCCGATCGAGGCGGTCAGCACGAAACGCCCTCCCGTCATGCGCGAACCGCCCGTATCGATCGTGGTCCGCGTGATGGTGAGGCTGCCGCCCGAGAGCTGGGCCGCCGCGGGCCCCACCGCGGCGCCAAGCAGGATCGCGGCGGCGACATGACTGATGAGCTTGATGGTGTTCATTGCGAACTCCTTTGTTGTTTGGTGGGCTTTTGAAAGACTAGAGCTGAAGTAGCAAAAGTTTCGCTCACACGCGCCCG
>PAKY01000058.1 GCA_002706885.1 Phycisphaerae bacterium
ATCCTTCTCGGCCTCACCGAGCTCGACGGCGGCTTCAACATCGCCGCCGACCTCGACGCCGACGGCGACATCGACGCCGACGACCAGGCCATCCTCGCCGCGCTGCTCAACCCCGCCTGCAACGACGCCGACCTCGCCGAGCCATTCGGCGCCCTCGACATCGCCGACGTCGTCGAGTTCCTTCGTGCCTTCGGCGCGGGCGACGAAGCCGCCGACCTCGCCGCCCCCCTCGGCGCCTTCGACATCGCCGACGTCGTCGAGTTCCTCAGGCTCTTCGGCGCTGGCTGCCCCTGATCGACGAAACCGCCCTCTCGCCGAGGCAGGCCGCATCGTCTCGAGGTCGAACGAAGAGATCTCGCGAGGCGGTCGCCAGCGATCTGAACGAAGACTTCACATTCCACACAACGCTGTGGCGCATCGTTCGTGCGCAAACTGACGACGGTGTGACCTCCGTGCGGCGGATATGCGACTCTTGCTTGCGCGAGCCTTGGTCGGGTCGAGTGCTTGGGTTAGACTGGGCAGGAACCGAATGGAGGGAAACATGAATCGGAATGAACTGATCGCTCTGACGACGGCCGCCGCAACGTGTTTCGTCGCCGGGACAGCCGCCGCTGTGCCGGTGCGTTACGACTACGAAGGCCCGGGCTCGCAGCTCTTCATCTTTGAAGAGGATGGCCTCGACATCTCCGCGCCTTCGGAGGCGAACCCGACCTTCGGCGCCGCGGGCGGCTCGCAGCTCGCCTCGCTGAACAACACCTTGATGGCCGCCTCCGAGTTCGAGCCCGTCGATGGCCTCGGCGCCTTCGGCGCTGGCAAGGGCATCCTGACGGTTGCCGGGTCGAGCGACTACGTCGCTCCCCTCGAGGCGGGTGACCTCGTGGGACCGGCGTCGTCGGGAGACTACGAATCGAGCGGCTTCTTCGTCCGTGCCTCGCGCTTCTTCGACGACAAGTCGGGCAACTACGTGTGGGACAGCTTCACCACGACGCTCCCGCTCGCCGATACGCGCTACGTCGGCGCTCGCATTCAGATCGACGGCCAGACCCACTACGGCTGGGTCGAGGTCACGCTCAACGGCGCCGCGGGCGTGCTGCCGCAGCTCGGGGCGCCGAATGGCGGCTTTGACGTCGCCATCACCGCGTGGGGCTATGAGACCGAAGCAGGCGTCCCCGTGCCCGCGGGCGCAGGCGGTCCTTGCCTCGCCGCCGACCTCGCCGCGCCGTTCGGAACGCTCGACATCGCCGACGTCGTCGAGTTCCTCCGCGCCTTCGGCGCGGGCGACCCCGCCGCCGACTTCGCGGCGCCCTTCGGCGAGTTCGACATCGCCGACGTCGTCGACTTCCTCAACCAGTTCGGAATCGGCTGCCCGTAACCGACGTCCGCAAGACTCCGATCGCCTGTGAGGGCGCCGCGCAACAGCGCGGCGCCCTTTTTCATTTTGCGGATGGAACGACGCTCAGTGATGCGGCTCATCGATGACAATCTGACCCTATATCACGCCCTGTGCGCAGAATGCCGCACATAGCGTCAATGGCCGAAACTGCGCGAGAGTTTCGACGCTTATCTCTTTGTCCAGGGTTCGCGATATCACGATCGAGGAGATACGAACGTGCGCACATCTGCATGCATGCTGTTGATCACCGCCGCGACGTCCATCGCACACGCCGGGGGGCCGTGCCACAACGACCGCGTCAACCAGAACCTGCTCAACCTCCTCCCGCCCACCGCCCCCGCCGCGACCGCGGTCCTGAGCGGCCCGTGGTCCGACCCCGCGACATGGGGCGGCTCGCTCCCTGGGCCAGGCGACGATGTCCGCGTCCCCCTCGGCGTCACCGTCACGTGGGACATCGACGATGACGGCGACAGTCTCGGCGCCGACACGACCCGCTTCGGGTACGTCCGCGTCGATGGCGTCCTCACCTGGGCGACCGACCGCGACACCACCATGTACGTCGACACGCTCTTTAGCTCACCCACGGGCGTGATCGCGGTCGGCGACGACGACGCGCCGATCTCATCCGATGTGCGCGCCGAGATCGTCTTCATCGCCGACGCGCCGATGGACATGGCCCGCGACCCCGAGCAGCTCGGCCGAGGCTTCGTCCCCCACGGCATGACGCGGATCGTCGGCGCCGACAAGTCCGACTTCGCCGCCCTCGCGACCGACGCGACCGCGGGCAGCACGACGCTCACGCTCGCCGAGCCGCCCGTCGGATGGGCGATCGGCGACACCCTCGTCCTCGGCGGCACGTTCTTCGACCCCGAAGGCGACAACGCCGACAACTCCCGCTTCCACGACGAGGTCCTCACGATCCAGTCGATCGACGGCGCCACCGTGACGTTCACCAACGACGCCCCCGGATCGAACGGCCTCCGCTGGGACCACGAACGCCCCGACGGCCGCTTCTTCGACCCCGAGGACCTCACGCTCTACGTCGCGAACCTCTCGCGGAACGTCCTCTTTCGCTCCGAGCTCGACGAGTCCTCCCCCGAGTCGCGTGGGACGCCCACGACGCAGGACCTCCGGCGCGGCCACGTCATGGTGATGCACACCTCCGACCTCGTCGCGCGGAACGCGGCGTTCGTCGACCTCGGACGCCTGAACAAGAACGGATTCATCGACGAGCCCGTCGGCAACCTCGACGGTTCCCCGGGCCTCGGCACGAACCAGCGCGGGCGCTACATCTTCCACCTCCACCGCAACCTCCCGCGCGGCGGCGCCCCCGTCGACTTCGGCGCGTGCAACCCCGCCGAAGTCACGGGGTGCGTCGCGTGGCGAGGCCCCGGATGGGGATTCGTCCACCACGACAGCTACGCCCTCTTCCGCGACAACGTCGCGTTCGACATCCTCGGCGCCGCCTTCGTCCAGGAGGCGGGCAACGAGATCGGGCGGTGGGAGCGCAACATCTCGATCAAGTCCACGGGCGACGACGACCCCTTCCTCACCGTCGAGCCCTTCGGCGACGGCTTCACCCGCGTCCGGCGCTTCGATTTCGGCTTCAACGGCGAGGCCTACTGGATCCAGGGCGCGAGCCAGGTCGAGTTTGTCAATAACGTCGCGATCTCCGCGGCGGGCGGCGGCGCCGACATCTTCAGCGACGTCGACGGCAACGACAACCGCGACGCGAGCGTCGTTCCCGTCGCCCACCTGCCCGCGGACCGCCAGCACATCGTGACCAACGGCTCGCAGACCATCGCCGTCAACCGCGTGCCGACGAACACGTTCACGGGCTTCGAGGTCTACAACAGCGACTTCGGTCTCGTCACCTGGAACCACATGCGCAACCAGGGGACCAACGTCGGGTACACCTGCCCGTGCGACGCGAACACGCACCGCGAATACGCGACCATCGACGACTTCCGATTCTGGAACATCTACGGCCAGGGCATCCACTTCCAGTACAGCTCGCAGATCAACCTCCGCGACGGCCTCATCGCCTCGTCCGACCTCGCCACGCCGGGCGTCGACGACAAGCCCGCGCTGAGCCTCGACATCAACGGGGACGGACGCGGGTACGGGCTCGGCATGAACGGGCCGACCAAGCGCCTCAACGTCGAGAACGTCGCGGTCGAGGGATGGGCCTTCGGCGTCCGCACGCCCCTCGAGGGCGCCCTCAACGCGGCCGACCTCGGCGAGAACACGGGCGACGAGGGCTCAGACGGACTGCCCCTGCGGAGTTCTCGGTTCGCCGACCTTCGTCTCGCGAACAACACCGCGAACTTCTACCGCCGTCAGAACGGGTTCGTCCAGACGCCCGCGTTCCCGAACAGCCTCGTGATCGAGGGCGGCGTCTATGAATCGACTGAACCCAACGCGCCGCCGACGGCCGACTTCAGCGCTGAGAGCGTCGGCGGGGTCGGGGTCGTGCGGCTCTCGGGCCTTCCCTCGCGCGACGACGACACGCCGGGCGAGTTCCTCCCGCCGTACCACCCGCTGACCGTCGCGCGGAACGACGACAACTACATCGTTGCCTACGCGTGGGACCTCGACGGTGACGGCGGCGCGGATGCCTACGGCGAGGAGTTGTTCATCGCGCTTCCGCTCGGCGAGCCGCGTTCGATCGGCCTGACGGTGTGGGACCACCAGGGCGCGACGGACAGCGTTGTGCGCACGGTGACCGCGACGGTCGCCGAGCCGTACGGCGAACTGCTGGTCGACGGCGGGTTCGAGGCGACGTCGTTCGTCGGCGGGGTGTACGCGCTGACCAGCGGTGGGGTGGACGCGGGGTGGTGGGAGGCCCGCGCGAACCTTCAGGGCGGGTCGTGTGTGCTGACCGGTCAGTACGGGTTCGCGAGCGTCGCGCAGGCGGTGTGGAACAATCGTCGGAACCGCGGCGAGCACGTCTTCTCGTTCGATATCGAGATCGTCAACGGCGATGGCGCCCCGAACTTCGTCGACGCGAAGGTCTACGGCGTCAACGGCGAGTTCGGCTCCGACCACCGCGGGGCGTACCCGCGGCGGGAGGGGGCGGTCCCCGTCGAGATCACACCGCTGCACGAGGAACGGTTCTCGGGCGATCCGGCGGCTGGGCGCGTGGAGCGGACGATCGACCTCGGAGGGGAGGGGTTTGACTACCTGTACGTCGGGTTCAACGCCGAGGGGGTGTCGAACCTGGTCGCGGCGGACTTTGTCCGTCTCGACGACGTTTCGCTGGTCGGGGCGGCGGTCGTCGGGCCGTGTTCGGAGGCGGATTTCGGAGCGCCGTTCGGAGAGCTCGACATCGCGGATGTGACCGCGTTCCTGGCGGCGTTCGGGGCTGGGGACGTGGCGGCGGACGGGGCGGCGCCGTTCGGGTCGTTCGATATCGCGGACGTCGTGTGGTTCCTGCAGGTCTTTGTTCAGGGCTGTCCGTAAGGCGTCGAATCGGACGTTGTCTCGTTGAATCCGAAACACCCTCCCCGCGAACGCGTATCTTTGTGCACTCTTTCCCTGCGCCATCTTGCACGGGTTCCCGTGCCGCAGTACCGTTGTAGATCGAATCGGGGGGATACCTGCCAGGTCATTGGTCACTGAGGGAAGGTGATCGGGTCTTCGTGGCAGGGTCAGCTGACGCAGACAGTTGGGAGAATCTGAGATGCGTTCGAAGCGTGGCTTCATCGTGGGCGCCGAGGCGCTCTGGGCGGGCGGACTCGTTGCGCTCGCTGGCGGGGCGTACGTCGCGATGGGCGTGCCCGTTCCGACGACGCTGAACGACTTCTTTGCTCCGGGCACGCAGCCCGAGATGACGGATTTCGTTCCTGTCTTCGGCCCCGACGAGTGCTCGGCGTGTCACGGCGGGTTCGACGCGGCGCACGCGCCGTACGACAGTTGGGTGGCGAGCCCGATGGGTCAGGCTTCGCGTGACCCGGCGTTCTGGGCGTGCCTCGCGGTCGCGAACCAGGACGTGGATTTCGCGGGCGACTTCTGTCTTCGCTGCCACACCCCCGCGGGCTGGCTCGCGGGCAACAGCACGCCGACGGACGGCTCGCAACTCGCGGGTACGGACTTCACGGGCGTGAACTGCAACTTCTGCCACCGGATGGTGGACCCGCTGAACCACCCGGGCGCCCCCGAGGCGGACACGGAGGTGCTCGCGCGGCTGACGGACATTCCGGCCGACCATCACTCGGGTCAGTACGTGATCGATCATCGCGACCGGCGCCGCGGGCCGTACGACCTGGGCTTCTTCTTCATCCACGACTGGGAGCAGGCGCCGTTCCAGCGTTCGAGCGAGATGTGCGCGACGTGCCACGACGTTTCGAACCCGGTGTTCGACGCGCAGCCGGATGGCACGTACACGCTCGGCACGCTCGACGCGCCGCACGCGACGCACAACAAGTTTGACCAGTTCCCGATCGAGCGCACCTACAGCGAGTGGCTCGTGAGCGACTTCGGCGACGGTCCGATCGACATGGGTGGCCGCTTCGGCGGGACGAACCCGCTCGTCTCGAGCTGCCAGGACTGCCACATGCCCGAGGATCCGGGCCAGGGTTGTTCGTTCGGCGAGTTCCGCGAGGACCTGGGCACGCACCAGTTTGCGGGCGGCAACACGTGGCTGCTCAACGCGGTGCGGGAGCAGTTCCCGGATTCGGAGACGGGCCTGACGGACGACAACGTCGCGGCCTCGATCGCCCGGACGGAGCTGATGCTCCAGTCGGCGTCGGACCTCGAGCTCTCGCAGATGGGCTCGGACCTGAACGTCCGCGTGATCAACCAGTCGGGCCACAAGCTTCCCACGGGCTACCCCGAGGGTCGTCGGATGTGGGTCAATGTGCAGTTCTTCGACGGGGCGGACCAGCTCATCGATGAGCGTGGCGCGTACGACTTCGTGACCGCGGACCTGACGACGGGCGACACGAAGGTGTACGAGGGCAAGCTCGGCATCACGGCCGAGGTCTCGATGCTCACGGGCTTGCCCGCGGGCGAGAGCTTCCACTTCGCGCTGAACAGCGTGTGGGTGAAGGACAACCGGATCCCGCCGGTGGGCGCGACGATGGCTGAGCTGGAGTCGGTGCAGGCGGCCCCGGTCGGCGCGTCGTACGCGGACAACCAGAACTGGGACGACACGCTATACGACATCCCGGCGGGGGCGACCTCGGCCGAGGTGCGGGTGTACTACCAGAGCGTCTCGAAGGAGTACGTCGAGTTCCTCCGCGACGAGAACACGACGAACACCGCGGGCGACGACTTCTACGCGGTGTGGCAGGCCACGGGCATGTCGACGCCCGTCGAGATGGACTTCCAGGAGATCGCGATCACGCAGGGCGGCTGCGTGCCGGCGGATCTCGGACTGCCGTACGGCCAGCTCGATATCGCGGACGTGGTCGAGTTCCTGCGTGCGTTCGGCATGCAGGAAGCCTCGGCGGACCTCGGGGCGCCGATGGGTCAGTGGGACATCGCGGACGTGGTGGAGTTCCTCCGTCAGTTCGGGATGGGCTGCCCGAAGTAAGCGGGCGCCAGACAGTCTGATCTGAGATCACTCAACCGCCGCGCTTGTCGCGGCGGTTTTTTCTTGCGCCGCGGACGGCGTTGCGATGCGTGGTGGCGTGGTCGCGCTGTTGTTCCGTCGCCGAGTTGTGTCAATCGCGGCGGGGTGGGTCGAAGCACATGGCGATCTGGCTGCCGTAGACGGGGTGGTCGATGAGGGCGCGGTGGGTTCGGAAGGCGGCGCGGTTCCAGCCCATGGCGTCGCAGGCGAAGCGGATGAGTTCGCCGTAGCGGGGGACGGCTGACGATCCGAGGCGTTCGACGCCGCGGCCGAGGGGCTCGATGGTTTCGAGCATGTCGAAGCGGTCGATGTCGCGGCTGCGGTCGTTGACGTTGGCGACGCCCTCGAAGGCGGTGTCGTAGAGGGCGAGCTCGGGGCGGGCGTCGGGGTAGACGTCTTCGTGGACGATGGCGTCGAACTGGAGGACGCGCGCGGGGACGGAGGCTTCGGCGAAGACGAAGCCCTTGCGGTCTTCACCTGCGCCGATGTAGCGGCGCATCTCGCCGAAGTTGGCCTCGCCGAGGACGACGTCGACGGCGGAGGCGGGTCCGAAGCCGGGCTCGGCGAGGGTGTAGTGGACGACCTCGCCGACGCGGTGGACGTCGAAGCTGGGGGGCGGGTCGGAGCTGAAGGGGGCGAGGATGGCGTCGGAGTAGTCGCCGAGGGGCTCGCCCGTGAGCGTGCGGGGCTCCCGGTCGGCGGGCTTGGGGCCCATGCGTCGGGTGGCGACCTTGATGCCGGCGTTGGGGGTGAGCCGGTGGAGGCCGAAGAGGCCTGTGAGCCAGACGAGGTCGAGGTTCTTGCCGTCGTCGGAGGGGTGGATGATGGCGGTCGCGAGAATGGCCTCTGCCTGGGCGCCCTTGAGCTGGCTCATGGCCTTGAAGGCGGCCTGTTTGCGGCGGACCTCGAACTCGCGGCGGGCCTCGGGGACCCAGGCGGCGACGATGGCGTCGAGGGCGCCGCGGTCGCCGAGCTCGTCGCGGATGAGCGATTCGAAGCGGCGGACGGCTTCTTCGGCGATCTCGATGGTGGGGCGTTCGACGCCGTGTCGGCCGGCTGCTCTCAGGAGTCGTCGGAGGGGTTCGGGGCCCGGAGCGCGGTGCATGACGGACATGGCGTCGGGGCTGCGCATGGCCTTGAGGACGCGTGAGGCGAGGACCTTGTCGATGTTGAAGCGCTTGGCGAGGGCGACGGGTCCCTGGGGGCGGTCGGGGACGGCGTCGAGGACGTCGGAGATGGAGGAGCGGAGGGCGGCGCCAACGCTCTCGATGCGCACTTCGATCGAGGAAGCGGGGGGTGTTGAAGGCTCGGTGGTACTCACGCGGGGGGCAGGATAGCGGAAACGGGGCGATGCGGGTTGGTCTCTGAACAATATTCAGGAAGTTTCCAGGAAACTCTTGCGTGGGGTTGGTGTGTCCGTAACCTGGGCAGAGTGTGCGAGTGAGACGGGCGTTCGTCGCCCGCCGGCGCGTTGGGCGTTGGTGGGCGGCGGGTCGCCCGGTAGAAGAGGCGCAAGTGGCGCCCGAGGCGAAGGAGTAGACCGATGACGAAGAGCATGAGCCTGGTGACGGTTGCTGGTTTGGTTGGCGGTCTCGTTGGGGGGCTGGCAAGCGCGGATACGACGGTGACGTTCGACGAGGGCCCTGAGGGGTGGTCGATTCAGAACGCGGTGACGATCCTCGAGACGGGTGGGAACCCCGGGGCGTACATGGAGCACGTCCAGATCGACACGTTCGGCGTGAACATCGCGAACACGACGTCGGCGGAGTTCATCGGCGACTACGCGGAGAAGGGGGCGGTGACGCTCTCGATCGACGTGCAGGTCGACAGCATCGACTTCTTCGGGAGCCCGGTCTCGCGTGACCTGGTGGTGCAGTTCGTCAACAACGACATCGAGGCGCCGAGCGGCCAGGTGACGGTGTGGACGCACGTCGGGCTGATGTCGTCGGGGCTGGACTGGACGACGTTCACGGCTTCGATCGAGGATCCGACGGCGACCGAGCTCCCCGCGGGCTGGGGCGGCACGGGCGATGAGGATCCGAACACGTTCGAGCCGGTGCTGCCGGCGGGCGTGACGTTCGCGGACGTGCTGGCGGACGTGGACGAGGTCCGGTTCACGACGTTCGTTCCGGGGTTCTTCTTCGGGTTCACGAACTTCGACTTCGGCGTGGACAACGTCTCGATCACGGGCGCGACGGGCGGGCCTTGCAGCGCGGTCGACTACGCGGCGCCGTTCGGCGAGCTGGACATCGCGGACGTTGTCGAATTCCTCCGGGCGTTCGGGGATGGCGCCCCTTTGGCGGACCTCGCGGCGCCTGAGGGGGCGTTCGATATCGCGGACGTGGTGGAGTTCCTGCGTCAGTTCGGCGCTGGGTGTCCGTAACGCTCGCTGGGGCGATACGCTCGGGGCATGGAAGCCACCGGCGACTGCTCCACGGATAGCAACGCTCCCGAGTTGACGCGTGACGAGGTTGCGCGGATCGCTCGGTTGTGCAAGCTCGAGCTCAATGCAGAGGAGCTCGAAGACGCCCGCGACCGCCTGACGGCGGTGCTCGGGCATTTCCGCTGCCTGGCGGCGCTCGATCTCGAGGGCGTCGAGCCGATGGCGCACGCTCACGATGAACCGTGCAGGCTTCGTCCGGACGACGTCGGCGGTCCGCTCGTGGACGGCGACACGCTTCGGGCGATGGCGCCGCGGGTGTTCGAGTCGCACGTTCAAACAGGTGGCGACGATGGCGAGTCGCGAACGGACGTTTTCTTTCATGTGCCGAGCGCGCTTGGCGATGGCGGTGGGGCGTGAGCGATCCGCTGTCGAGCGCGACGGGGATCGCCGACGCGGTGCGCGCGGGCGATGTGTCGGCGGCGGAGACGGTCGCGATTGCGCTCGGGCGCGTGGAGGACGGGGGCGCGGGGCTGAACGCGTTTCTGGAGGTCTTCGCGGAGCAGGCGATCGATCAGGCGCGGGCGGTTGATACGCGGATCGCGGGCGGCGACGCGGATCGGATGCCGCTAGCGGGCGTGCCGATCGCGGTGAAGGACAACATCGCGCTCGCGTGGGGGCGGACGACGGCGGGGTCTCGATACCTCGAGCACTATCGCTCACCGTTCACGGCGACGGCGGCGCAGCGGCTGGTCGACGCGGGCGCGGTGGTCGTCGGCAAGACGAACATGGACGAGTTCGGGATGGGGAGCTCGGGTGAGCACTCGGCGTTCGGGCCGACGCGACATCCGCTCGATCCTGAGCGGGCGCCCGGGGGGAGCAGCTCGGGTTCGGCGGCGGCGGTCGGGGCTGGGATGGTTCCGCTCGCGCTCGGGAGCGACACGGGGGGCTCGATTCGGCAGCCGGCGGCGCTGTGCGGGTGCGTGGGCTTGAAGCCGACGTATGGGCGGGTGAGTCGGTACGGACTGGTGGCGTACGCGAGCAGCCTGGACCAGATCGGCCCGCTCGCGTCGAGCGTTCGGGACGCGGCGGCGTGCCTGGCGGTGATGTCGGGCGAGGACGCGCGGGACATGACGAGTTCGGCGCATCCGGTCGTCGATCTGATCGGCGGGCTCGAGACACCTGTCGAGAAGCTGCGGGTGGGTGTGCCGAAGCTGCACGGCGGGATGCACAGCGATGTGTCGCGGGCGATGACGGACGCGGCGCTGGCGCTGAAGACGGCGGGGGCGGAGATCGTTGACGTCGAGATGCCGTTCGTGGATGAGGCGGTGAGCGCGTATTACATCGTGGCGCCCGCGGAGGCGAGCTCGAACCTCGCGCGGTACGACGGCGTTCGGTACGGGCATCGGGCGGACGTCGGGCTGGGCGGGTCGATCGAGGAGATGTACGTCCGGAGCCGGTCGGAGGGGTTCGGGCCGGAGGTGAAGCGTCGGGTGATGCTTGGGGCGCACGTGCTCAGCGCCGGGTATCAGGACGCGTTCTACCTGACGGCGCTCAAGACGCGCCGGCTGATCCGGGCTGGTTTCGACGCGGCGTTCGATCCGGCGGGGCCTGGCGTGCACGCGATTCTGACGCCCGTGACGCCCGGGCCGGCGTTCCGGCTTGGTGAGAAGACGGGCGATCCGATGGCGATGTATCTCGAGGACGTGTTCACGGTGACGGCGAACCTCGCGGGTTTGCCGGCGATCTCGCTGCCCGTGGGGTGGTCGAAGACGGACGCGCAGGGGCGAGAGGCGAAGCTGCCGATCGGGGCTCAGTTGATTGGGCGGCCGTTCGATGAGGCGACGCTGGTTCGGGTGGCGCGGATGCTGGAGATGCAGGTGGGGTGGGGGGGCTGAAGGCGGCATTCGGCGCTCGGCACTCGGCACTCGGCATCCGGCACTCGGCACTCGGCACTCGGCATCCGGCATCCGGCATCCGGCACTCGGGCATTAGGCATCTGGCATCTGGCGCCGGGCGTTCCGAGCTTGGTCCGCGCGTTTCGGCGTTGCGCTTCTCGTGAAATGGGGGCGAGGTGGCGGGGGTGTTGTGGTCGGAGCATGCCCGCGTTGCGCGTGGGCATGGCACACTGGCGTCGACACACCGGGGGGGTGTTATTCGCCCAAGAGTTTGAGTGTGGTGATGGCGAGGGTGAGGACGGTTCCGTTGTGGAGGGCGTGGGCGGTGATGCAGGGGATGAGGCTGCCTCGCCAGACGCGCATGACGCCGAAGACGGAGCCGAGGGCGATGAGGGGGAAGACGAGGAGGGGGCCGTAGCCGTGCATGAAGCCGAAGATCGTCGCGCCGAGGAGGACGGCGGCGGCGATGGACATGTGGCCTCGGAGGTGGCGGAGGAGAGCGCCTCGGAAGATGAGTTCCTCGCAGAGGGGCGCCCAGATGGTGGCGAGGGTGAAGACCATGAAGAGGGCGAGGGGGTCGGCGGCGCTGACGAGTTCGAAGACGGGGTTGGTGGGGGTCTGGGGCTCGCCGAGGCCGGCCTTCATGCGGAGGGCTTGGGCGAGGAACATGAGCACGACGGAGATGATGGCGCCGGCGAGGAAGACGGGGAGGCCGGCGAAATAGGCGGCGACGCCGCAGCCCATCTCCTTGAAGAGGCCGCGGCCCGTGTGGAGGCCGATGGCGGCGCGGAGGCGCTCGCCTGACATGCCGCGGGCGAGGGGCCAGAGGGGGGCGAGGAGGAGGAGCCACTGGGAGCCGAGTCGGAGGTAGGCGGGCCAGGTGGCGCCCTGTGGCGCGAGGAGCGTGACGAGGTCCATGGAGAGGTTGAGGAGGACGAAGCCCGCGATGAAGATCGCGAAGACCTCGAGGAAGACGCTTCCGCCCGGGGCGGGGACGGGCATCGAGGGGCGGAGCTTGCCGTTGGCTGCGTAGACGACGGCGACGATGAAGAAGCCGATGCCCGCGACGAAGGCGATGAAGATGAGGGCGCCGGCGGCGAGGAGCATCGAAACGACAAGGAGGCCGCCGCCACGGAGGGCCTCTCTTGCGGCGTCGTCCTCGTCGAGCGCGAAGGTGAGGGCGACCTTGGCGAAGTAGCCGTGGTGGGCGATGAGGCGTTCGCGTTCGTCGTCGTTGATCGCGTCGGGGCCTTCTTCGTAGACGTCGTGGAGGAGCCTGATGTCGGTGGCGAGGGGATCGTCGTCGTCGACACGCTCGTCGAGCGAATCGAGGCGGCCGAGGGCTGCGTCTTTGCCGTTGACTTCGGCGGCGACGATGGCGAAGCGGGCGCGGTCGACGTCGGACGCGGCGTAGACGTCGAGCTGGCTCATCGCGGTCGGATCGGACTTGAGGAACTCGGCGACCTTGATGAAGAGCTTGCCCATGACCGAGCCCATGTCGGCGCCCGTGGGCGGGGGGATGTCGCGTTCGACGCCGACGGCTTCGACTGGGGCGGGGCTGAAGAGTTCGATGACCGCGGGGGCGTTCTGGAGTGAGACGGCGGTGAGGGTTGCGATGACGGCGACGATGAGGGCGATGAGGCGAGACCGCCTGGACCCGGGGTCGGGTTCCTGCGCGTACGGCCAGTTGTCGCGGGCGGAGTTTGAGGCGGTGAGCGGGGCGGTTGGGCGTCCGATCGGCGGGGTTGCCGCGGGGGGCGGCATCTCCGTGGGGTGGCCCTCGTTCGAATCGGGGGGCGGGTTGTTCGCGTCCATCTGCGCCCTCCGGTAGCCTCGGTGGTGACGCCCCTACCATAGCGGGCCCCGCGGGGCGGCCCCACGAGCAAGGAGCAGCAGGCACATGGCGTGGATCACCAAGCAGTCCGCTACCGAGCAGATCGAGCGGCGTGAGGAGCCCTACCTCACGGACGAGATGAAGCGCGCCATCAACGAGGACTACCGCCCGCGCTACGAGACGACGATGGCGTGTCTGCTGCCCGCGCTGCACTTGGTGCAGCACGCGTACGGGTGGATCCCGCGTCAGGCGATGCTGGAGATCGCCGAGATCCTCGACGTGAAGCCGGCGGACGTGTTCGACACGGCGACGTTCTACGAGGAGTACTGGCTGCACCCGAAGGGGAAGGTCGTGGTCTCGGTGTGCCGATCGATCGCGTGCGAGTTCTGCGGGCAGCGCGAGATTACGCAGGCGTGCAAGGAGAAGCTGGGCATCGATGTCGGCGAGACGACGGAGGACGACAAGTTCACGTTGATCGAGTTGGAGTGCCTCGGGTCATGCGGGACGGCGCCGGCGGCGCTGGTCGGCGAGACGCTGCACGAGAACCTGACGCCTGCGCGGATGCTGGAGATCCTCGACGAGGTCTCGAAGGAGATCGACGCGGGGAAGCACGAGCACCACTGAAGCGCGGGGTTTCCGATTGGCCTGCGTGGCCAGATGAGCGAGCGCTCATGAATGGCGTCGCGCGGGCCGAGGCTCGCTGGGCGCGATAACCTCCCGATGCGCCTCGTCGCGCGAAGGAGGTCCATACATGCTCCCGATCGCTCTCGCTACCGTCGCCCTTTCGGGCGCCCTTGTCAGCGGGCCCGAGACCCGCCAGGACCCGGTCACCGACGTCTATCACGGGACGCCCGTCGTGGACGCGTACCGGTGGCTCGAAGACTTCTCTGACCCTGAGGTCAAGGAGTGGAACGCGCTGCAGAACGCGTATGCGCGTGGTCACCTGGACTACCTGCCCGAGCGTGATCGCCTGGAGAAGGAGATCACGGACATTCTCGCGGCGGAGGTGGAGCGGTACTGGGACGTCCACGAGGCGGGGGGCAACCTGTTCGCGATGAAGTTTGCGCCGCCGAAGGAGCAGGCGTACCTCGTGGTGATGAACGGCCCCGACGCGCCGGAGACGCAGCGGACGCTGGTCGACCCGATCGAGATCGATCCGGCGGGCACGACCACGATCGACTGGTTCGTTCCGTCGCCGAGCGGGAACCTCGTCGCGGTGAGTCTTTCGGTGGCGGGCACGGAGTCGGGTGATCTGTTCATCTATGACACGCGGTCGGGCAAGGTTGTTGACGAGCCGGTGGTGCGCGTCAACGGCGGCACGGCGGGCGGGAGCCTCTGCTGGCTCGATGACGACACGTTGCTGTACACGCGGTATCCGCGGGTGGGCGAGCGTCCGAGCGATGAGGAGGCGTTCTTCGTGGACGTGTACCGGCGCGACATCGGGTCGAGCCTGGAGTCGGACGCGTACGAGATCGGCAAGGACTTCCCGAAGATCGGCGAGATCGAGCTGAAGAGCGATCTCGACTCAGGTCGCGTGATCGCGACGGTGCAGGACGGCGACGGCGGCGACTTCGCTCACTACCTGCGCTCGCCCACGGGTGAGTGGACGCGGTTCAGCGATTACAAGGACGGGATCAAGCAGGCGTACTTCGGTCGGCCCGGCGAGATCCTGCTGCTGTCGCGTCGGGACGCTCCGAAGGGGGAGATCCTGACGATCCCGGCGAACAACCCGACGGCGACGCCGAACGTGCTGATCAACGAGGGCGAGGACACGATCGTCGACGCGTTCTGGGGCGCTCCGACTTACATGGCGTTGAACGACGACACGCTGCTGATCGAGTATCAGACGGGCGGACCGAGCGAGTTCCGCGCGGTGAACTTCGACGGGCGGAAGAAGGCGAGCCCGGACTCGGGCAAGATCTCGTCGGTTGGCGGGCTGACGCCGATGAGCGACGGGACGGTCTTGTTCTCGAGCGGGTCGTACACCGAGCTTTCGGCGTGGTACCGCTTCGATCCGAAGACGGGCAAGACGACGGCGACGAAGCTTCGTTCGGATCCGCCGCTCGATCTTTCGAAGGTCGAGGTCGTTCGTGAGTTCGCGACGAGCAAGGACGGGACGAAGGTTCCGGTGAACATCATGATCCCGGAGGGGACGATCCGGAACGGCGTGAACCCGTGCGTGGTGTACGGGTACGGCGGGTACGGGGTGAACCTGACGCCCGGGTACAGCTCGCGGGCGGCGCACTTCCTTCAGAACGGCGTGATCTACGCGGTCGCGAACATCCGCGGCGGCGGCGAGTACGGCGAGGAGTGGCACAAGGAGGGGAACCTCACCAGCAAGCAGAACGTGTTCGACGACTTCCAGGCGGTGATCGAGCACATGATCGAGCGGAAATACACGGACAAGGAGCACGTGGGCATCCTGGGCGGGTCGAACGGCGGCCTGCTGATGGGCGCGACGATGGTTCAGCGGGCGGACCTTGTCTCGTCCGTGGTGAGCTACGTGGGCATCTACGACATGCTGCGTGTGGAGCTGAGCCCGAACGGGCAGTTCAACATCACGGAGTTCGGCACGGTTGAGGACGCGGACCAGTTCAAGGCGTTGTACGCGTACTCGCCGTATCACAACGTGCAGAATGGGGTGGACTATCCGCCCGTGCTGTTCATCACGGGCGAGAACGATCCGCGCGTCGATCCGATGCAGAGCCGGAAGATGACGGCGCGCTTGCAGGCGACGGGGACGGACAGCCCGGTGCTGCTGCGGACGAGCGCGGACGCGGGTCACGGGGCGGGGACGGCGCTGAGCGAGCAGATCGCGCAGACGCTCGACGCGCACGCGTTCATGCTGTATCACCTCGGGGTGACCACGGACTGAGCCGCATCCGTTCACTTTGGTTCTGACGGGCCGCGGCCGTCGGGGCGTTACGCGCTCCCTGACGGTCGCGGCTCGTTTTCTTTGCCGATGGCGGCCGCGAGTTCGGGCGTGCGTTTTGAGCCGAGGAGGAACTGGTCGCGATGACCATCGCCCGTGCGGATGAGGACGCCCTGGTCGCCTGACATGTTGAAGGCGCGGTGGTACTTCGGGCTGATGCGCCATCCCCAGCCTCCGGCGCCGCTGATGGGCTGATAGGTGATGGGGGTGGCGCTGATGATCTCGTCGAGGCGGAGGTCGCGTCCGGGGAGGGGCGGCCACCACTTGACGATGAGGCGGCGGTCGGTGACGACGGAGCGCACGCCGATGGTGAAGAGGAGGGCGGGCATCACGATCGCTACGAGGAACCAGACGACGGCGAGGGTGGCCTGCTTCGACGGCGGCGCGGAGGCGCCGACGGCGATCAGGACGCCCGTGACAACGAGGGTTTCAAGGGGGAGGAGGACGCGGACGAGGTGGTTGTCGACGAGGCGCTGGGTCTCGGCGAATCGTTCGGTTTCGCCCGGTTGGAGTTGAACGGTTGGGGGGAGCATCAGGGATCCTTCGGAGCGCAGGCGAGGACCAGAGCGCGGAGGGTTTCGGCGACGCTCCAGGCCTGGGCGAAGCAGCCGTCTGGGCGTTGGGGGTCGTCGGGGGAGTCATCGCCGTCGTAGATCTCGGCGATCGTGCCCGGTGACGGTCCGTCGAGGGCCGCGACGAGGGGGGCGAGGCACTGGACCGCTTCGGCGCGTGACTCGGGGGAGAAGTCGCCGACGCGCAGGACCGCCTCGGCGTAGGGGCCGATGAGCCAGGGCCAAGCGGTGCCGTTGTGGTACGCGCCGTCGCGGTCGAACATGTCGCCGATCATCACGCCTCTGTAGTTGGGATCGGAGGGGGCGAGCGTTCGGAGGCCGTGGCGGGTGAGGAGGTCGCGGCGGACGACGTCGAGGACGGCGACGCGTTTGGCGGGATCGAGGGGGGAGGCTTCGAGGCTGACGGCGAAGATCTGGTTGGGGCGGATCTCGGCGACGGGGCGCCATTCGATCTCGTCGGCGGTCTGGTGGGGCTCGAGGCGGTCGTAGAGGGCTCCGGTCTCCGGGTTGTTGAAGGCGTTGGTGAACGAGGCGCGGACGCCTTCGGCGAGGGCGAGGAGTTCGTCGCGTTCGGGGGCGTCGAGGAGGGCGGCGGTCACGAGGAGTCCGTGGCCCCAGAGGGCGTTGATTTCAACGGCTTTGCCGAAGCGGGGGGTGAAGGTGACGCCGTCGCGTTGGGCGTCCATCCAGGTGAGCTGGGTGCGCTCGTCGCCCGCGGTGATGAGGTGGTCCGCGGGGTCCATGCGGATGGCGTGGTCGGTTCCGTCGCGGTAGGAGCGGATGATGTCGAGGCAGGCGGGGGCGAGGTGGTCGCGGTAGCCGTCGGTGTCGCCCGTTGTGCGCACGTATTCGGCGGCGGCGTGGAGGAACCAGAGGGGGGCGTCGACGGTGTTGTAGTGCGCGGCGCCCGCGTAGTCGTCGAAGCGGTTGGGGATGAGGCCTCGGCGGCGGTGGCGTGCGAAGACGCGGAGGGTGTCGAACGCTTCGGCGTGGCGTCCGGTGACGAGCATGAGCCCGGGGAGCGAGATCATGGTGTCGCGGCCCCAGTCGCTGAACCAGGGGTAGCCCGCGACGACGGTGCGCATGTCGATCTCGCCAACGCGGCGCGTGACGACGAACTCGTCGGAGGCTGCGGCGAGGGCGCGGATGGCCCATCGGCGGTCCTGTGCGACGGAGGCGCCGCCGGCGCTGGCGATGGCGGCGTTCCCAAGTCGCTCGAGGCGGCGGGCGCGGTCGTCGAGGGCGGCGATTCGACGGGGCGATGGTTCGATCCGTTCGCTCGCGGCGCCCTGGGCGTAGATCTTCAATCCTTCGGAACGGTCGTTCGGGCCGCCTGTCGCTATGAAGCGGCCCGGGGCGAAGAGGTCCTCGGCGCAGTCCATGCCGCGTTTTTCTTCCCAGACGTACTCGAAGCCGTTCCAGAGGGACTCGTCGTGTTCGAAGCTTGCGCCGTGGGCGGCGAGGCGAACGCGGGCGTCGCGGGTGGAGACAGTGACGGTTGCCTGATCGGGGCGCGTGGTGAAGCGTTTGCCGATTTCGGAGCGTCGAAGGAGGGAATGGAAGTCGCGGAGGGCGATCAGCGGCGTGATGGTGAGTCGCCACGGGGTTGTGGCGTTGAGGACGCGGTAGGTGACGCTGATCGCGTTGGCGGCGTCGGCCATGACGAGGGTCTTTTCGACGCGGGGGCCGTTCTCGGCGAACTCGAAGGTCCAGCGGCAGAGGCCGGGGCAGCGTTCGAAGGTCCAGTCGTGGACGTTCGGCGCTATCGGGCGGTTGTCGGCGCTTCGGAAGTGGAAGGGGGTGAGGGGGAGGGTGGTCTCGTCGGGGGTGTCCGGGGCGAGGGTGATGGCGTCGGCTAGGGCGGAGAGGAGCATGACGCGGGAGACGGGGGGGCGGAGGGAGGCGATGAGGAGGCCGTGGTAGCGGCGGAGGGGGATGCCCGTCGCGGAGCCCATGGCGAAGCCGCCGAGTCCGTTGGTGAGGACCCACTCGGTCCAGAGCGGGTCGCGGGCGGGGCTGTTTCCGCGGACGGGGCGCTGGGCGAGATCGCGGAGGGCGGCGGGAATGGAGGGGTCGGCGGGGATGGTGGCGTTTTCAGGGGTCAAGGGTGTGTTCAGACTATCGGGGGCGTCTTGACAGCGTCGCTTGACCCCCTCACACTTCACCATGGGTACCACCACGAATTCCGTCGCTCCGTCATCCGCTCCCGCGAACGCTTCTCAGCGGGCGCCTCGGGGTGTCGCGGGTGGGTCATCGACTCCGAAGATCGTGCTCGAGGGGATCACGTTCGACGACGTGCTGCTGCTTCCGGCGCGGAGTTCGGTGCTGCCGACATCGGCGGAGACGGGGTCGCGGCTGACGCCTTCGATCTGCCTGAACATCCCGTTGATCTCGGCGCCGATGGACACGGTGACGGAGTCGGCGCTGGCGATCGCGTTGGCGCAGGAGGGCGGGCTCGGCGTCATCCACAAGAACCTGTCGATCGACGAGCAGGCGCGGGAGGTCGCGAAGGTCAAGCGTTCGGCGAACGGCGTGATCCCGGATCCGGTGACGCTCGGTCCTGACGACGCGGTGGCTCGGGCGCGGGAGCTGATGCGGACGCATCACGTCTCGGGGTTCCCGGTGACGGAGGGCGGCGCACGCGGCGCGAAGGTGCTCGGCATCCTGACGCGGCGTGATCTGAAGTTCGTGCCGGGGGCCGACACGCCCGTTCGTGATGTGATGACAAGCCAGAACCTGGTGACGGCGCCGCCCGCGACGACGCTCGACGAGGCGGAGGTCATTCTGAACCGGAACAAGGTCGAGAAGCTGCTGATCGTCGACGACGACGGGCGGCTCGTCGGTCTGATCACGATGCGGGACATCGAGCGGCTGTCGAGCTTTCCGATGGCGAACACGGATTCGCGCGGGCGTCTGCGGTGCGGAGCGGCGATCGGGCCCGGTCAGACGGAGCGGCTCGAGGCGCTGATCGACGCCGAGGCGGATGTGATCATCATCGACACGGCGCACGGCCATTCGGAGAACGTGATCCGCGCGGTGCGCGACGCGAAGGAGAAGTACGGGGTCGAGGTGATCGCGGGCAACGTGGCGACGCTCGAGGGGGCGCGGGATCTCGCGCTCGCGGGGGCGGACGCGGTGAAGGTGGGGATCGGGCCGGGCTCGATCTGCACGACGCGCGTCGTGACGGGCGTTGGCGTGCCGCAGATCACGGCGATCATGCAGGCGGTCGAGGGCGTGCGCGAGGCGGCGACGACGACGGGGCGGGAGATCCCGGTGATCGCGGACGGCGGCGTGCGTCAGTCAGGCGACATCGCGAAGGCGCTCGCGGCGGGGGCTTCGTGCGTGATGATGGGCTCGCTGTTCGCGGGCTTGGACGAGTCGCCCGGGGAGCTCGTGATCTCGGGCGGTCGGCGGTACAAGGCGTATCGCGGGATGGGCAGCGAGGGCGCGATGATGTCGGGCTCGGCGGATCGGTACCGCCAGGCGGAGAAGGTCGATTCGGGTTCGCCCTCGGGTCTGAAGGGCGGGGCGAAATTCGTGCCGGAGGGCGTGGAGGGGCTGGTCCCCTATCGCGGGTCCCTCGCGGACTTCGTGTACCAGCTCGTCGGCGGTATCCGCTCGGCGATGGGGTACTGCGGGTGCGCGACGATCGACGATTTGCGTGAGCAGGCGAGGTTCGTCCGGGTGTCGGGGGCGACGGTGGTCGAAAACCACCCGCACGACATCCGTATCACGAAGGAATCGCCGAACTACTCGATGGAGGCGGCGCCCGGTGGGCTGGCGCGGCGTTCGTGACGGATCGCGGGCTCTGACGCGTCCAGATGAAACGGTTCGGCGAACCGTGAGCGTGGACGCTCGGTAGGATTTTTGAGCAAGGACTGATCACGCGGCGGTGGCCGCGGTGTGGAGGAAACGGCAGATGTTCGCAAAGACGGGCAATCCGGCGCTGAGCGCGTTCGAGCAGCGGAGCATGGGCGTCGATGCTTCGGGGCAGGTGGTCCGGAAGACGATGACCATGCAGGGGACGATCGTCGCGAGCGGGACGCTGCTGGCGATCTGCGTGGGCGCGGCGCTGTTCTTCTGGGGCAGCGTGGTGACGCCCGCGATCAACGCGGGGAACCTTGGGTCGGTGACGCCGTGGCTGTTCGGTTCAATGATCGTCGGGCTCGTCCTCAGCCTTGTGTGCATCTTCGCGAAGAAGACCTGCCCGTTCGTCGGGCCGGTCTACGCGGCGTGCGAGGGCGTGTTCGTGTCGGCGGTGTCGGCGGTCATCCCGGCGTGGTTCATGTCGAACGGCGACGGCCCGCCCGACTACACGATCATCTTTCAGGCGGTGACGATCACCTTCGGGATCTTCGCGGGGATGCTGATCGCCTACGGCGCGGGGATCGTGAAGGCGACGGGCGTGATGGCGAAGATGTTCGCGGCGGGCATGATCGGGGTGTCGCTGTACTTCGTGGTGATGCTGGTGGGCAACCTCTTCCTCGGCTCGGTCATCCCGAACCTGTGGGCGTCGACCAGCCCGCTTGGTATCGGGTTCAGCCTGTTGCTCGTCGCGCTGGCGAGCTTCTCGCTCGTGATGGATTTCGAGCTCATCAAGCGGGGCGTGAACAACGGGGCGCCGAAGTACATGGAGTGGTACGGGGCGGTCGGGCTGCTGATCTCGCTCGTGTGGCTCTATGTCGAAGTGCTGCGGCTGTTGGCGAAGCTGCGGAGGGATTGAGGCGGGGAAAGCGACGGAGCGACGCAGCGACGAAGGGGTTTTTATTCGTGGTCCCAGCCGAGTGATTGGGCGTCGTGTGTTGAGCCGTGGGGGTCGGTGATGGTTGCGGTGGGGGATTCGCCGGGGTGGAGGGCCCTCACTTGGCCGACGGGGCCGATGAGCGTGGGGGCGGTGTTGATTGGCGGCGCTTTGGCCTCCGGAGGTCTTGGTGGGAGGGCGAGGAGGAGTTCGTAGTCCTCGCCATCGGCGCAGGCGTCTCGCCATGATTTGGCGCGATGGCTGATCGGGAGTTTTGCGGCTTCGATCTCGAGGATGACGTTCGAAGCGACCGCGACGCGGGCGGCGTCGCGGCCGAGGCCGTCGGAGAGATCGATCGCGGCGGCTCGGGGTAGCTTCGACGCTTCGAGCCCTGCGGCGAGTCGGGGGTCGAAGCGAAGGTGCCAGCCTGACGCAAAGCTGCCGCCGACCTGGCCTGTGAGCCAGAGCTCGTCGCCCGGGCGGGCGTTGGAGCGGAGGGTCGGGTTGGCGGCGGGGTCGAGCTTTCCGATGACGGTCGTGGTCATGGAGAGGGGTTGACCTTCGCCCGCGAACGCGATGTCGCCTCCGATGAGCGGGCAGTTCCAGTGGCGGGCCCACTTGGCCATCGCGTCGAACAGGTCGTCGGCGTCGGCGTAGCCGCGTGGGATGAGGCCCGTCGCGAGTCCGAAGGCAGGAATCGCGCCCATGGCGGCGATGTCGCTGACGGAGCGGGCGATGGCCTTGCGGGCGACGAGGTCGAGATCGGTAGCGGGGTCGTAGTGGCGGCCTTCTACGAGTTGGTCGACGGTGATGACGAGACGGTCGCCCGAGGACGTGCGCACGACGGCGGCGTCGTCGCCCGGGCCGACGAGGACGTCGCCGAAAGCGGCGGCGAGGTCGTCGGAGCGTGTGTAGATGTGGCGGAGGAGGTCGGATTCGCGCATCACGGAAAGCGTACGGCTATGGTGCCTCCATGCCTGGAGCCGAACTTAAAGCCGACGTTTGGATCACCGAGTACATCACCCCATGGGATGTGTACGGGCACGGTGTGACACGGATTCTCGCCGCCGCGGAGACCGAGTTTCAGGCGATGCAGATCGTCGAGACGGGGGTGTACGGGCGGGCGCTGGTGCTCGACGGGAAGTGGCAGTCGTGCACGGGCGACGAGTACCTGTACCACGAGCCGCTCGTGCACCCGGCGTGCGTGTGCTTCACGCGGGCGAACGCGGCGGCGCCGGCGTCGCTGCTGATCCTCGGCGGCGGCGAGGGGGCGACGCTGCGGGAGGCGCTGCGGTGGACCTCGATCGACCGGGCGACGATGGTCGACATCGACGGGATCGTGGTGGAGGCGTGCAAGGAGCACCTGCCCGAGATGCACCGCGGCGCCTTCGAGGACGCGCGGGCAGAGGTGATCATCGCGGACGCGCTCAAGTACGTCGCGGACGAGCAGACGAGGCCGCAGGGCGGGTGGGACGTGATCGTGAGCGATCTGTCGGACCCGATCGAGGATGGCCCGAGCTATCAGCTCTTCACGAAGGAGTACTACGAGAGCCTGAAGGCGGCGATGAGCGAGAGCGGCGTGCTCGTGGTGCAGGCGGGGCCCGTGAACCCGGCGGGGGCGCAGCAGCACGCGCGGCTGGTGAAGACGCTTCGGACGGTGTTCGAGCGGACGATCAGCGTGGTGAGCGCGGTGCCGACGTATCCGGCGCCGTGGAGCTTCATCTTGGCGTCGGACGCGAAGATCGAGCGGCCGACCGACCCGACGCTCGTCGATGTCGCGCTGGCCGAGCATGTTCGTCCGTTCGGCGGGACGGCGCTGAAGATGTTCGACGGCGAGGCGATGATCGGGCTGACGCACGTGACGAAGAGCCTCCGGGATCTGATCGCGGCGGAGACGGTGATCTACACGAAGGACAACCCGCCTCGGTTCTTCGGGGTGGGGAACGCGGGGTAAGGACTCGGGGGGCGTGCCGGGACATGCCCGCGCTTCGCGTGGGCATGGCACACCGGAGTTGGCGCACCGGAGTTGTTACGCCGGGGGACGTGGCGTTTCTTTATGCTGGTCGGCATGAGGAAACTTGCCGCTGTCGTTGGTGTTGCTGTCTGTGGGTTCGTCGCCGCTGGTGGTCCTTCTGAGGACCTCGAGGCGTTGCTCGACGAGGTTGTCGAGGGGATGTACGAGCGGTATCCGCTCGAGGTCGCCTCCGCGCTCGGGCGGTCGGATCGGAACGACGAGCTGTCGGATCCGAGCGTGGAGGCGGCGGAGGCGTTCCGGGGGAAGATACGCCGGTGGCAGCGTCGGGCCGAGGGGATCGATCGGGCGGGGCTCGACGAGGAGGGGCAGCTCAACCTCGATCTGTTGCTGTACACGACGGCTCTGGAGATCGCGGAGGCGCGGATCCATCCCGAGCACACGCCCGTGACCAACATCGGCGGGCCGCAGTACTGGCTGCCGCAGCTTGCGAGCTTTGTCCCGCTCGCCAAGCGAGGCGACTACGAGGACTACGTTGCGCGGCTCGAGCAGATTCCGGAGCATCTCGACGCGCACATCGAGGCGATGCGGGCGGGGATCGCGGCGGGGCGCGTGCCGCCGCGGTCGGTGATCGAGCCCGCGGTCGCGCAGGCCGAAGCGCAGGCGGATCGCTCGTTCATCGAGTCGCCGCAGAAGAGCCCGTTTTACAAGCCGTTCCTTTCGACGGAGGAGCGGTACCCTGAGCTGGCGCAGCGGGCGCGGGAGCTGGTGTCAGGGCCGGTGACCGAGGCCTACCACCGGTTTACGACGTTCCTGACGGACGAGTACCTGCCCGCGACGCGTTCGACCTTCGGCATCACGGAGGGCGTGGATGGGGAGCTGGCGTACGAGCTGGCGATCCGTCGGTACACGACGCTCGAGATGACGGCGAAGGAGATCCACGAACTCGGTCTGAGCGAGGTCGAGCGGATCCAGGGGGAGATGTTCGAGGTGATCGAGCGGTCGGACTTCCCGGGGAAGGACGACTACGAGACGCGCGCGGAGCTGTTCGACGCGTTCACCGAGTATCTCCGAACGGACGAGCGGTTCTACTTCGATGAGCCCCAGGAGCTCATCGAGCACTACCAGATCATCGCGAAGACGATCGATCCGGAGCTTGTGAAGCTGTTCGGGCGGTTGCCGCGGCTGCCGTACGGCGTGCGGGAGATTCCGATGTTCGCGGCGCGGTTCAGCCCGACGGCGTACTACTACAACGGGTCGATCGAGCAAGGCGTGCCGGGCTACTTCATGGCGAACACGTACGACCTGCCGGCGCGGCCGAAGTTCGACGCGATGGCGCTGACGCTGCACGAGGCCGTGCCGGGGCATCATCTGGAGGTCTCGCTCTCGCAGGAGATCGAGGGGCGCCATCCGTTTCGTCGGTTGATGTCGATCACGGCGTACACCGAGGGGTGGGCGTTGTATGCGGAGCGGCTCGGACTCGAGATGGGCGACCACACGATCCACGACGGCGGGCGCGGGCTCTACGCCGATCCGTACGACGACTTCGGGCGGCTGAACTATGAGATTTGGCGGGCGATCCGGCTCGTCGTGGACACGGGAGTCCACGCGTTCGGCTGGACGCGTCAGGAGGCGATCGACTACATGATGTCCAACTCGGCGAACACGGAGACGGACGTGATCAACGAGGTGGATCGGTACATCGGATGGCCCGGTCAGGCGCTGGGGTACAAGATCGGTGAGCTCAAGATCCGCGAGCTTCGCGGCGAGGCGGAGCGGGCGCTGGGCGAGGACTTCGACATCCGCGCGTTCCATGACAAGCTGCTGGCGGATGGGGCGCTGCCGTTGCCGGTGCTGGAGGCGAAGATGGATCGGTGGGTGGAGGGAGAGGGGCGGTAGGGGGCGGGAGTCGGCATCCGGCATCCGGCACTCGGCATCCAGGATGGGGGTGCGGGATTCGGCGCGTGGGGTGAAGACGTGCCGGACTGGGACAGTCCGGCTCCGGGGGGGGCGTGGGAGCGTGGGGTCTTTCCCTTTGTGCCTTCGTGCCTCCGTCCCTTCGTGCCTTCCGAACCTACTCCAGATACGTGTAGCCTTCGAGGCCGCTTTCGTAGAAGCGGAGGAGGCTCTGGCTCTCGGCGACGCTCATGCGGTTCTTGCGGACCGCGGCTTCGACTTCCTGTCGGATGGAGCGCCGGAGTTCGTCGGGGTTGAACTGGACGTAGCGGAGGACGTCGCGGACGGTGTCGCCCTCGATGACGTCATCGATGCGCCAGCCTGCGTCCTCGTCGAGGGCGACGTGGACGGCGTGGGTGTCGCCGAAGAGGTTGTGGAGGTCGCCGAGGACTTCCTGGTAGGCGCCGACGAGGAAGATGCCCAGGAGATAGGGCTCGGTGGGCGTGCCGTCGTTGGCGACGCGGAGCTCGTGGACGTCGAGCGTCGGGGCGTAGTCGCGCTGGTCGGTGCAGGCGAAGCGGTCGATCTTGCCGTCGGAGTCGCAGGTGATGTCGGCGATGATCGCGCGGCGTGTCGGCTTCTCGTCGAGGCGGTGGAGCGGGACGACGGGGAAGACCTGGTCGATCGCCCACGAGTCGGGGAGGCTCTGGAAGAGGCTGAAGTTGCCGAAGTAGATGTCGCTGAAGTGCTCGGGGAGGTCGGTGAGCTGGTCGGGGAGGGGGCCGCCGTCGTTGCGTTCCTCGCTGATGGCGACGGCGCGCTTGCCGATGGCCCAGTAGAAGCGTTCGGCGACGGCGCGCATGGGGAGGGAGAGGTAGCCGAGGCGGAAGAGGTTGAGGGCTTCCTCGCGGGCCTGCTGGGCATCGTGGAAGGCCTCGACGAGGTTGCTCTCCGCGATGTCGGGTGAGCCGATGAGCGACTCCCAGGTTTCGACGAGGTCCTTGACGGGCTGTGGGACGTCGCGGCCCTCGGTTTCTTCTTCGGCGATGAGGCCGCGGGCCCAGGCGAGGCCCGGGTCGGTGCGGAAGCGGGTGCGGCCGAGGATGTCGAAGATGAGGATGCTGGAGTTGGCGACCATCGCGCGGCCGCTCTCGGAGATGATGAGCGGGTGGGGCTGGCCCGCCTCGTTGCAGGCGGCGCCGATGCGGTAGACGACGTCGTTGGCGTACTCCTCGAGCGAGTAGTTCATGCTGCTCGCCCAGGTCGAGTTGGATCCGTCATAGTCGACGGCGAGGCCGCCGCCGATGTCGATGACCTCGACGCCCGCGCCGAGGCGACGGAGCTCGCAGTAGACGCGTGCGAGCTCGCTGACGGCGGTCTTGACCTGGCGGATGTCGCACATCTGCGAGCCGACGTGGAAGTGGACGAGCTTGAGGCAGTCGGCCATGCCGCGGCTCTTGAGCAGCTCGAGCGCGGCGAGGAGTTCGGGGGCGTGGAGGCCGAACTTGCTGCGCTCGCCGCCGCTCTCGGCCCACTTGCCGACGCCCGCGGTCGAGGGCTTGAGGCGGATGCCGATGCGCGGGCGGATGCCGTAGCGGGAGGCGTGGCGGAGGAGGCGTTCGAGCTCGCCGAAGGACTCGATGACGGGGTAGATGACTCGTCCGAGCTTCTGGGCGAGGACGACGGTCTCGATGTATTCGTCGTCCTTGAAGCCGTTGCAGACGATCGGCGTGGCGTGCTGGTCGCGGGTGAGGCCGAGGACGGCGAGGAGCTCGGGCTTGCTGCCCGCTTCGAGTCCGAAGCCGAGCTCGGCGCCGATCTCGCGGATGGTCTCGACGAGCTGTCGCTGCTGGTTGACCTTGATGGGGTAGACGCAGGAGTAGCCGCCTCGGAACTCGTTGCCGCGGATGGCGTCGTCGAAGGCGGAGCGGATGTCGCCGAGGCGCTTGCGGAGGAGGTCCGGGAGGCGGACGAGGACGGGCGTGGCGAGGCCGCGCTGGTCGAGGCCCTGGACGACCTCGTAGAGATCGATGATGGCGGAGGGGTCGTCGTCGCCTCGGGGCGCCACGAGGAGGTGGCCGTCGTCGCTGACGCGGAAGCACCCGCCACCCCAGGCGCGGAGGCCGTAGCGTTCCTCGGCGTCTTCGATGGTCCACGCGCGGGAGGCGGCGGCGGCGTCGGGGATGTCAGTCATGGGCGGGTTGGGGCTCATCGCAAACGATAGCCGGGGCGCGGGGGTGTCCACACTCGGGGCATTCGGGGGCGTCGAGGGCAGTGAGGTCGTAGCCGCAGGTGGGGCAGCGGCCGTGGAGTCGGCGGTTGTGGGCGCGTGTCCGACGGACGTACACAGCGAGGAGCCACCAGACGGCGGCGTAGATGGTGGTGTTGGCGGCGAGGCCGGCGGGGATGGGCTCGAGCGGGATCGTCCGCAGGCCGACGAACGGCACGTTCACTTCTGGGTGTGTTGGGCCCGGGAAGGGGCCGGCGCCGCGTTGGTCGTCGTACCTCAGGCAGCGGAACGGGACGCCAACCGCTTCCGCGTAGCCAATTCGTTCCACCTCGTCCTCGACCGGTTGGAGTTCGAGCCACCGGAGTCCGGCGCGGGCCTGCTTGTAGTCGGCGGCCGGGTCGTATGTATCGGCGGCCGTGGCGAGGTCAATGGGCCAGACCCAATAGACGACTGTGTGTCTTGACCAGAGATTGTGTTCGAGGACGTGATATGTGGTTTGGCTCGTGAACTGGCCGCTGATCATCCCCGATGGCTCGATGAGAGCGGTCGCGACGGCGACGACGATGGCGGTCACTATTCCGAGCAGGCCGTATCGGATGATGTTGACAATCGGGCCGCGTCGTCGCTGGCTCATCGGTCGGATCCCGCAACGGGTCGCAACAGGTGTCCGCACTCGGGGCATTCGGGGACATCGAGGGCGGTGAGGTCGTAGCCGCATGCCGTACAGCGACCCTTTCGCCGGCGGAGCGCCGAGCGCGTCCAGTTGACGCCGGCGCGCGTGCAGCGGACGCCGGTAAACAACAACCACCACCCCGCGGCGAAGATGGCGATATTGGCGGCTAGACCGGCGGGAATGGGCCTAAGAGGAACGACCCTCTGCCCCGTGTCGGAGGCGTGCGTTGCCCAAGGAACGTTCAGCAACAAGCAGGGACGATCGGGCTCAACGCCCACGGTCTCTTGGGGCGCCGAAGATACGACCGATCGGATATCGAATGTCGATCGCAGCATGGGCAGCGGAAAGCCTTCGGCGACCTCCGCGGCCAGTTCGTCATCGCCGTCAGTGGTGGGTCTCGGGACCGACAACCAGCGAGGCACGAGCGTTCGCGCCTCGCGGTAGTCGGTCGACGCATCAACGATCGTGACAGGTGCGCGGCGCTCGACCACCGACGACGGCTCGAGACGGTAAAAGACCGTGTCGCGGTACCAAGTAGACGCAACCGTAAGATTGTAGCGTGAATTCTGCTGCTGCCGGTGGCGCGTGCCGTCGGCAAAGATGTCCGTGCCGAAGATGACAAACGTCGCAACGGCGAGGCCGAGAGCCGTCATCACGCCCGCCGCCCCGTACCGCGCAATGCGGGCTGCCACGCGTCGAATGGACATAGCTACCTCGACGCCGACGCCCCATCCATCACCCGCTCCGCGTACCCGTTCATCGCGTCGCGGAGCTGTTCGAAGCTCTCGAGGACGTAGAGCACGGGCTGGTAGTGGTCGATTTCGAACGCGGTGTTGACGATGCGGTCGAGGTCGAAGGGGCGGCGTTCGACGCGGCCGCTCTGGTCGCTCGGGGCGAGTTCGACGCCGGCGGGCGGCGCGGGGGCTTCGAGGGCGTGGGCGCTCTCGCCGTGGCTGGAGATCAGGCCGCTGCCGTAGATCTTGAGCCGCCCGTCCTCTCGGATGAGACCGAACTCGACCGTGAACCAGAACAGTCGCGAGAGCGGCTCGGTGTGCTCGGGTCCCGCCGCGAGCGCGGCCTGGCCGTAGGTCTGAAGGAACTCGGCGAAGACGTCGTCGGCGTGGAGGGGGACGTGGCCGAAGACGTCGTGGAAGATGTCGGGCTCGGGGAGGTAGTCCATCTGCTCGCGCGGGCGGACCACGATGGTCGTCGGGAACTCGCGGCGCGCGAGGCAACTGAAGAAGGCCTTGGCGGGGAGGTAGCCCGGCACGGCACGGCTCTGCCACCCGGTCAGGGGGCGGAGGAACTCGTTGATGCCGGTGACGGTGCGCTCGGGGTCGGTCGGGTGGGGCGCCTCGCCGAAGAGCAGCGGCACGCGGCCCGGGCGGAGCTGGATGGCCTTGAGGCCCGCAATGAACGTGTTGCTCGCCTGTTCTTCGAGCTTGGACATCCGCTGGCGGTACATCTCGCCCCAGACCTCGTGGTTCTCCTCGGAGTACTTGTCGTACGCCTGGGTGACGTAGAACTTCTCCGTGTCGATCTCATCGGCGGGCAGGTCGGCGGCGGCGTCGGCCGCGGCCTGGGCGCGCTCGAACTCTTCGCCGTCGATGATGTTGTTGTAGTTGATGTCTTTGCGCATGAAAGGTCTCCCGGGTTGATGGGCGGGCATGGGGGAGGCTGTCTACAGATAGACTCTACGAAATCACGATCTTCATGTCATGCATCGGTCCAGCGTCGGAGGCGCCGACCGGCCGACCGCAAATCCCCAAATAGGGGGGAATTCGCTGTCCGCTCGATGTAGGCCTCGCTCTTCTCATCGGTCGTGTCACCGTGAGAGGAGCCGGTCGAGGTCCCTGTCGTATGGTCGGCGAAATGGTCGCCTGGTTCATCGCACTTCTCGGAGCATGCATCGTCGCGACGGTCGCCCTGGCGGGGCATGTGCTTCGTCCCCGACGGCGGCGCGCGGTCACGCGTCAGGTCGTGGCCGTCGTTCTACTCGTCTTCGTGGCTCATGGCGCCCGCAGCGCGGCGGCGACGGCGGAGCGTCACTGGTCGTACGTCCTGCCGCGGACGTTCGTCGTCTTGATGCCGTGTCTCGCTGAGCGTTGGCAGTCCACGTACATCGACCGTGAACACAGCGCCACGCTTCTCGGCATCCCGATGTCCGTCGTCACCGATCGGGTGTACGTCGCCCCGATGTGGCAGCGCCGGGTGTGGGCGTTTCGGGTGAATAGGGCCTATGACACCCGCGCTCACCTGTTTCCTAAATGGTATCTTGCCGCGTCGTGGCTGTTCATCCTCGCTCCGATCGCCGGCGTGATCTACGTGTTGTGGGGCGATCGTCCGCGCGGACGGCGGCGTTGCCCCCGGTGCCAGTACGCACTTCCTGGGGCGGAGGCGCCGTCCGCCTGCCCCGAGTGCGGTCGCTTGATCGGTCGCTCGGCGTCACTGATGAAACCGAAACGACGTTGGCGGCTTGCGCTGCTCAGCCTGTTCCTTTTTGCTGGCTTCCACCCAATGCGGCACTTTGACGCGATCAGAGTCGGGCGATGGGAAGAGGCGATACCGACGAGCGTTTTGGCGTTCTGGCCAAACCTCGCGGAGTGGTATGTGTGCTGGTATCACTCGTACGGACCAACGGAGTGGACCGGCGCCATTCCGAGAGCGGGCACGTACGAAGAGCGATTGGCGCAAGAGGCGAGCCTTCGGATGCCTCTCTGGCGGCACTGGAGTCGGCGGCATTGGGATCGTCGGGTGCGCGAAGCAGTGGAACACGTCGTCGACGCTTCCGCCCCTGCTAGATACACGAGGGCGTATCCGTTCGCTGATCCGATCGTGGACTTCGACTTGAGCGAGATCGACTGGCTTTTCTCGCCGCCGGGTTGGAGGAGCGTCGGGTTCTCGGGGGTGCACTGGTCTCCGGGATCGAGATATCCGTTCAGCTACTTCCCGGATGGAGAGCGCGTTCGAGTTCAGGTTTCCTCACTTGCGAACGATGCTTTGTTCTTCGACCGATCGGTAGACGGTGGCGTCGAGGTTCCGCGGTTCGTGCAGTTCAGCGCACACGGGGCTGATTTCGTGCTGACCGCCGAAGAAGCAGATCACCGTGCGTTTCGCGAGTTGCTTGGAATGATCGGTCCGGTCATCGACGGCGCTGCAGCGTCAAGCAGCGCGACATTTGAGAGCAGGCCGACCCATAGCAACGCGACCGTTCCGATGTACCACGGTCTCGCCGTGCGGGTTGCGCGCAGCGGGCAGGAGGTTCAATCGCTTGTCCGATCGCGGTTGAGTAGTATCCTCGTCGCAGAGGTCGCGGACGTGCTCGACGCTCCGTCCTCGGAGGCGCCATACGCGTTCGAGGCCTACGCGATGGCTACCAAGATCTTTCTGCTCGAGGAGGTGTGGGTCGTGATCGTCATCGGGCCCGATCCGACGAGCGACGCGGAACTCAATGAGATCCGTCAGCGGTGCCAACAAGTAATTTCGGAAGCGTTTGAGACGGGAGTCGACCGCCCGCCGACTCGGTCGGGCGGGGTTCCCTGACTGGAGCAACTGGGACAAGCTATCTGGCAAGATAGCACTCGAGCGCTTCGTTGAAGCTGATCGCCTGATCGGGGGCGATGGCTTCGCTTTCGTCCATGCCGACGCGTCGACGTTCGATCGCGGCCTGGAGGGAGTCGGCGGGATCGGGGCGGACGATCGGGGCGTCGCTGCCGAAGAGGAGCAGTTCGCCCGGCTTGCAGCCGGCGTCGATGAGTTCGCGGAGTGGGAGGACGCGGGCGGCGCGGTCGGGGAGGAACCGGCGGATCGCTTCGATGTCGTAGAGCAGGTGGCAGGGCTGGACGGAGCAGGTGACGCCGAGCTTGGCGAAGCGGGGGACGTCGGCCTCGTCGACGACTTCGGCGTGTTCGATCCGGTGGCCGGTCGTTTTCGGATTGACGTTCTCGATCGCGTCGAGCACGGCGCGGACGGCGGCGTCGCCGATGGCGTGGGCAGCGATGGGGAGGCCTGCCTCATCGCAGCGGCGCACGGCTTCTTCGATGGCGTCGGGCGTCATCATGGCGACGCCCCGGGGGTGTCCGGCCATCGGATCCGTGTAGTCGCGCGTCATCCACGCGGTTCGGCTGTTGAGCGTGCCGTCGACGAAGATCTTGCCGCCGCCGAGGCGCACCTGGTCGCACGCCCACCCGCGGCTGCCCTCGAGCGCGAGATCGAGTTCGTCGACGAGGGGGTAGAGGACGAAGCGCTTGTCGACACCTTGCGTCTCGCACGCCGCCTTGAGGACGCTGCCGAGCCAGATCTGCGATCGGAGGTCGTGGATCTCGTCGAATGGGCCGGCGAAGCGCTTGGCCGCGTTGATGGTGTCGCGTCGGCGTTGGGCGTCGCCATCGTCGGGCATCGCGTTCCAGACGTCGCCCGCGCAGCGTTCGTAGACGACGCCGGTGAGCGCGCCGGACGCGTCACGGCCGATGACGCCGCCGTTCGGGTCGGGCGTTGAGGCGGTGATGCCGGCGAGCATGAGGGCGGTGGTGTTGGCGAGCATCGCGTGGTAGTCGAAGCACCACACGCAGCAGGGACGCTTGCCGGTGACGCGGTCGAGGTCGGCGAGCGAGGGCCATTCCGGGGACGACCACGCCTCGGGACGGGCGGCGAAGGCGCGCGTACAGGATCGACCCGCGCGTTCGGAGCTCGCGACGGCGTCAGCGAGGGCGTCGAGGAGCGCCTCGGCGCTTTCGACGGTCGAAGCGTCGACCATGGTGAGCGAGCGGCCGTACTCGTACAGATGAGCGTGGTGTTCGGTGAGCCGGACGTTCGCGGGCGGCTGGTGGGCGCTCGTTTGCAGTGGACCGCTCACGATGCGAGTCCGGGTTGGAGCAGACCGCGGATCATCGCCTCGGCGTCGCTCTCGTCGCGGGCGCGGCGGGGGAGTTCGAGTCGGATGATGCCGATGCTCGCGCGGACGTCGAGGCCGTCTTCGTCAACACCCACCGCGAGAGGGGATGGCGGTCGGACGTTGACCATGTCGTCGCAGAGCTGTGCGAGGCGATCGCGATCGGCGTTGAGCAGTTTGCAGAGGCGTGGTTCGACGCCGCGGATCTGGTTGTGGAGGGGCGCCTCGTCGCTCGACCAGACGCGGGCGCCGAATCGGATGGTTTCCGCGACGCATCGGGCCCAGCGGGCGGTCTCGTGTTCGCCGTGGTAGGCGAGGTAGCGGTCCTTGGCCTCGTCGTAGGGGTCTTCGATCTCTTCGGTCTGGACGAGCATCTGAATGGCGTCGAATCGCTCGGCGGGGAGCCAGAGGACGAGTTCGGACGCCTCGAAGGCGCTTCGGTCGGTCGGAAAGACGAACGAGCCGTCTCGTCCATCGATGATGAGTTTGACGGGGGTGGGCGTGCCGTCGGCCACGACGTCGGCGGTTCGGTATCGCCGAAGCTTGCGGACGTCGGTGATCTGCTCGTCGGAGAGTGGCGCCTGGTGGTTGGTCATCGCCCGGTATTGTGTGCCGCGCGAGGGGCGGATGGCAACCGTGACGCGGATGGTGGGCGTTCCGCGGCGTCTGGTA
>PAKY01000059.1 GCA_002706885.1 Phycisphaerae bacterium
GGAACGTCGATGGCGGGCCGATGGGCGTTGTCGATCGGTTCCCGCTGATCGAGCAGGTCGAGTGTCGACGGACGCACACGACGGTCGCGGGTCACGAGGCGATCCGGGCGAACCTGCATCGGGCGCCGATGTTCAGCGGTCAGATCGCGTCGACGGGACCTCGGTACTGCCCGAGCATCGAGGACAAGGTGGTTCGGTTCGCGGATCGCGAGAGCCACGGTGTGTTCCTCGAGCCGGAGAGCCTGCGGGACGAGTGGGTGTACTGCAACGGGATCAGCTCGAGCCTGCCGGCGGACGTGCAGGACGTTGTGGTGCGGTCGATGCCGGGGTGTGAGCGGGCGGAGATCCTTCGGTACGGGTACGCGGTCGAGTACGACATGTCGCCCGCGCGGCAGATCCACGCGACGGGCGAGACGAAGCTTGTGGGCGGGTTGTTCTTCGCGGGGCAGATCAACGGGACGAGCGGGTACGAGGAAGCGGCGGCGCAGGGGCTGGTCGCGGGCGTCAACGCGGCGCGTCGAGCGGTCGGCGAGGACGCGGACTTCACGCTCGGTCGTGACGAGGCGTACATCGGCGTGCTGATGGACGACCTGGTGACGAAGACGCCGGTCGAGCCGTACCGCATGTTCACGAGCCGCGCGGAGCATCGGCTGCTTCTGCGGTCGGACAACGCGCCGGACCGTTTGACGCCGATCGCGGAGCGGCTGGGGTTGCTTGACGGGACGGCGCTCGGGCGGCGGCGGCTCGAGCTGTTCAGACGGCGTCGGGCGACGCTCGACGAGGCGGCACGGCTGATCGACGCGGCGGCGATCGGCGGGCGGTTCGGCGGCGCGGACTTCGGTGTCGCGGAACTCGGGGCGATCGACGGGTTTGGCGGCATGGCGACCGCGGAACTGATGACGGCGTGGGCGGAGCGTCACTACGAGCCGTACGTGCGTCGGCAGCTCGCGGAGATCAAGCGTTCGCGGGCGATGGAGGAGAAACGGGCGCCGGCGTGGCTCGACTACCGCGCGATTGACGGGCTCCGGGCGGAGGCGCGGGAGGCGCTCGTTCGGTTCCGTCCCGCTACGTTCGGCCAGGCGGGTCGGCTCGAGGGGGTTACGCCTGCGGACCTGTCACTGATCATGGTGTACCTGCGGAAGAACCGGGGGCGGTCGGGGGCGTCGGCTTGACGGCGGGGCGCGGGCGGCGTCTAGTGGTGCGATGACAGGTGAGATTGTGCTGACACTCGGCGCAGGTGGGGCGGGGGAACTCGCGGTCAACCTGCTGATCGTGCTCGCGTGCGCGGGGCTTGTGGCGTCGGCGCTGCACGCGGTGCGGATCTCGCCGATCCCGGGGTATCTCATTGCGGGGGCGTTGATCGGTCCGGGAGCGCTCGGGCTGGTGGGCGAGTCGGAGAGCATCGACGGGATCTCGAGCCTCGCGGTGGTGATGCTCATGTTCGGCATCGGGCTGCACCTCGATGTCGCGAGCATCCGGAGCGGCGCGCGGGCGATGCTGGTGACCGGGATTGCTTCGACGCTGCTGTCGACGTTCGCGCTCGCGGCGATCGGCGTCGCGGTGGGGATGCCGGCGCCGACGGCGGTCGCGGCGGGCGCCGCGGTCGCGATGTCGTCGACGGCCGTGGTGCTCCAGGCGATCCAGCAGCGGCGCGAGCTTCATCGTGGGTACGGGCGGCTCGGGTTTGGCGTACTGATCGTGCAGGACCTCCTAGTGATCGCAGCGATGGCGGCGATGCCGCTGCTCGCGGCGTGGCTAGGGGGCGACGGGAGCGAGGCGGCCGAGGCGCTGAAGGTCGAGGAGTCGACGTCGGGCGTCGCTGCGAGCGGTGGGGACGCGTGGTGGACGGTGCTATTGGGGGGCGCTGCGCGCCTCGGCACGGTGGCTGCGATGATCGTGGTGGGGCGGCTGCTGCTTCCGAGGGCGTTGGTCGCGCTTGCGAAGACGGCGCCGGTCGAGGTCGTGCTCGTCGTATCGGCTGCGATCGCTCTGGGCCTGGCGGTGGTGTGCGGCGCGCTGGGATTCAGTCCGGAACTCGGGGCGTTCATCGCGGGGTTCTTGCTGAGCGCGACGCCGCTGCGGTATCAGCTTGGCGGGCAGCTCGCGCCGCTTCGCGACCTGTTCATGGCGGTGTTGTTTACGGCGGTGGGGCTGCGGCTCGAGTTCGGCGCGATCGCGGACGTGTGGTGGGCGGTGATCCTCGCTTCGGGCGTGGTCATCGCGTTGAAGTCGCTCTTCATCGGCGGGTCGGCGTGGGCGTCGGGCGTTCCCGCGAGCACCAGCGCCCAGACGGGGTTGAGTCTGGCTCAGTCGGGCGAGTTCAGCCTTGTGCTGATCGCGGTGGCGGTCGCGGAGGGGGCGATGAGTGAGCAGTGGGCCCAGCCGCTGATCGCGGTCGTGGTGGCGACGCTTCTCGTGACGCCCGCGCTGATGGCGGCGGGGCGTTGGGCGTGGACGGGGTTGCACCATGCGCCGATGGCGCCGTGGGTGCGAGCGCCGAGCCTGGCCGACCGCCCGCCCGTTGCGCTCACGGGCGACGAGCCCGAAGGCGAGGCGCCCGAGCAGCCGAACGTGGTCATCGCGGGGTACGGGCCCGTCGGTCGGGCGTGCGCCGATCGGCTCGAGCTGCTCGGTGTGCGTGTGACGATCATCGAATTGAACACGGCGACGGTCCGGCGGCAGCTCGCGCTCGGGCGATCGATCATCTACGGGGACATCACCAACGCGGGCGTGCTCGAGTCGGCGGGTGTGCCGGACGCGGACGCTGTGTTGCTGACGGTGCCCGACGAGGAAGCGATGCTGCGGGCGTGTCAGCTTTGTCGGCGCCTTGCGCCGAGCGCGTTCATCGCGGCGCGTGCGGCGGTGTTGAGCCGCGGGATCGTGGCGCGAGAGCTCGGCGCGGACGACGTGACCGTGGCGGAGATCGCGACGGCTGCGTCGATGGCGGACAGCGTCGCGACGGCGCTCGCGGAGCGGACGGGTCGGAAGGCTCCGACGTCGGCGCCCGCCGAGGAGTGAATGCCTCTCAATCGGGGAGGAGACGGAGCTCGTCGCGGAGGATGGCGGCGAGCTCGTAGTTCTCGCGCGCGAGAGCTTCCTGGAGGCGCTGGCGGAGTTCGGCCCGCTGGCTGACGGGGAGCTTGGGGAGGAGTGTCTCACGCATGGAGCGGAGCATCTGGGCCTCGTTGGACTGCTCGAAGTCGCCCGGGTCGCCCGCGGCCTCGTAGTGGGCGCGGAGGGCGTCGAGGCCCTCGTCGATCGCGTTGACGGCGACGTTGGGCTCGTTGTCCTTGATGGCCTGGCTCGCGAGGGCGCGTGCCCGCATCATCGTGATGTAGGGCCTGACCTGTTCGAGGATCGCGCCGTCGGAGTCGTTCTCTGCGTGTTCGGCGCAGAAGTCGAGGAGGCGAAGGTTGCGCGTGGTGTCACGAATCACGCCCTCGTAGTCCTCGAGGACCAGGAGCGCGACGTAGCGGTGGTAGTACTGGGCGGCCTCGTCGCGGAGCTGCTTGCATTCATCGGGCGAGAGGGCGAACGCGGGCGGCGCGTCGGCGTCTTCGTCGTCGCCTTCGGCCATCGCTTCGACGGCTTCGGGGGCGGCGGGTCCGAGGGCCGAGGGCCCGGCGATCTCGTCGAGGCGGTTCTCGTGGTACTCCAAGAGACTGGGGAACCCGAACGGGGTCTGACCGTCGGGGCGTCCCTCCATGTTCATCTGGAGGATGCCGAGGTCGAGACGCACCTGGATCTTGGGTTCACCGTCGTCGCCGCGGATCATGCGGACGTTCAGACGGCCCGATTCGTACGGCCAGTTCTGAAGCAGGGTGGTCAGATCAAGGGACATGGGCCGGGGGGTCTCCAGAAGAAATTTTAGGCCCTGCGGGGAGTTGGTAAACGGGCAAAGGTGGGGCGGACCTTGGGCTGTGCCAGGAAAATTCGAAAAAGCGTGTCAAAAAGATTGGAAAACCGCGCTTTCTAGCTGCGAGGGCGTGAAGCTTGAGAGCTTTGAATGAACTTTCACTAAGCCCCTCTATTTGCTGGACTTTTGTGGCTTCCGTAGCGAACCGTGCCGACTTACTCTACGGATCGCATCGAGTAGGTGGAGAGCTGGTGGTTTGGTCGCCGCCAGCCAAAGACAAGTCGCGGCTAGCGCCGCGGAAGGTGGGTAGGTGAGGTGAGCGATTTACGTACCGCAGCCGCGGGCGGAAGCCGCGGTGTGAGATCCGATTTGGATCTTTACCTCCGGGACATCAAGCGAACGCCTCTGCTTTCGGCGGAGGAAGAGCGTGATCTCGGCTGGGCGATCATCAACGACAACTGTGCTGAGTCGCGTGAGCACATGATCCGCGCGAACCTGCGTTTGGTTGTTGCGATCGCCAAAAACTACACGAACAGAGGTCTGACGCTTTCTGATCTGATCGAGGAAGGCAATATCGGACTGTTGCGTGCCGTCGAGGGTTTTGACCCTGCGCAGGGCGCAAGGTTCAGCACGTATGCCTCCTGGTGGATCAAGCAGGCGATCAAGCGTGCTCTTATCAACGCGAGTCAGCCGATCCACATCCCGGCGTACATGGTCGAGTTGATCGCCAAGTGGAAGGTGGCCTCGCGGAAGCTCGAGCAGGAGTTGGGGCACCCGCCGACGGCGGAGCAGCTCTCGGCTGAGCTCGAGATCCCGGTCAAGAAGGTCCAGATCATCCGTCGGGCGATCAAGGCGTTCCGCACGCCCGCCCAGGAAGGTTCGGGGGCCGACGGCGACCTGATGTCGATGGGTGAGATCGTCGCGGATTCGCGCATGGGGTCGCCCGAGTCGAGCGTGCTGCAGTCGGAGGAGATCGTTCTTCTTCGTCGCCTCATGGAGACGATCGACGAGCGCGAGGCCGAGGTGCTTCGACTTCGCTACGGCCTCGACGGTCGTCAGCCGCTGACGCTGAAGGAGATCGCCGATCACGTTGGTCTGAGCCGCGAGCGCGTGCGTCAGATCGCGGATGAGGCGATCGAGCGTCTCGGCGAGCGGTTCCGGGATTCGAAGCCGAGCCGGTTCTTCCGTCGGGAGGACTCGGAGTTCGACGGCGGGGAGCGGACGCTCCGTCACCCGTCGCACACGCCGGCCTGACGCCCGTTCCTCCGCGGGTATCATCCCCGCATGAGGATCCTTATCACGACCGGACTTCGACGAACCGCGAGCGTGGCGTTTGCCACGCTCGCGGCGTTTGTTTTGACGCCGTCCGCGGCGGCCCAGGGGACGCACGTCGCGCAGGCGAACGACCTCTACAAGGACATCACGCCCGCTCGGTACAGCCATCCGATCATCCTGCCAGCGCTGGCGGAGATCGAGGACGCACCCGCGGCGGTGGCGGATGTCACGACGGCGCGTCTGATCGCGCCCGGCGATCCGTTGTGGGACGAGGTCGAGCGGTGGCGGACGTCGGCGCCGCAGCGGGCGGTCCTCGAGGCGCTTCGGAAGGTGACGGAGCAGTCGAGCTTCGACAGCGCGATGGCGTTCGCGCAGCCGTACGGCTCGGCGGGGATCCCGGTCGAGCTGCTTCGCGCGGGGATGTACACCGAACTCGGCGACCCGCCGCTGCTCGCGGCGGCGGACCATCGTTACCTCGACGAGATGGAGACGATGCGGAACCTTGTGCACGTCGAGGCGACGAAGCTGACGACGGACGGCAACGTTGACGACGCGGCTGAACTGCTGCTTCGGCTCGCCGTGTTCGGTCGGCAGATGGTCGAACGCGAGTTCATGGTCGAGTCGTACTGGGGGTACCGGACGCTGCTCGACGCGATCTCGCGGGTTCGCGACGTCCTGTTCATGGACTTCGAGTCGGGGCGCAACGCGAACCCCGCGCGGCTTCGCGCGATCATCGACTGGCTCGACCGCGAGGGCATCCTGGGGCTTGATCGGCTCAGCTTTCCGCGGGCAGATCGGATCGGTTCGCAGCAGCTCATCGATCTGGTGTACCGCGAGCGCGGGGGTGTGCGCGAGGCGCCGTTCATCGAGGCGATGAGCCGCCTCGGGAGCGGAACCCGTCCGCTTCGTCGGTTCGCGCAGTCGGATCGGTGGCGGAACGCGGCGGGCTCTCAGGCGGACTGGTTCGATATCGGCGACGCGCTTGCACGGGTGTACGACGGGTGGTCGGAGCGGTGGAAGCTCGCGCCGGGCTCGCCCGTTCTTGCGCTGCCGTTCCCGTACTGGGACTACACGGACGAGGCGAAGTACGCGGTGATCTCCAAGCCGCTGCTCCCGAGCCGTCCGGAGGGTGGTCCGCTCGCGGGCGAGATCTTCTTCGACTTCCGCAAGGCGCTCGATGTCGAGCGTGTCGGCACGAAGCAGGCGATCGGGGTGCTCGGGCGTTTGTACGAGCGTGGTCGGTACCCGCCCGAGCTCGCGAGCATCCGTCCGCGGTGGATCGAGGTGATCGAGCCCGACGAGTACTCGGAGATCCCGCTCGGCGCGCACGCGAAGCCGGCGATGACGTTCTTCGTGCCGGTGCGGGACGACTACATCGCGAACCGTCGCGACGAGGCGCAGCCGCACTTCATGCAGGTCTTCCCGGGTGACGGGTCGAACTTCGGTGTCGAGCTGTACGACGATTCGTTCGTGCTTTATTCCGTCGGGCCGAACCATTACGACGACAACGCGCGGCGGGTGCACCAGGACATCGAGTCGGAGATCGGTGACTACCTGATCTGGCCGCCCGTGCAGGGGCTGTACCGCAAGCACCTGCGCGATACGGGTCAGCTCGGCGGCTGAGCGGGCAGGGAACGACCATCGGGAACAATTTTCGCGGCGTCCGCGTTTGATATCGACGCGCCCGCGGCACGGCAACGGCAACGCATGCGCGGGAGGACCACGGTTCATGGCTGACAACTCATCGTCCAACGGCGGCGCGGACACGATCCGTAAGCTCGTGATCGTCGGGTCGGGCCCCGCGGGGTGGACCGCGGCGATCTACGCGGCCCGTGCGCAGCTCGATCCGATCGTCTACGCGGGCGTCCCGAAGCAGGACCCGGGGCCGATCCTCCCGGGCGGGCAGCTCATGCTGACGACCGAGGTCGAGAACTACCCCGGGTTCGCCGAGGGCGTCGCGGGACCGGAGATGATGGGAATCTTCCAGAAGCAGGCCGAGCGGTTCGGGACGGTGGTAAAGAACGAGGACATCGCAAGGCTGGAACTCTCTGATGACCCCGCCGCGACGCCACACCTGCTTCACACCGCGAAGGGCAAGGTGATCCGAACCCGCGCGATCATCATCGCGACGGGGGCGACGGCGAACTGGCTGAATCTCGAGAACGAACAGCGCCTCGCCCAGACGGGCGGCGGCGTCTCGGCGTGCGCCGTTTGCGACGGGGCGTTGCCGCTGTTTCGCGACCAGCCGCTCGCGGTCGTCGGCGGCGGCGATACGGCCATGGAGGAGGCGACCTACCTCACGAAGTTCGCGAGCAAGGTGTACGTGATCCATCGACGCGATGAGCTCCGCGCAAGCAAGGTGATGCAGGAGAGGTTCCTGAAGCAGCCGAACGCGGTGGTGCTTTGGAACAAGGTCGTGCTCGACGTCATCGGCGACGAGAAGATCTCGGCGGTCGAGCTCGAGGACACCGTCACGGGCGAGAAGTCGAGGCTCGAGGTCAAGGGGCTGTTCATCGCGATCGGCCACACGCCCGCGACGAAGTTCATCCGCGATACGAAGCTCGAGTTCGACGACAGCGGATACCTGAAGCTTCGCTCGCGCGCCAGCGGGACGAATGTGCCGGGCGTGTTTGCCGCGGGTGATGTTGCGGACTCAGAGTACCGCCAGGCCGTGACGGCCGCCGGGATGGGCTGTCAGGCGGCGATCGACGCGGAGCGGTGGCTCGCGGACGTCGGTCTGAGCTGATTCGGCATGAGCTGAACAAGACGAACAACCGCCGCGCATGAAAAAGCCCCGCAAACGCGGGGCTTTTTGCGTACCTGGAACCCTCTTCGAGAATCGCGGCTGGGTATCGCCGATCAGGCGCCCGCGCGGTACTCCTCGAGGCGACGCTGAAGGGCGGCCTTCTGCTGCGGGTCGGCCGTGGCTTCGACGGCCTTCTGCTGCGTCTCGACGGCCTCGTCGGTCTGACCGCTGACCCAGAGGGCCTTGGCGTAGGTGTCGAGGATGTCGCCCTGCTGCCACGCGGTCAGGTCGACGGCCTGCTCGGCCATGGTGCGGGCGAAGGGGGCGGTGAACTCGTGGATCGACTCGTCCTCAAGGAGCATCCACGCGATGGCGTTGAGCTCCATCTCGTCCGCGCGGGCGAGGTTCATCGCCATCGACAGGTACTCGCGGCCCTGGTCGATGTCCTCGGCCTTGAGGTTAGCGAGGCCCAGAACGGCGACGCTCATCGGCTCGCTCCACGAGGTCATATCGGCGCCGGTCTTGGCGAGCCGCGTGGCGAAGGCGTAGTCGGGGCTGACGATGTCATCGGCGAGGATGACCTGCTGCGCGACCCAGGTGAAGAAGCGGGGCTCTTCGGCGTAGGTGGTCAACGCGAGCGCCTCTAGGGTCTTGTAGGCCTCGGCGCGTTCGGCGCTGTCGTCGGAGCGGAGGCCGGTCATAGCGCGCTGCATGAGCAGCGGGCCCTTCTGTGCCGCGGCGCCCGCGCCACTCTCGGAGGCGGCGGCCTTCATGTCGTAGTCGCCCGCGACGATCTGCTGGAGCGGCTCGTCCATCTGCATCGGGTGACCGATCCACGCGACGCGTCCCTCGTCATCGACGATAAAGGCGCACGGGATGCCGTTCCGCCCCGCGGCGGTCATCCAGTCGCGGGCCATCAGGCCCGTTGCGCGGCCGCCGTCGGTCGAGGGGATGGTCTCCTCGATCGCGACGCGGTAGGTCATCTTGGAGCCCTGGTTCTCGACGAAGCGTTCGATGCGGGAACGCCGCGCGTCGGCGTCCTCGTCGGGCTTGTCGTCCCAGATGTTCATGCCGATGAAGACGACGTCTTCACCCATCGCGTTGTACTTCTTTGAGAGCTCGTTGACGTGGGGGATTGCACGGACGCATGGGCCGCACCACTCGGCCCACATCTCGACGACGTAGGTCGTGCCGTTCTCCATGGCCTTGATCGGCGAACCCTGCACCCAGTCGGTGACGTGGAGCTTGGGGGCCTTGTCACCGACAGAGAGGTCGTGGCCGACGTTCTGGGCGTCGATGTACTTCTGCGCCTCGGCGGCGGTCATCGCCTGCGAAGCGGCCTGTTCCGACGCGACCTGCGTCGCCTGAGCGAACGCGACGGGCGCGCCAGCCACGAGGGCCGTCGAGACGACCGTCGCAAGGGTGCAAGGGAATCGGCGAGTCATGTATGTCCTCCTAAGGCCCAGCGGGCGTTCTCGCCCCCGTATCGCCTCTCACAGGCGCCGAGGGAACTCGGGCGGATCGGTCGGTCGGTATCTCTCCAATCGGGCCGGTTGGCTGCCGGGTTGGAGAGATGACCTTAACTCGGTCTACAGCGGCGTTGTTCCGCTGTTGCGATCGTCGACGGAATCGCCGGCCGGCGCAGAAGACGCTAGGCGGCGGGCAGATCGCACTCACCGAAGAGGCGGAAGTTCTTGCGCCGGAGAATCTGGCCCGCGAGGTCCGGATCATCGACCGAGAGCGCGATCGTCGGCCGTCCGTTGGGCTTGATCATGAGGGGGTAGGCGAACTGGATGCTCAATTCGGCGCCGAGAAGGCTGAGGCAGAGGCTGGAGAGGCTGTGTCCCGCGGTGAGTTCGACCACGAGCACGTTGTTCTCGCTGAACGCGAGGCCCTCCTGGCGGAGGAGTTCACGGGCTCGAAGCGCGTTGTTCGTGATGATGCGGACGACGGCGTGATCGCTCGCCTCATGGACGGACAGCGCACAGATCTGGCACGGCAGGTCGTCGAACCCTTCCACCAGATCGAGGAGTTTGCCGACCTTGTTGGGGAGAAAGACGCTGTACTGCGTGACGGTGGGTGGGGTGTAGCCCTGTGATGTGCTGATCGGTATCGCAGTGCCGCCGCCACCCATGCACGACCTCCGCTGTCGAGCGAGGACTGAGCGGATGCCGTCGAGGGGATCTCCGCCCGCGCACGCGACACCGCTGAAAGGACTCCACCAACGTTATCAAACGTCCGGGGTAGACGCGAGGCAGATGTCGGAAAAATACCCCCGCAAACATCGGGGGCGTCCGCCAGCATTGCCAGGAACGAGCGGGTCCGGCGTCTCCCCAAAGCTGGTGGGGGCGGACGGACGGCGTGTCAGACAGCGAAGCTCGAACCGCAGCCGCAACTCGTGGTGGCGTTCGGGTTCTGGAATACAAATCCACGACCCATAATCTCGTCCTTGAAGTCGACCGTGGTGCCCTGGAGATAGAGCAGGCTCTTGGGGTCGCAGATGACCTTCACGCCGTGCTGCTCGAAGACCTCATCGGTGTCCTTCTGCGTCTCGGTCAGGTCGAGGATGTAGCTGAAGCCGCTGCACCCACCGCCCTTAACGCCCACGCGGAGGCGGACGTTGTCGGCATCGAGCTCCTGCTGCTCGATGATCGTCTTGACCTCGCGGGCGGCGTTCTCCGTCAGGATCACGCCGGCTTCGGCCTCGACGTCATGGGTGGGCTTGGTGTCGATCGTTGACATGGGGTTCCTCCTTGCCGGAACGCCGAGGCGTCCATCTAAACATACGCATGGCGGGGCGGCGGGATCGGTGCGCGTCGCAGAACCGTGTTCGCTCCCCGTTCATCGGGTGTTGCTGGGCTGGACGCCGGCATTCTCTCGGATCCAGCGGACGATGCGGTTGCTCTGGCCACCCAGGAACCCGAAGAGCGTTCCGTGGTCGCCCCCGTGGATGAGGCGGTCGACCGACCCGTGGGCTTCGTTGAGGGCCTCGGCGGCCTTGGTCGGGACGATCCGGTCCTTGTCGCCGTAGACATGGAGCACGGGCACGTCCCGGAGGGCCGAGATGGAACGAAGCGGATCGAGCCGGGCGTTCGCGAGATAGGCCTCGTGAACGGCGTCGAGGCGGCCAGCCGGGATCGCCGGATCGTCATCAAGCCGGAGTTTGATGCCTCCATCGGACATCGCGCTCTCCTGAGAAACGGTGAAGAGATCGCCACCGCCGCCGACGAGCACGAGCGCCGCGGGTTGGGCGGGGTGCTTCTCGTGGAGGGCGGCGGCGAAGGTAGGGGCGGCGAGCGCGCCGGCGCTGAAGCCGAGCACGACCACCGGACGGCCCTCGAGCGTCGGGAAAGTATCGAGCAGGAGATTGAGCGCGGCCTCGGCGGCGTACGCGTTGATGGCGAGAAGGCGGTCGGCGTCGGTGGCGATCTCGGCGCCGAGCGTTTCGGGATCGGTCGTGTCGTCGAGGGCGTAGGCCGCGTGGCGGGGGGGCAGGGCGGCATCGTTGTCGTCGCGCAGCCTCAAGGCCGCCTCGAATCTCGCGTCGAGCGTTGCCCTTTCGATGACACGCGACGATTCGTTGACCACCATCGGCGCGACGGCGTTGAGCTGAAATCGGGAGGGTCGTGCGGCGTCGCTCCGCGCGTTTGCGAAGGCGGCTCGATCCGAGATCACGCTCGATCGAGGATCGATCGTCGTCACGACCCAGTCCTGGTCGACGAGCCTCTCAAGGAGTGGGAACTCGTAGACGGTGGGGAAGAGGCCGTGGAGGTGAACGACGACGCCTGTCGGGTTCTCGGGGATGTTGCGGGGAAGGGTGAACGTGACGCCGAAACTGAGGCTGTTCCAGTCCTTCACGTCGTCGAGGTCGGGCGGCGGGAGGTGCGCCGCTGATCGCATCGCGTGGGACTCGCGATTGATCGCATCGACGTACTCGATTTCCCACTGTGTGATGAAGTTTCCGTCGTTCGCGTAGCTGACGAGGCGGTCGCTAAAGAGATCGTCGGAGTGACGGAGATCGTCGCTTCTGTATCCGTCGATCTCGGGCGCGACGCGCAGCACGCCACTGTCGAGGACGGTCACGCGGATCGGCTCGCGTCGCTTCGATTCGATCGCGGCGCTGCGGTCGGCGACTTCATGGAGACGATCCGTCGGAGGCGACGGCCATGCGTCGGACGGGATCGGCTCGCTGGGTCGCGCAGCGGCCCGCGCGGGGCTGAAGCGGTAGCCCCCGCCAGCGGCGCCCGCGAGGAGGAGTGTCGCCGCCGCGAGGGCGACTGTGCGGACGCGGCGGCGACGGGTGAGCATCGACTTGCCGATCAGGCCTTGGCTGCGGCGGCCTCGACGCCGTTCTTGGTCTTGTAGTCGGCGATCGCGGCGCGGATCGCGTCCTCGGCGAGGACGGAGCAGTGGATCTTGACGGGCGGGAGGCTGAGCTCTTCGACGATCTGGGTGTTCTTGATCTCGAGGCCCTCGTCGATGGTGCGGCCCTTGAGCCACTCGGTCGCGAGGGAGGAACTAGCGATCGCGGAGCCACAGCCGAAGCACTTGAACTTGGCGTCCTCGATCTTGCCGCTCTCGTCGACCTTGATCTGGAGCTGCATCACGTCGCCGCACTCGGGCGCGCCGACGAGTCCGACGCCGAGGTCCTTGCGCTCCTTGATCTCCTTCTGCGTGCCGAAGGTGCCCACGTTGCGCGGGTTGTTGTAGTGGTCGATGACTTTGGGTCCGTATGCCATTTCAGAACTCCAGACGACAGATGGTCGGAATGCCAGATGCTTCGTTGCCGCGCATCCGGCCGTCGGGCCATTTGCGTATTGGTGATTTTCTCAGTGCGACTGCCATTCGATCTTCGTGATGTCGATGCCTTCCTGGTGCATGTCGTAGAGGGGGCTGAGCTCGCGGAGCTTGATCACGGCCTGCTCGATCTGGTCGACCGCGTAGTCGATCTCTTCGGGCTTCGTGAAGCGGCCGAGGCTCATGCGGAGCGAGCTGTGGGCGAGTTCGTCGCCGACGCCGAGGGCCTTGAGGACGTAGCTCGGCTCGAGGCTCGCGGACGTGCAGGCGCTGCCCGAGCTCATCGCGATGTCCTTGCAGCTCATCATCAGGCTCTCGCCCTCGACGAAGCCGAACGAGATGTTGGTCGTGTGCGGGAGACGCTTGTCGCGCTGGCCGTTGACCTGCACCTCGTCGATGCGACGCTCGATCTCGGACTCGAGGCGGTCGCGGAGGCCGCGGAGACGCTCGATCTCGGCGTCCATCTCCTGCATGCACAGCTCGCAGGCCTTGCCGAGGCCGACGATGCCCGGAACGTTGAGCGTGCCGGAGCGATAGCCACGCTCCTGGCCGCCGCCTTCCTGGAGAGCAACGAGGCGCACGCGCGGACGGCGGCGGCGGACGTAGAGAGCGCCGACGCCCTTGGGCCCGTAGATCTTGTGGCCGCTCATGCTGAGCAGGTCGATGTTGTCGCGGTTGACGTCCGTGGGCATTTTGCCGACCCACTGGGTGGCGTCGGTGTGAAGAACGACCTCCTTGCCGCTGGGTCGGTTGTGGCAGAGTTCACCGATCTGCGGGATCTCGTTGATCGTGCCGATCTCGTTGTTGGCCCACATGATGGTGACCAGGATCGTGTCATCACGCATGGCCTTCTCGACCATGTCCGCGGTGATGATCCCGTCGGCGCCCGGCTCGAGGTACGTGACGTCGAAGCCTTCCTTCTGGAGGCGCTTGCACGGGTCGAGCGTCGCCTTGTGCTCGTGGACGGCGGTGATCACGTGCCCGCGAGGCTCGCCCGAGCCCTCGGGGCTCTTGGCGTACATCCGCGCGGCGCCCTTGATCGCGAGGTTGTTCGACTCGGTCGCGCCGCTCGTGAAGATGATTTCCTTGCGGTCGGCGCCGAGCAGGTCGGCGACCTGCTTCCTCGCGAGATCGACGCCCTCTTCGGCGCGCCACCCGAAGCCGTGGTTGCGGCTGCCCGAGTTGCCGTAGAAATCGGTGAAGTACGGCAGCATCGCGTCAACGACGCGGGGATCGCAGCGCGTGGTCGCGGCGTTGTCGAAATAGATCGGCAGGTCCATGCCGGCGGTTCCTCCCATTGCACGGGCGCGCACGCCCATTAAAAGGATCGAAAGGTCCCGATCCTTAGATTCATTCCAAACACAATCAGTATACGGGGACCACGGGCCTCGGACAACGGGCGCCTTCGAACAGGTTTCACGGCTTGCGGTAGGTCATCGAGAGGCGGTTGCCGCGGTCGTTGTGGGAGACCTCGGACATGTAGGCGCGGATGAGCATCATGCCGCGGCCGGAGGGATTGGAGATGTTCTCCTCGACCGTGGGATCGGGCAGATCGCGGGGGTCGAAGCCGGCGCCACGATCCTCGACGGTGATTTGGACGTGGTCCTTGGTGACGCGGAAGGTCACTTGGATGGGGGTGTCGTCAGGGAGATCGCGGTGGCCGTGCTGGAAGGCGTTGGCGATGGCCTCTTCGAGGGCGAGCATGACCGCGAAGCGGGCGCTCTTTGGGTAGCCGAGGTCTTCGATGCGGCCGACGACGCGTTCCTCAAGCGCAGCGATTTCCTCGCGGTTGTTGGTCAGCTCGACCGAGCCGGTTTCGGCGTCGTGCGCCGGCTTGTCAGGCATCGCGGTGACCCATCGTCGATGGTTTCCGGTTCGCCACGGCCCGCTCAGGCGAAGCTCTGGGCGGCCTGATCGCTCGTGTCGTGGATGTCGAAGAGCTGGTTCAGTCGGGTGATCACGAAGACCTCGTAGATCTGCGGATCGATGTCGGCGAGCTTGAGCTGCCCACGCTTGCCCTTGACGCGGTTGTTCACCGTGATCAGGGCGCCGAGCGCCGCGGAGGAGAGGTGATCGACGTTCGCGAAGCTGATGAGCAGCTTGGGGTCGGACGCGCTTTCGATCATGGCGCCGAGTTCGTCGCCGATCGACTGGATGTTGGCCTCGTCGAGGATGTTGCGGTCGATGAACTCGACCTTCGTGATGCCGTCCTGCTGCTTGACGCGGAGCCTGGAGTCGGTGTGCGTCATGGACGTCTCCCAATGCGGCAGCGGCGCGGGAAGCCGCGGTGTCTCGAAACGGCCGCGAGGCCCACGGGAGGCCTGCGGCGCCCCAGACTATAGCGGATCACCGATTCTCACGGGTCAAGAAGTCGCTGTGCTACCGCGCGGATCGCGGTGAGGATCAGTCGATGCCTTGGGCGTCGAGGAGGCCCGGGAAGTTCCGCTCCTCTTCCTCGTTCTGGATGATGATCGTGGGCTTGATCAGCACGAGGAGGGTCTGCTCTTCCTTGGTCTCGAGACGGTTGCTGAAGAAGCGGTTGATGATCGGGATCTTGGAGAGGATCGGGACGCCCGTCTCGACCTCGATCTCGTTGACGATGCGCTGTCCGCCCAGGAGCAGGGTGCCCTGATCAGGGACGCTGACGCTCGTCTCGATGAACGAAATGCTCGCCTCGGGCGTGGTGATCGTGACCGCGGCGGTACCGGCGCCGGCGCCACCACCGACGCCACCCGCGGCGCCCGTGACCGGGACGGCGGTGGGGGCGCCGCTGTTGGAGTCGAAGTCGAGGCTGGAGAGGATGACGGAGAGGTTGAGGTTGACGTAGCGGCGGTCGGCGGAGACGACGCCGTGGACGCGGAGCTGGGCGCCCGAGTTGGCGACGCCGAGGGTCGGCGTGAACGCGACCGAACCCGCGGCGACGACGGGCGTGGCGCCCGTCACGATGGACTGCTGGGTGGCGACCGAGATGTGGGCCCGCTGGCCGTTGGTGAAGGTCAGTCGCGGGGCGGTGAGCTGGACGGAGCGCCGGTCGGCCTGGGTGGCCTCGACCAGGAAGTCGACCTGGATGTCGTCCATGAAGCGGCCGACGACGCCGAGGGCCGGGGCGACGCCGAGGACCTCGCCCGCGAAGGCGGAGCCGGCGCCGAGGGCCTGGGTCAGGCCGAGCGAGTTCTGCGGGGCGCCGATCGGGCTGAAGTTGTCGCCCTGCGTGCCGGGGGCATTGATCGGCTGGGTGATCGGGCCGCCGAACTGGTCGACCGAACCGGTGACGCCCTGACGGATGCCGAGGCGGGAGGTCTCGGGGCCGTCAACGGCGGGGAGCGTGTTACCCGGGATCGGGGCGCCGAAGTTGAAGAAGTTGGCGAGGGTGAGGGAGGGGTCGAAGAGCTGAGCGTTCTGGAACTCGTTGGTGTTCGCGCCGAAGTAGATGTCGAGGTCGAAACCGATCTGCTCGAAGAAGTCCTCGGCGACCACAAGGAAGCGGGACTCGAGGTTGATCTGGAGGTTGCGGACCGATCGGAGCCGACGGAGGAGGCCGCTGACGGCGCGGTGGTTCGCGGGTGTGTTGGTGACGATGAAAGTGCCGTTGTACTCAGTGATGGTGCCGGTGGTGCCGCCGCCATCCTCCCAGCCGTCCGGATCGACGTTGGCGACGATGATGTCGCGGAGTTCATCGACGAGGGTTTCGCGGTCGAGCTCGTCGGGCTGCTGCTGGTTGATCTGGAAGGGGCTCTGGCCGCCGCCGCCGCCGCCCTGACCGGCCTGGTTGAAGATGGTGTTGAGGTCGAAGTTGGGCGGGTTGTCGTAGTCGGGGACCTCGAAGAGCAGGTCCTGGATGTCGTAGATCTCGAGGATGGTGTCCTCGCGGATGACTTCGTCGCTCGCGATCGTGAGGACGCCGTCACGGACGGTCCAGCCCGCGGGTACGCCCGGGTCGGAGGCCTTCTCGAGCGACTTCTCGAGGGCGACACGGAGCGGGACGTTGGTCAGGCGGAGCGAGACGGTGGTGTCGCGGTCGATACCGATGTCCTCGAGCGACTGCCAGTCAACGTCCATGTCGAGGTTCGCGAAGCTCGAGACGAACGTGAGGACGTTCTCGATCGTCGCGTCCTGGAAATCGACGGGGAGGCGGGTGTTGTCGAGGGTGGCGATGACCGCGCGGTTGATCGCGGGCTCGGTGTACTGCAGGCCACCGTCACGACGCTCGGTGATGTCGACCCAGTCGTCGGGGTAGCGGATGAGGTCAGGGGAGGGGACCATCGCCTCGGCGTTGTCGACGCTGAGGGCGGCGAGTCCGCGCCGGAGGTCGTTGGTGGCGTCGGAGTAGGTTCGGAAGAGGAGGGTGTCGCGGAGGACGTCGCGGAGGAGCTTGCCCGCGGTGTTGTTGGGATCGATGAAGAGGAGCTGCTCGACCTCTTCCAAGGCCTTCTGGTAGTTGTGCTCCTGCTGAAGGACGTAGATCCTGTCGAGGAGCTCGCTGATGCGCCGGCTGCGCTCGGTTCGCTGGGCGAGTTCGGCCTCTTCCTGGCGCTTCTCAAGGAGGCGGGTCCGCTCTTCGGCCTCGCGGACGGCGCGGCGCTGCTCGCCGGCCTCGATGGTCGCGAAGAGGTTCTCGACGCGGACCTCGAGGTCGGCGTACTCGCTCTCGTTGAGGATCTGGCGGCCGCGGCTCAGGGTGAGGCGGGCCTGGCTGGCGAGCTCGCGGGCCTGGGCGAAGTCGCCCTCGACGGCGAGCTGCTCGGCGCGCTCGAACTGGTTGGTGAACTCGGCGCGGAGGCGCTGGCGGGCGAGGTCGCGGCCGACCTGGACCTGGCCAATGACATCGCCCGTGGGGCCGGGGCTTTCGCGGAGGGCGACACGGCTGTCGGCGAGGCGGCGCTCGGCGAGAGCGATCTCATCGGCGCTGAGGTGCGCGCGGTAAGCGGGCTCGAGCACCTGCTGGTAACGCCGGCGGGCGTCGTTGAGGCGACGCTCTTCGAACGCCGCGTTCGCTTCGCTCAGGAGACGATCGGCTTCCTGGACGAAGGCCATCTGGACGGGGTCGTCCGAGTCCATGTCGTCGTCGGAGGCCATGTCGTCGGCCATGTCGGACTGCATCGGCTCGGCCTGCATGGGCCCCATGTCGTCCTCGGGCTGGCTGTGAACAGCGGCGCCCGCCATCCATGCCCCGCGGTCGCGGGTCGGGGCCATGGCGCCGAGGAGGACGTCGGCGCCGTCGTCGAGCGAGCGGCCGAGGGCGATCTCCATTTCGGTGACGCGACCCGCGAGCGACATGAACGATGCGCGGTGTGCGTCGGCCATGGTCAGGCCGGCGCGCCGGAGGCGGCTGGTGACGGCGGCGGCGCGGTCGTAGTCGCCCCGATCGAAGGAGGCGTTGGCCTCTTCGAGGAGCGAGGGGAGCTTGGCGTTCAGGGCCGTGCGGCGTCCTTCAACGACGCTCAAGAGTGCTTCGGCGGATGCCTTCTGGGCGTTCGACGCGGAAGCGGAGGCAATAACGGCCTCGGCGTGGCGTTCGGCCTCGACGAATGAATCGGTCGAGAGCGCGAGCTCGGCACGCTCGAGGCTGACGTCGATCGGGTTGGCTTCGGCGACTGCCTTCTCGGTCCGGCGGATGAGGCGGAAGAAGCGGCTCGCTTCGTCATCGCTCATGCGGACCGCGAGATCGGTCGCGTTGTAAGCCCTGAGGGTCGCCTGTGCCCGGACGGGCTGGTTTGCCGAGAGAAGCTCGGCGGCGTAGGCCAGAGCGTCGGACGGGGTGGTGAAGGGCTCGGCGGTCTTGGCCTGCGCCTTGTAGCTCGCGGGCGTGCCGGTCGTTCCGGCGGCCGCCGCGACCTGGGCGGTGGCGCTGGCGCCGAAGGCGAGTGACGCGGCGAGGGTCGTGGCGACAAAGAAAGGACCGATCGGCGTCCGCTGGCTCATCTTCGCATCTCCAACAAGGCCTTTGGCCCGTGCAACCCCACGGGGGGGTCAAGCCTATGTGTCTTTCGTTGTGGAGAGTGAGTGCTCGCTCACTCTGTCTGGCGCTGTGGCGTGCAGGGTAGCGGAATCAATGTCCGCTCGCCCGCCCCCGTCGTCGTTTCGGGTGGTCGGTCTGGCTGCTCGGATCCGCTGCCTGGTCGTGTGTGCTTGGCGACGACATCAAGCAGGATCGGTGGGTGGGCGCTGCTCGTGGGTGGTGGCGCCCGGAGTTGCTGTTCTCTACCTCGGTCCGTTCGCGGAGCGAAGCGCTGTTCTTCGGTCGGGTTCTTGATCGGTCTCGCCGATCGCGGTCGCGGCCACGGGCTGTCTCGTCCTGAGTCGCCCGAACGGGGGTCGCGGGACCTTGTGTGAGCGTCGGCCTCGACGCTGACTTGGCCCGTCCGACGGGCGCTCGGCGAGGCTGCCGAGCGGTGATCGTCGGGGCGGGAATGGCTCGTGCCATCCCCAACCGCGGGGAGGGTACCGGCGGACGCGCTCGCTCGCAAGCGCGACGCCGATGGTTTGCGGCGAGCGTCGATACGTCTAGGACTCGTCGAGGTTCCGCATCCGAAGCACAGCCGATGTCTGTTCATACTCGACGGCGTCAGGACGGTCGTGGCCGAGGAATTCCGCGAGCTGCGCCGCGGTCAGGCGGTCGGCGGAGACGATTGCGGGCGACTCCTCGGTCGCGTCGGGCGTCGTTTCGATCGTCGCGCACGCGTCGAAGGTCAGGTCTTCGGCCTCCGCGAGGCACTGGGCGACGACGAGGACCTCGGTGTGGCGGTAGGCGCCGGCTGCGCCCGGCCAGCGGACAATACACCTAAATGGGGTGTATCCGAGCGGGCGACCTGCGTCGTCGGCGTTGACCTCCGGGTCGACGTTGAGCGTGAGGCGCCATTCTTCGCGGAGCCATTCGACGACTTCGTCGGCGGAGAGCATGTCGGGCTCGTCGTCGGGGGTGACGAGCACGCTGCGGTGTTCGTGGGCGGCGGCGTCGGCGCCGGCTGGTTCGGCGATCTCGCGGAGACCGAACGTTTCCAGAAGGCGATCGAGGCGTTCCTTCATCGCGGGCTCGATGCGCACGGTGACGATTTTGTGCTCGTCCACGAAGAAGTACATGAACGGCTCCTCGCTCATGGCGCCGAAGCCGCACATTCCATCTTCCATAAGGAAGGGGCGGTAGCGGCGGACGCCGTCGAGGAAGCGGTCCTGTGGGATGAGATCGTACGAGATGTAGGGGTCGATCTCGCGGAAGGCGTCGTGGCCGATGTAGTCGAGGATGGGGTAGAACCGAGGCGGCATCATCGAGATGAGGCGGAGGCAGAGGTGCCAGAGTCGAGGGGCGGAGACGACGATGTCGTACACGTACCGATCGGGCCACTGCTCAAGGGCGGCGTCGCCGTCGATCGGGTCGGCGTCGAGGTCGGTCGATTCGAACTCGACGGCGTAGCCCTGGACGGCTTCCATCTTCTCGACGGGGTAGACGCCGAGCGGGAACTGAACGTCGCCGATGGCGACGCGTTCGATCGAGGTGTCCACCTTGCAGCGGGCGACAGGGTCCACGCGGTCGATTCTCCGGTCGGGCGCGGCCTCTGCGCGCGGCGCATGTTCTAGGCTTGCCGCGTGAACCACGAATCAGGCGGGCAAGAGAATCCTTTGGGCGCATCTTCGGGTAGCGCGGTCGATTGGGTCAACCTTTCCTGGGTCGCGCTCGCGGTCGGGAACTCGCGGACGCGGGTGGCGGCGATGCGGGGGGGCGAGGTCGTCCACGCCGCGTCGTTCGACAACGCCGACCCAACGCCGTGGACGGACCGTCTTGCGCCTTTCGCTCCGTCGGCCTCCGGGGCGGCGGCGGCCGTGTGTTCGTCGGTCGCGGCGTCGCACGCTGAGGCGGCGAGCGAGGCCGTCGCCCGTGCCCTCGGCGTGGGGCAGACGCTCCGGGTCGGCGTCGACGTTCCGCTGTTTCTCCGCCACGCGCTCGACGACGCGTCCACCCTCGGGCAGGACCGGGTCCTGAACGCGATCGCGGCGTTCGAGCGGGCGAAGCAGGCGTGCGTCGTCGTCGATGTCGGGACTGCGGTAACGGTCGATTTCGTCGACGGCGAGGGCGTGTTTCAGGGCGGCGGGATCGCTCCCGGGCTTTCGACGATGCTCGGCGCCCTTCACGAGAACACGGCGGCGCTGCCGAGGCTCGGGTTCGAGATGCCGGCGGTGGAGCGGGGCGTGTTCGGAAAGGACACGGCGCACGCGATGCGGCTTGGCGTGATCGCGGCGGTGCGGGGGATGGTTCGCGAGTCGCTCGATCGGTACGCCGAGGCGTACGGGGGGTACCCGCAGGTCATCGGCACGGGCGGCGACGTGGGGGTGCTCGAGGCGACCGAGCTTGTCGAGCATGTGGTGCCGGACCTTCAGATCCTCGGGATCGCCTCGTGCCTCCGTCGGTCGTTCATGGACGACGAGGACGGCGACGACGGGGCATGAACGCCTTGCGGGCCTGGCTGGCGACGCCGGCGTCGGGGCGGGGGGCGATCGCGATCGTCGGACTCGCGTCGGACGACGCTGCGGGCATGGACCGGATGTTGAGCTTGGTCACGGACCGGGCGGTCTCGGTGGGCGTCCCGGTATTGCGAGCGCTCTGCACGGGCGATCACGGTGTTGTTGTGCGCTGGTCAGCTACCCGGTGCGATCTCATGCCCCACGGGGGCGTGGCCAACACACGCCGGCTGCTTCGGGCTTTGGAGGACGGCGGCGCGGTGGTCGGTCAGGCGACCGCGGAGACCTATGTGGAGGCGTCGGACGAGATTGAGCGTCGGATGCTCGATGCTCTGGCGCGGGCGGCGAGCCCGCTCGCGATCGATTTACTTCTAGATCAGCCGCGACGTTGGCGTGAAGCGGGGGGCGCGGGATCCGTCAATGAGGACCCGCGACTCAGACGGTTGATCGAACCTGCTCTGGTCGTGGCGGTTGGGCCGCCGAGCGTGGGGAAGTCGACGCTTCTGAACGCGCTGGCCGGGCGGGGCGTGGCGATGGTGCATGAGGCCCCGGGGACGACGCGCGACCATGTCGGGGCGTGGATCGACCTGGCGGGGTTGGTTGTCCGGTACGTCGATACGCCGGGGTGGCGCGACGCGGACGGGCCGATCGAGGAGGAGGCGCAGGGGATCGCCATGGAGCTCACGCGGTCGGCTGACCTGATTCTGCTCTGCGGCGACGCAACCACGGCGGCGCCTGAACTGGTCGCGAAGACGGGCGAGCGGCTCCGCGTCGCGACCCGGATCGACCTCGGTGAGCCTTCGTGGAGGTTCGATGTGGGGGTCAGCGCTCTGGACGCGGCGTCGGTGACGGCGTTTGCGCTTCGGGCGCGGGATCTGCTCGTCCCTCCGGAGCTGCTGGCGGACCCGCGGCCTTGGAGGTTCTGGTAGGGGGTTGGCGCTAGACTTCCCGCCCTCGACCGGACGCAACGGACACCAAAGGGCCTTGATCCGCCCGCCAGAGTTCAGGAACGCGCGATGATGGACGAACGCCAGGCACAGATCAAGGAAGGCGAGGGCCTTCAGGAATCGCGGGTCAATACCGACCTGATCAACTTCCTTCAGAAGTGGTCGCAGCCGGTCCTGATCCTGATCATCATCCTTTCGCTCGGCTGGTGGGGTTGGAACTGGTATCAGCAGAAGCAGGTCGAGACGCGTGACGCGGCGTTCGCGTCGCTGGCGGCGAACGTGGAGTTCACCAATTCGCCGAGCCCGGCGTCGCTTCGCGCGGTCGCGGAGGAGTACGCGGGTGTCGGGAGCGTCGCGGAGATCGCGGAGCTTCGGCTCGCTGATCTTTACCTGTCCGCGGCGCGGTCGGGCGTCGAGATCGGCGCCGAGGTCGGGCCGGACGGATCGGTATCGGATGAGGAACTGCTCGGCGAGGAGGATCGCGAGACGTACTACCTCGACGCCGAGCGGATCTACCAGCGGATCCTTTCCGACACCGCGGGCGTCGACGGCAAGCGGATGATCGCGATCAACGCGGCGTTCGGCGTCGCGGCGACGGCGGAGTCGAGGCGCGACGTCGAGGCGGCGCGCCGCGCGTACGACCGGGTGATCGAGCTCGCGACCGAGGCTCGCGCGAACGAACTCGCGGAGGTCGCCCGTTCGCGGAAGGCTTCGATCGACCAGCTGTCGTTCGATCGGCGGATAATGACCCTCGACGAGCTTCCGCTGCTGCCGGGCGAAACGCGGGCGTCGGCGGAAGACGCCGAGGGCGCCGAGGGCGCCGACGGCGCCGAGACGGAGTACGTCGAGCCCGAATCCGCAGTTGACGGGGACGTCGAGGGCGGCGTCGAGACCGACGCGGACGCGCAGGTCGAGGCGCCTTCCGAGGATGGCTAAGGCCGACGAGCCCGAGGCGTTGGTTTCGACCGGCCTCGAGGCGGAGGCGCTCGCTGATCTCCCGCCGCTGATCCTGCCGGGGGGCAAGGTCAATCCGGACGCCATCCGCGCCGCGTACGAGCGGGCGGCGGAACTCGGCTCGTCGGACGCGGAGGATCCGAGCTGGAAGGTGACGTTCAGCCTGCAGCGGGATCTGAACGCGCGGCTCGACAAGTACCTGACGAGCCGGATCACGTTCATGAGCCGGAATCAGATCCAGCGGCTCATCGATGATGGCGGGGTGACGGTCAACGAGCGGGCGGCGCGTTCGGCGACGAAGCTGCGTCACGGGGACGTGATCGCGGTGCTGGTCCCTCCGCCGCCTTCGAAGGACATCATTCCGCAGGACATCCCGATCGAGGTGCTCTTTGAGGATGAGCATCTGATCGCTCTGAACAAGCGCGCGGACATCATCGTGCATCCTGCGCGGGCGGAGAAGTCGGGGACGTTGCTGAACGCGCTGGCGTGGCACTTCCGTCACGGGAGTGATACGGGCGGGTCGTTGAGCCCGGTCGGGCTGGGGGAGGCGAGGCCAGGCGTGGTTCATCGTCTCGATCGTGATACGACGGGTGTGATCGTCTTCGCGAAGACGGAGGAGGCTCACTGGAAGCTCGGGCGTCAGTGGGAGGATCGCACGGTCGACAAGCGGTACCTCGCGCTGACGCACGGGTTGTTTACAACGGATCTGGGGCGGGATGTCGAGGTGATCGACGAGCCGATCGGGCCGCATCCGAGCAAGGAGAAGGGCTATCGCGAGAAGCAGGTCGTTCGGCGGGACGATCTGGGCAAGCCGAGCGTCACGATCGCTCGGGTGCGTGAGCGGTTCGGCAAGCACGAGGCGGCAGAGCGGTTCAGCCTCATCGAGCTCGAGCTCAAGACGGGTCGGACGCATCAGATCCGGGTCCACCTTTCGTATCGCGGGCATCCGATAACGGGCGATGACATGTACGGCGGGCTGGTCGGGGATCTGGGTGGTGGCGTGGTGGCGGAGCGTCAGATGCTCCATGCCGGGCTGCTCGCGCTCGAGCACCCGATCACGCGGGCGCCGTTGGTGTTCACCGCGCCGCCGCCTGCGGACATGCTGGCGGCGATCGGGGCGCTGCGGGCGCGGGGTGATGTTGAGCGGATCGAGCCGCCCGGGGCGGTGGCGTTCGCGCGGTTCGGTCTCTGAGCTTGCATGGTAGGCTGATTCGATGCCTCGCGCGATTGAGCTTGAACCTTCGCTGGGGTGGATCAACTCGCCCGGTCCGCTGCGATTCGACGGGGATCTCGCGGGTCGCGTGGTGGCGTTGTTCTTCTACAACGCGTGGCGAATAGAGAGTCTTCAGAGCGTTTCTGACATCGCGTGGCTGCAGTCCCGGTTCGGGATGAAGGGGTTCGTGGTCGTGGGTGTCCACGGAGCGAGGTTTCCCGCGGAGGCCGATGTCGACGCGGTACGCGATCAGAACGAAGCGATCGGCTTGGGCGTGCCGGTTGTCGTGGATCGCAACTTTCGGATCTGGCGGCGTTATGGGATCGAGCGATGGCCGACGTTCGTTCTCATCGACGCGCGGGGTGAGATCGTGGGGTCCGCGGACGGCGTCGGGAATCGTCGGATTCTCGAGCGATACATCGCGGACCTGGTGGAGGCGGCGCCTCGGTCCGTGCCGTTTCACGTTGAGGTGACCGCGCCTTACGAGACGGCCCTTCGGCTGCCGGGCGGGGTCGAGGCGTTTCACTCGCGCGTAGGAAGAGCGGGTCATCTGTTCGTCGCGGACACGGCGGGGCATCGGGTGATTCACGCGACGCAGCCTGACGCCGCGGGGAGGGCCGAGGTTGTTGCGGTCTTCGGCGACGAACGGGGGTTCGCGGACGGCGTCGCGTCGAAGGCGAGCTTCAACGGTCCACGAGGCTTGGCGTTCGATGATCGAGCGGGGCGCCTGTTCGTCGCGGACAGCGGCAATCACGCGGTCCGCGAGATCGACATCGCGGGGCGCGCGGTGTCGACGTTCGTTGGCACGGGGAAGCCCGGGGACGATCTGCGGGGAGGGCGAGCGGCGAGTGAGCAGCCGTTGAACTGCCCATGGGATGTTGTCATCGATCGTCGACTGAAGCGGTTGTACGTCACCATGGCTGGCTCGCATCAACTCTGGCAGGTCGAGCGGCAGACGCGCGTTGCGACGCGGCTGGCCGGCGTCGGTGGTGAAGGGGTTGTTGACGGCGCTGCTGAGCACTGCCGGTTCGCGCAACCGGCGGGGATCGATATCGGAAGCGATGGGCGGTACATCTACATTGTGGACGGACAGGGATGCGCCATTCGGCGGTTCGATCTTGTCGACCGCGAGCTGGTGACGCTCGTTGGTGTGAGCGGTGAGCAGGACGTCAAGGGGATCGCGGGAGATGTCGACGGGATGGACGGCGCGGCGCGTTTGCAGCGACCCGCGGGCGTTTGCGTTTGGGCGAGGGCGATGCTCAACGCTTCGGGTGACGAGCTGCTCGTGACCGATGCGCACAATGGGAAGCTCAAGCGTGTGGCGACGGGCGATCGCAAGGTTGAAGCGTGGGCGTCGGGCGATGGAGCTTTTGTGGGGGCGGAGGCGATCGCGATGGCTGCGCCAGCGCCCGGGGAGGGGCACACGGCACAGGTCTTCGTCGCGGACACCCGGAAGCACCAGGTAACACGGATCGACACCGAGAGCGGCGAGCGGACAGTGATCGAATTCGTGGGGCTCGAGCCGTCAGCGGGCGGTCGATGACGACTCGATCGCGCCGATGAAGCGTTTGACGCGGGGGATCCGAGGGTCGTCGAGGTCGCAGAGATTCACGACACGCCAGCACTCGCAGAACACGAGCCGGGATGAGGCAACGTTGAGACCCGCGATGGTCGCGTGCGCGACGGCGGCGAACGCGTGATCGGTGTTCACAGCCGCCGCGAGCGCGGGTTGCTTCTCAACGAGGAGGTTCTCGAGCCGCTGTCCGACGGCGGTGATGAGCGTTCGGTCGTCTGCGGCGCGGATCATGCCGCCTTCTGCGCGGGTCACGGCGGCGCCCGCGTCCATCACGACCATCCCAGTCCTGCCGTCCGTCTGGAGCGAGGTCGAGAGGGCGCTCGCGTCATCGACGCCGATGGATCCGAACGCGAACGAGGCGGCCCATCCGCCCAGATCGATCGTGAACGCGGTGACGGGAGCGGCGGCGTCGAGATTGAGCTTGACCGACGAGCCGCGGAGCACGGCCGCGAGCGAGAGGGCGAGGCGCTCGGCGCCGGGCGACCCGCCGGCGCGCACGTGTGACGCGATCGCTTCGCGCCAGACCGGGGACGCGTCTTTGAGCGAGCGTGCGATCGCGGTGAGTTCGGTGACCTCGATAGCGGCCGCGTAGACGGCGCTGTTGGGCGGGGGGACGGATGATGAGGCGGAACCATCGAGTTGGCGTGTGACGTCGCGGAGCGTGCGCCGATGGTCGGCGATCGGGGCGAGGTCGTCATCGGAGAGGCCCGCCGCGCGGAGCGCGGATTCGAGCGCCTCGGCGCGATCGGCGAGCTTCTGGTAGGTGTCGGCGCTGAGGCCGGGGGTCGCTGCGAAGGCGGCGCGCTGGGCCTCGGCCTGTGCGCGGAGGCGGTCGCGGAGTTGGCCTGCGGTCGTCGGTTCTGGCATGTGGTCTCTATCGGGCGTTTCGGGGCGTGGTCTTCCGCTCGGACATGACGCAAGGTGTAGGCTGGCGATGTGCTCGAGCTCCTAGGCGTTGGAAAACAGTACGACGAGCGGTGGGTGCTCCGCGGCGTCGACCTGCGAGCGGACGCGGGGCGGGTGATCGCCCTGATCGGGCCGAGCGGGTCTGGGAAGTCCACGCTGCTGCGGGTCATGCTCGGGCTGATCGAACCGAGCGAGGGCCGCGTGCTGGTCGATGGCGAGGAGGTCGTCGGCGCATCGGCCTGGCGCGTGGCGCGTCGTCGCGTGGGGTACGTCATCCAAGATGGTGGGTTGTTTCCACACATGACGGCACGGCGGAACGCGATGCTTGCGCTCGATCACGCCGGTCGCTCCGATCGTCGCGAAGCACTTGTCCGCCTCACGGAACTCACGGGGCTCGTTCGGCTCGATGCTGCGCTGCTCGATCGCTTCCCCTCCGAGCTCTCTGGCGGTCAGCGGCAGCGCGTGGCGCTGCTTCGAGCGCTGGTGTCGAATCCGGAGACACTCCTGCTCGATGAACCGCTTGGGGCGCTCGACCCGGAGGTGCGGGCGGAAGCGCAGCGAGAACTGCGAGACCTCTTCCGATCGCTTGGAAAGGCTGTGGTCTTCGTGACGCATGACCTGGCGGAGGCGGCGTATCTCGCGGATGAGATCGTGCTGCTCCGCGACGGGGTGGTCGTCCAGCGTGGTTCGTTTGCGGAGTTGCGGTCGTCGCCGGTGGACGATTTTGTATCGCGGTTCGTCGGCGCCCAGGTCGATCGGGTGCGTGCGTTGCTCGATGGAGCGGTGGCGTGAGGTGTTGCGTCGCGATCCTGGTGTTCGTGTGCTCGGTCGCGTCGGCGCAGCGGCCGTACGTCGTTGGCTCGAAGCTCTTCAACGAATCCGTCATCCTCGGGGAGATCGTGACACAGCTCGGCCTCGGCGCGGGGGAGGACGTTGTTCACGAGCGCCAGTTTGGCGGCTCGGCCGTGCTGTTCAATGCGTTGGTCGACGGGAAGATCGATGCGTACCCGGAGTACACCGGCACGCTTCGTCAGGAACTCCTCGCCGACGCGGGCCTCGAGGGCGATGAGGCGTTGGTGAAAGCGCTCGCCGAGCTCGGGATCGCCATGTCCGCTCCGCTTGGGTTCAACAACACTTACGCGATCGGCGTGCGACGAGAGACTGCTGATCGGCTGGGCCTGCGCACCATCGAGGATCTGCGTGATCATCCGGGACTGGTCTACGGGCTGACGAACGAGTTCATCGATCGCGGAGACGGGTGGGGACGCCTCAGCGCGGCGTACCGGCTCGATCCCGAGCGGGTCCGCGGCATGCAGCACGAACTCGCGTATCGGGGGCTGCTGGCTGGGTCCGTCGATGTCGTTGATCTGTACTCGACCGACGCTGAGATCGAGCTCTATGACCTCGTCGCTCTGGAGGACGAGCTCGGCTTTTTTCCGCGGTACGACGCGGTGGTGCTGTATCGGGCAGAGCTTCGACGCGAGGCGGCGGGGTGGATCGATCAGCTTGAAGCCCTCGGTGGAGAGATCGACGCGTCGGCGATGGTGGCGATGAACCGGAGGGCGAAGGCCGAGGACGTCGACGAGAGTGAGATCGCGGATGCCTTTTTGGCGTCGAACGGTTCGCTGAACTCGGAGGCCACTCGCTCGGAATCGTGGCAAGAACGGCTGGCCCGCACGACCGTTCAGCACGTCTTCCTGGTGGCTATTCCGATGTGCCTCGGCGCAGCGGTGGCGATACCGCTCGGCGTTGCAGCGGCGGCGATGCCCCGGTTTGGGCAGGTGGTGGTCGCAATCGTTGGAGTGGCGCAGACGATTCCGTCGCTCGCGCTGCTCGTGCTATTCATCCCGCTGCTCGGGATCGGGGCGAAGCCCGCGATCGCGGCGTTGTTCGTTTATTGCCTGCTTCCGATGGTTCGGTCGACGCAGGCGGGGCTGGCGTCCATCCCACAACCGCTGATTGAATCGGCCCGAGCGATCGGCTTGACGCCGGGGCGTCGTCTCGTGGTCGTTGAACTACCGTTGGCGGCGCGCGCGATCCTTGCGGGCGTGAAGACGTCGATGGTCATCACGATCGGTTTCGCCACGCTGGGCGCGTTCATCGGGGCGGGCGGGTACGGCGAGCCGATTCTGACCGGCATTCGACGAAATGATTTTTCACTCATCGTGCAGGGCGCAGCGCCCGCGGCGGCGTTGGCGCTCGTTGCGCAAGGATTCTTCGAGATTCTTGAGCGTCTCGCGTTGCCGCGTGGGCTGCGTCGTGTTGATCGCGGGTAGCTCGGCGGCCCAACGCGTGGTATGGTCTTTCGTCCGTTCGCAAGAGCCCGACATCGGTTGATGACGGAGTGGCCCGGCCGGAAAGCCAATGCCATGTTGATGGGACAGACCAGAGTTTCGACCGTTGCGGGAGACTCCGGCGTTTCGCTCGGGGCCCGGTTCTCATCGGTGCGTCGCGCTACCGAGCGCCTCGTTGAGCCGCTCAGCGCCGAAGACGCGATCGCGCAGTCGATGACGAAGTGCTCGCCCGCCAAGTGGCACCTCGCCCACACATCGTGGTTCTTCGAGCAGATGGTTCTGAAGACTGCGTATCCGGAGAGGCCGCCGCCGGCGGGCCGCGCATCGTCGCTGTTCAACTCCTACTACACGCAGCTCGGCAAACCGTTTGATCGCTCGAAGAGGGGGCTTCTGACGCGTCCGAGCCTGGATGAGGTCAGGGCGCAGCGTCGGGAGGTCAATGACCAGGTCGCTGCTCTCATCGCGTCTCCACGCGGCGAGGACGCCGAGCTTCGCGCGATGATCGAGATCGGACTTCATCACGAGCAACAGCATCAGGAACTGATCCTGAGCGACATCAAACACCTGTTCAGCGAGAGCCCGCTGGCGCCGGCTTACGCGGATCCGGTTGCCGGATCGTTGGTGACCGCGGCGCCGGATCTCGGGTGGCGGGCGTTCGAGGGCGGGGTTTGTGAGATCGGTCACGATGGCGAAGGATTCTCGTACGACAACGAGGGCCCCCGACACCGTGTGTTTGTGGAGCCGTACGAACTCGCCGACCGGCTCGTGACGAACGGGGAGTGGCTCGCGTTCATGAACGATGGCGGGTACCAGCGGTCGGAATTGTGGCTCGACGCGGGATGGCGAGTTGTCGAGGGATATGGACGCAGCGCTCCGATGTACTGGACCCGCTGCGACGGCGGCTGGGCGGAGTTCACGCTCGAGGGGCTTCGGGAGCTCAGAGCGGCCGAGCCGGTAGCGCACGTGAGCTTCTACGAAGCGGATGCATACGCGCGGTGGGCAGGCGCCCGCCTTCCCACCGAGCACGAGTGGGAGAATGCGGTGTGCGTCGAGCGGACGCCGGTCGATGGGATGCGCGAGGGTTCCAGGATGCATCCCTCGGCGGCCTCTTCCCGCAGCGATGCGCTCAAGCAGATGTACGGATCGCTGTGGCAGTGGACGCGCAGTGACTATGGTCCCTATCCCGGGTACCGACCGCCGGATGGCGCTCTCGGCGAGTACAACGGGAAGTTCATGTGCGGGCAGTTCGTCCTTCGGGGCGCGAGCTTCGCAACGCCGGCGGGTCACTCGCGAGCGACCTACCGCAACTACTACCACGCCGACGATCGGTGGTGTTTCGCGGGTGTCAGGCTCGCGAGGGAGGCACGATGAGCAATTCGATGGAGAACACAGACGGCTCGGAGTCCGATCACGGGGGCGCCCCGACGATCGTCGATCTCGACCCGACGGACCACGACACGTTCCTAGAGGATGTCTTGAACGGGTTGTCGCTGGATCAGAAGGCCATCCCGCCGAAGTACCTTTACGACGACGAGGGTTCGCGTCTTTTCGACGAGATCTGCGAGACCACCGACTACTACCCCACGCGCACCGAAGCGGCGATCTTCCGCGAGCACATCGCTGAGATGGCGGAGCGGATCGGACCGGGCGTCGCGGTCATCGAGCCCGGGGCGGGGAGCGGCGAAAAGGCCGTGATGCTGATCGACGCGCTCGATCGTCCGGAGGCGGTCGTTCCGGTCGATATCTCGTTGGACTACGTCCGTCGTTCGGCGGAAGCGCTCGCCGAGCGGTTCCCGACGATTCCGATCTATCCGGTCTGCGCGGACTTCACGAAGCCAATGGCGATGCCCGCCGAGATCGATCCGACGGCGCCGCGATTGGTTTTCTTCCCTGGTTCAACGGTGGGGAACTTTGCTCCGGCGCAACGTCGGGCGTTGCTTCGACTGTTCGCCGACGTGGCCGGGGCGGGCGGGAGCGTCCTGCTCGGCGTCGATATGAAGAAGAGTTCCGCGAGGCTCGAGGCGGCCTACGACGACAGCGCGGGCGTCACCAGCGCGTTCAACCACAATCTGCTCGCGCGGATGAACCGCGAACTCGGCGCGAACTTCGAGGACAAGGCGTTCCGCTACACGGCTCGTTGGGACGACAAGGAGGGCTGCGTCTGGATGGGGCTCCAGAGCCTCCGCGACCAGTCGGTTGTCATCGGTGATCGAATCTTCGAGTTCAAAGACGGCGAGCGGATGCACACCGAATCGTCGTACAAGTTCACCCTCGGCGAATTCGAGACCGAGGCCTTGGCGTGCGGGCTGAAGACACTGAAAGCCTGGACCGACGCGAAGGGTGACTTTGCGGTGTTCCACCTCGGCGCCGCTTGACCGGTTCACCGCACTCGACGCTCACGGTCTTGGGTGATGCTTCGCGATCGTCGCTCGGAGTTGCGTCTGATCGATGTGGGTGTAGATCTGCGTCGTCGTGATGTCCGCGTGGCCGAGAAGTTCCTGAACGACACGGAGGTCGGCGCCGCCCGCAAGCAAATGGGTCGCGAAGCTGTGGCGGAGCATGTGCGGGTGGACGTTGCTGTGCCCCGCGACGTTCGCCCATTTGCGGACGAGCTGCCAGACACGCACGCGTTCGATCGGCCGCCCGCTCCTCGTGAGGAACATTTTGCCGTCGTCGCGTCGCTCACCCTTGGCGAGCCCGACCGAAGCGAGCGTGGGCCGGCAGTCTCTGAGGTACCGCTCCATCGCCTCCTGCGCGGGTTCTCCGGTCGGCACGAGGCGTTGCTTGTCGCCCTTGCCGGTCACGCGGAGGGCGCCGAGCGTCGGGTTGTAATCGTCGACGCTCAGCGCTCCGACCTCGCTTGCTCGAAGCCCCGAGGCGTACATCACTTCGAGCATCGCGCGGTCTCGCATCCAGAGAGGCGGATCCTGATCGTCGTCCGCCGCCTGGGCCGGCGCTTCGACGATCTTGCGCATCTGCGACGGGGAGAGCACGCCCGGAAGCTTGTTCCACTTCGCGGGGCGGTCGAGCAGCTTCGCGGGGTTGTCGGCGAGCATGCCGCGGGCGACGAGCCAGCGACAGAACACGCGCATCGTCGCGATGTGGCGTCCGACGCTCGCGCCCGACTGTCCTTGTCGCGAGAGGGTTGTGACGTGATCCGCCAGGATCCGGGGTGTCAGCTCGGCGACGTCGGTCATGCCGGAAGCGGAGGCCTCTGCCAGGAGTCTGGCGAGGTCGCCACCGTACGCCTCAATCGTCCGAGGGCTCATGCCGCATTCGACGCGTAGATAGGCGACGAACGAGCGATGGACGCGGGCGAGCGGTGGTGGGAGCTCCGCGGCGGAGGGGATGACGCGCTTGGGGGGCACGCGCGATTATCGGTCGGCGCTCGCGATCCGGGCGAGCGGGGGGCGCAAAGAAAAAGCCCGGGCGCTTGGCCCGGGCCTTCTCAAGATCGGTCGCGGTCAGGCCGCTCCGGCGTTAGCCGAGGAGCTGCAGGGCCTGCTGCGGGTTCTGGTTCGCGAGCTGCAGGGTGTTCTGCGTCGCGGCGACCAGCACCTGGCTGCGGCTCAGGGCCGCGGTCTCCGAGGCGAAGTCGGCGTCGGCGATGACGCTGTTCGCAGCGGCGGTGTTCTCGGCGGCGACGCCCAGCGAGCGGATCGTCGAGCCGATGACGTTCTTCTGGAAGGCGCCGAGGCGGCCACGAGTCTGCGAGATCTGCTCGATCGACTTGCTGACGATCTTCTGAGCGGTCGCGAGCTCGTTGGCGCTCGAGGTGACGACGTTGAACGCGCGGCCCGCGCCCAGCTCGTCCAGGAAGCCGAGGCTGGAGTTGCCCAGCTTGCGGCTGGACAGGTCCTCGATACCGATTGCGACGCGGCCACCGATGTCGACGTTGCCCGCCAGCTGGAAGTCGGCGCCGCCGCCCGTGATGTTGAAGGCGGTGATCGAGCCCAGCGTCTGCGAGGCGGTGTTGGACAGCGTGATCTCGACGTTCAGGAAGTCGGTGTTCACGTTCAGGTTACGGCCGTTGCCGGTCGCGATGTTGCCGTTGATCGAGGCGCCGATGTCCTGGCCCGCGTCACGGGTGGCGTTCGTCGAGGTCGCGGCGAAGGTAGCCGCGGAGCCGGCGACGACGGTGGCCTGGTCGGTGGCGTTGTAGGTGTACGTGCCGGTGCCAGCGTTCGCCAGGCCGTTCTCGCCCGTCGACTGGACCGAGACGAAGTTCTGGCCGCCGAACTCGCTCGAGTCGAGGCGGACGCCCGTGCCGGATGCGGTCGCTTCGACGCCGGTCAGGTCGGTGAACTGATTAATCGCGTTGGCGATGTCGTTCACCGTGGCGCCCGACTGGAAGCTGATCTCGCGGCTGCCGAGGGCGCCCGACACCTCGATGCTGAAGATGTTGCTCGTGGCGCCGCCCGAGAACGCGATGTTGCCGTTGGTCGACAGGAACACGCGGCCCGTCTGGGCGGACTGCGTCACGTTGGCGATGACGGCGACCGAGCTGCCTGTGAACTTGGCGCCGTTGATGCGGAAGTCGGTGACGCCCGCGTTGATCGAGCTGGTGCTGTACTCCAGGTTGCCGTTGAGCAGCTTGGTGCCCTGGAAGCTGGTCTGGCCCGAGATGCTGTCGATGGTCTGCAGGATCGAGTCGATCTGCAGCTGGTTCGCTTCCTTCTCAGCGGTGCTCAAACCGGCCGCGTTGGCCGAGGCCGTCAGCAGGCCCTGGAGCTCGTTGAGCAGGTTGGAGACCTCGTTCAGGCCGCCTTCCGCAATGTTAATAACCTGATCAGCTCGCTCGCCGTTCGCGATCGCGGCGTTGATACCGGTTAGGTCCTTCTTCAGGTTCTCGCTTGCGATCAGGCCGGCCGGGTCATCCTTGCCCCGGTTGATCCGCAGACCCGTGCTCAGCCTCTCGAGGCTCGTGTTGAGCGACGAGTTGTTCTGCCCGAGCACGCGCTGGGCGATCAAAGACTGCACGTTCGTGTTGATGCGACTCATGGTCGACTTCCTCCGTGAACTGATCCGGCGATCCGCCCCAATGGCGACGCCCGGCGCACGTGCTCAGCCCAGGTTCCATCCGGTGAGGGCTGTTGTTCCTTCGCCGTGGCACGCGCCACGTCGCTCGGACCACGGGATCGGCCCGAACGGAGGGCGGGTTAAGCGCACGAATCGCGAAAGATCGGAAAGGAAGTCAGAACGAGGCATTTCACTGCGCGATCGGACCCCGGCCGGGAGATCGATCCCCGATTACTGGACACCCTGACCCGGAGGCGCAAAAAAAGCGCCCCGCCGGAGCGGGGCGCCTATCGCTTCAATTGATCCTCTGGATGCCTTAGCCGAGCAGCGAGAGCACCGACTGCGATCGCTGGTTCGCGAGCTGAAGCACCGACGTCGTCGATTGCTGCAGGATCTGCGCCCGGGTCAGGCGGCTCGTCTCGGCGGCAAAGTCGGCGTCGAGGATGACCGAGCGGCTCGCGGTGAGATTCTCCTGGGCGGACTGGAGGCTCCGCTTGTTCGTATCGAGCACGTTCCGCTCGAAGGCGCCGAGACGCCCTCGGAGGATCGTGACCTCGTCGATCGCCGCGTCGATGATGTCCGACGCGTTGGAGAAGTCGTTCCGCCTCGCGCTCTCGGCGATCGAGTTGATCTGGCCCTTGGCGAGGCTGGAGAGGAACTGGAGGCCGCCGCCCACGAGGACGCCGCCCAGTCGGGAGGCCGCGATCGAGGGCACGCCCACGTTCGCCTGCTGGAGGGCGTTGATCTCCGGTCCGAGCTGGAAGAGGGCGCCGCCACCGATGATGTTGAAGGTAGAGGCGGTCAGCGTCGGGTCGATCGCGAACGACTCGTCGAGCTGGAGCTCGAGCGAGAGGGCCGCGGAGTTGATGGAGACGTTCAGCCCGTCGCCGTTGGCGAGGTTGCCGTTGATCAGGGCCTGGACGTTCTGGCCCTGGTCGCGCGAGGCGGAGACGAAGTTCGCGTACGTCGTCCAAGGGAAGGTGGCGCCCGTCGGCGGCGCCGCGTTGCCGTCGGCGACCTGCGGGTCGAAGCTGTTGACGGCGACGGCGGGAAGGTTGCGCCGCTCGACCGACACGAACGCTCCGGAGCCGTAGCCCTCCGATCGGAGGACGAGGCCCGATGTCAGGTTGGCGCCGCCGATCGAGCTGGCGGTCACACCGGTGAGCGCCGAGCGGCTGTTGATCGCGGAGACGATGTCGCTCAGGGGCGTGCCGCTGGCGAACGTGAACTCCTGAACACCTCGGACGCCCGCGACCTCGATCGTGAGCTGCGACTGGAGCGTGCCGGCGTTGAACACGCCTTCGCCCGCGGCGCCGTCGTTCGTGCTGAGGTACAACGCGGCGGTCTGGGCCGACGCGAGCACGTCGACGTCGACCTGCAGTCGGCTGGTGCCGACGAAGCTCGCGCCGAAGATCTGCGCCTTCTCGATCGTCGAGTTGGTGACGCCGCTCGTGACGTAATCGAGGGATCCGTCGAGGAGGCGCAGGCCGCCGAAGGAGGCGGTGTTGCTGATCCTCGTGATCGACTGGATCGCCGAGTCGATCTGGAGCTGGTTCGCCTCGCGTTCCTCGGCCGAGTTGCCGCCCGTGTTGGCGGCCTCGACGATGAGGGCCTTGACCGAGTTCAGCAGGTCGGTGACCTCGACGAGCGCGGCCTCCGTCGTGGCGATCACCGACGACGCGCGGTCGCCGTTGCGGATCGCCTGCTCCACACCCTTGATGTCGGTCTGGAGGCGTTCGGAGACGATGAGGCCGGCCGGGTCGTCGGCGCCTCGATTGATCCGCAGGCCCGTCGCGAGTCGCTGGAGCCTGAGGTCGAGCTCGGCGTCGTTGCGCGACAGGTTGAACTGCGCGATGACGCTGGGGACGTTGGTGTTGATCCGAGCCATGACAATCCTCCGTGATTGCTGCTCGCGACGCCGCGTTCGTGCGCGGCGGCGGGGTCGGTTCTTCCGCGGCGTCCTTAGGCGGACGTCCTCGTGGGTGACGGCTGGGCGAGAAGGCCGGGGAGGCGCGTCGAGCGCTTTGGTCCTGGCCTGACGGTCTGTGCGAGGCTGTCGAGCTCGTTGCCCGTGATGCGGGCCGCGTTCTCGTTCTCGCTCTTGATGGCCTCGTACACCTCCTTGCGGTGTACGGCAATCCTTGTTGGAGCGGTGATGCCGAGGCGAATCTTGTCGCCTCGGATGTCGACGACCGTGATCTCGATCTCGTCGCCGATCATGATCGTTTCATCCCGCTGCCTCGAGAGCACCAACATGGTGAGCTCCTTCGGTGGCTTCCTCGTACCGTCCCGGCGTCCGTGCCGGGAGGCAGGTCACGGGTGGTCTCTCCCCGCGGGCGGCGCCGAAGCGCTACGCCGCGGACGATGCGGTCCGCCCCGCGAGCGGGGTCGGTCCGTTGACGAAGCTCAGGCGCTGGCGGCCTGCGCCCCGGTCTCAAGACGCACCAGCTCGTGGCGGGTGGTCCATCGCTTCTCCGCGAGCACCATCTGCTCGCCCTGACGCGACGTCGTGCTCACGATCAGTGGGCCCTGGAGGTTGCCTGTCAGCGTCCCTCCGACCTTGTTCACGATCACGAACACCTGCGCCTCGTCGAGACCCGTGATACCGAGCGAGTCCATCTGCTCCTTGCGCACCGGTACCGTGTACTCCGGCACGAAGAGAGATGGATCCGTCACCACGAAGGCGAGGTCCGGCTCTTCGAGCGACTGCAACCAGAAGAAGCATGCGTCTTCCCCCGGTTCCAGCAGGCAGTACCGCGTCCGATCCGGGAACCCGAGGATCCCCCCTGGGAACGTGATCACGCGGTCCTCCGCGATGTCGATCACTCCGAACCGAGTCGTTCGCACTTCCATGGTGCGCTCCGATCATGCAGGCCGTAAAACGCGCGCGTCCCCGGGTGCTCCTCACCCGGCCGCGCCGTGGCGGAGCACGGCCTGATCCGCTCCGCCAGTTCTCCGAATTCGCCGGCGCCCGCGCGTTTCCGCGCGTCCGGCCCTCGATCGCTCTACAGGTAGTCCAGGAGGCTCAGGCTCGAACTCAGCCCCGCCGTCCGCAGCCCGGCTTCGAGCTGCGTCTGGAGCTGGGAGTAACGCGTCGCCACCTCGGCGAAGTTCGCGTCACGCAGCTCGCTGCGGATCTGTTGGTCGAGCACGCTCCTGTCTTCTTCCTGCCGCATTTCGTCCTCGACACGCCGCGCGTAGCCGCCGACCACCGCACGGGTGTCGGTGAGCAGATCGGTGGCTGCACGGAGTTGATCCGACGCAAGCTGGATGCCAAACACGTCGTCGCCGCGGAGAGCGTCCGAAAGATCGATCAGATGCGTGAAGATGTTGTTCACGCGGACCCGCGCGGGGTCGATCCCCTCGAACTCATCCGTCGTCGTGTTGTACGTCCCCTGGAGCAGGCCGAGCTGGGCGGCCGCGGGGCTGTTGTTCCGCTGGGCGATCGTCAGCGGGTTCGCGCTCCCGGTCTGCTGGAGCGTGAAGCCGTTGTTGGTGTCGGTGATGGTCGCCGTGACGTTGATCGTCGTGGTGGGGGAAGACGGATCGGCGAGGAAGTCGCTGATCTGCTGGTTGATCTCATCGATCACCGACTCGACTGTGGTCAGGTCGGCCGAGCTGAGGTCGATTGGGATCTGGACCCCGTCGCCAAGGACAATGTCGAAGTCGACGTTGAGACTCGGGTCCGGGTTCCCCTCGAGCACATCCACGCCCCGCCCGAAGTTGAAGTCCGCAATGCGGGTGGCGGGCTGGAACGAACGGAGCCCGAGACGGCTGGCGGTCTGCGTCCCGTCGTCCGCGTCGCGGATCGAGAGCGACTTGTTCTGGCTGCTCGACAGGCGGTTCACAACGCTGAGCGTCTCGCCGTCGGGGTCAATCTCGACTTCGACGTACACGCCAGCCGACTCGAACGCGCTCTCGATCTCGCTGACGCTCTTCGCGTTGCTCAGGTCGATCGTCGTCGAGAAGCCGTTGTTCTCGATCACAACTTCGCCGAGCGGCGCGGTCAGTGCCTGGAGCGAGTCGATCGGCGTTCGCTTCGTCAACCGAGGTCGTAGGTCCTCGCCGAGTGGGTCGGCCCCCGCAAAAGGGGATGGCGTGGGCCGCTCAAGGCCGAGGTCGCGAGCGGTACGCCCGCCGGCAATGTCGCGGAACTCGACCGTCGACGCGCCGGCGGTATCGATGCGGAGCTTCTCGTCCTCGATCGACACGGGGTCGGTCGGACCGAGGACGGTCTTGTTCTCGTCGATCTCGATCCTTCGAATCGCAGCCTCGATGCGATCGAGCACGTCGCCGACGCTGTCCGCCCCGGTCAGGTCGATCTGCGCGACGTCTGTCCCGTCAATGATCATTTCGATTTCGCCGAGCGCGACGCCGACGCCGCGGGCTCCGCGCAGGTCGGCGACCCGTGTGTCCTCGGTCAGCGCCGGATCAAGGGCTTGGGCGCCGCGGACGCGGGATGAGAGCGAGCCGATCACGCTCCCGGCGCCGAGCGTCGTCTGCACGCTGCGACCGATTCCCAGATCAGGGGTGAGGCCCCCGACCTGATTGCGGAAGACGTAGGAGCCGCCCACCTCGCGCACTGGCGAGTTGCCCGGGTTCGTGCCGCCGAAGATGTAGCCTGAAACCGACTTCTGGTTGCTCAGGCGAAGGACGCTGTCGAGCATCGCCTCGACGACCGACGCCTGCGCCGACCGCTCGTCTGCCGCCGGGCCGACGTTTGCCTGAGCGACGGCGAGGGTCTGGCCCTCCTGGGCGAGGTTCGAGAGTTCGGCGATCGTCGAATCGAGGATGCCGAGGTTGCTCGACGCCAGCGAAAGATTGCGCACGACCTGCTCGCCACGCTCGAGGCGGGCGTCGAGTTCGGTGACCGCTGCGGCTCGGACCGCGTCGTCGCTCGGGCGGGCGATGGCGAGTCCCGTGGAGAGCTGGCCCGAGGCGCGGAAGAGGTCGTAGCTCGTCCGCTGGATCGTCGAGAGCGACGTCCGCCCGAGCAGCAGATTGGGAACACGTCCGATGTTCGACGAGAAGAAGCTCACGTCCGCATCCTCCTCAGATGATCGAGATCAGCGTGTTCAACAGCTCGTTGGCCACGCTGATCACCTGTGACGAACCCTGGAACTGGCGCTGGAACGTGAGGAGGTTGATCGACTCCTCATCGATGCTCACGCCGCTCAGCCCGTCGCGCTGTGCCTGGAGGCTGGCGCGGACGAGTTCGCTCGAGTCGGCCCGCGTCTGCGCGGCGCTCGCCTCATTCGCGACGTCCTGCACGGCTTCGAGCCAGAACTCCTCGACGGAGACGCCGCCGAGCTTGGCTTGCGCGGAGCTCTGGAGATTGACGATGTCGAGCGCGGCGCCGTTCTCAATGAACTGGTCGCCCTCGAACTTGCCGAGCTTGAGGAGCGACGGCTGTGCGAGCAGGTCCGCGCGAACCGCGATGTCGCCCGCCGTTTCGCCCGTGAAGAACGTGTTGACGCCCATCACCGCGAGCACGCCGGACGTGTCGGCCTCGAACGCGAAACTGAATCCGGCGTCGGCCTCGATCACGAGCCGGCCCGCGGCGTCGAAGGAAGCGCGGACGCCGTTCACATCGTTGATCTGGTCGGCGATGTCCTGCGGCGACGTATCGTCCGCCGTGCCGGCAAGGCCGTTCGCGTCGATGCCGTCAAGGTCCACGTCAATGCGCACCTGTTCGGACACGCCCGACGCGGCGTTGAAGACGTTGATGAAGAACCCGCCGTTCTCGGCCTTGAACGGCAAGCCGCCGAACGTGGCGTTGGCCGGGTCGTTGAACGGGATGGTCTGATCGGGCGTCGCCACGCGGAGCTCTCCGACGGCGCTGGTCAGCCCGTCCTGGTCCGAGCCGGTCGAGTGGGCGCGGTTGACCTGGAAGATGACCTGCTGCGCGAGCCGATCGAGGCGATCGATGGTGTCATCGATCGTCGCATCGCGGCTTGCGAGCAGACCTCCGATCGAGCCGCCGCGGACCGGGAGCCGTGAGCCGTCAGACTTGGCGACGATCTCAGTGGTCACGGTCGTGCCGTCCGAGCGACGGTTGACGCGAACGCCGAGGCTCTGGCCCGCAAGGACCACGGGCGAGCCGCCGACGTAAACGTCGACGACGCCCTGATTGTCCTCAAGGGTGTCGATGTCGATCAGCCCAGCCAGCTCGCTCAGCAGTTCATCGCGTCGATCGCGGAGACCGTTTGCGCTCGATCCGCCGACCTCCGAGCCGGAGATCTGCGCGTTGATCGACGCGACCTCGTCAAGGAGGGCGTCGGCCCGGTTCGTCCGCAGGCCAATCTGATCCTCGAGCTGGCGACGCTGGAGGCTCATGTCGTTCCGGAGCGAACGGATGAAGCTCGCGAGCTGCTGGCCACGCTCGACCACGACCGCGTCGGCCTGAGCGAGGTTCGCCGCGTCGGACCACGCGTTGAAGAACGAGGACATCTCGCTCGAGAGGTCGAAGCCGCTCAGCTCGCCCATGATGCTTTCGAGCTGATCGAGGACCTGGCGTCGCTCGATCTCGAAGCTCTGCGCCGAGATGCTCTCGCGGAGGCGGGCCTGGAGCGCCTCGTCGATCTGGCGTTCGACGGCGCGGACGCCGACACCGCGGCCCAGCGAGAACGATCCGGAGAGCTGGTCACGCGAGGGCTGAAGGAAGAGCTGTTGCCGCGTGTACCCGGGGGTCGCGGCGTTGGACATGTTGTTGCCGGCGACCTGGATGCCGACCTGGCTCGCGACGAGCCCCGACCGTCCGATCTGTAGCGCAGAGGTCAATCCCATAGCGCCGCTCCGATCTTGTGCTTCACGGTTGTCATCAGTGGCGGATGTCGAGCGCAGAGACCACCACGGGCCCCGCGCAGACCTTCCCCTCACGTCCGTAGACGCCCGCGTGATTCATCGCCGCCGCGACCTGCGTGATGACGCCCCGCATGTGGGCGAGCAGCGCCCTGCTCGCTCCGTGCACGACAGATTGCTCCCGCTGGACCCGGGCCAACATCTCCCGGAGACGAACGGCCTTCTCCGTCACACGCGATCGCGCCGGTTCCGGAAGGGTCGCCGCTGCGGCGCGGATCGTTGCTCCGTTCGCGCCGCCGTCATCCTGAAGGAGCGTCGCGACGGCGGTCTGGAGCTGGATCACGTTGTCCCGCTGCGCGACCTGTGCCCGCATCGCCACGTCGATCGCAACGGCGTCGGCGTGCGAGATGGCGGTCCTGTGCTCGGCGATCGCCGCGAGCCAGGCCTCGTGGGAAACGAGCAGGGCGTCGACGTGGCGCTCCAGTTCGGCGCCGAATGGGGTTCTCGTCGATCGAGCCGTCATGAATTCGGCCCTCCGCTGAGCTGTGCCTTGGCGTCGGCCTCGGCCTGAGCGTGCTGAAGAAGGCTGTCCGCGAGGCGGTCCACGATCGGGAGCCTCGAAGAGCGGACGATGTTGATGGCCGTCTGGGCGTCGATGAGCGAACGGAACTGCTTCTCGCCTCGCGTTGGCTGGAACGGGGGAGCGGCGTCGCTCGACTCGCGAGCCTGGTCCAGGATCGGCTGCACGAGGGCCACCGCGATGAACCGTTCCGCCGCGTCGCGCGACTGCTCGGCCTTCGTCTCGGCGCCGCCACCATCGATCCGCCGGCTCGCGATCGACATCACTTCGGCGAAGTCGCGTTGGCGACGGAGTTCGCCGGTCTCGGCGACGTCCGCGGACCGCGGCGCGTTCTGGAGGGCGGCGATGGCTTCAGGATCGAAGCCGCTCAAGCGCGGGAAGGCCGAGTTGGTGGGGGACAGCGCGTTCACTGTTCCACCCCATCGATGATGAGCCGCGCGTGCAGCTTGCCGCTGCGGTGGAGGGCACGGAGGATCGCGATCTGGTCCGTCGTGGCGATGTCGAGCCTGTTGAACGAAGCGAGGAGGTCGTCGAGCCTGCCGAGGGCGGGCGGGGCGCCGGTCGCCTCGAACCGCGTCCATCGTCCGTTCTCAACGATCGGCGCCTGCGGTGTCGGGACCGGGGCGGGGACGGTGGTCGTGATCGTCAAGTCGGAGTGCGTGATTGCGGCGGCGCTGATCTCGACATCGCCGTCGACGACGATGACGCCGGAGCGCGAGTTCGCGATGATCGTCGCCGGAACACCGAGGAGGTCCGACGAAACGGGCGTCTGCATCACCTGGGCGACGAACGCCGCGACGTTGGGCCGCTCGGGCTCGGGTACGCGGACCCGGACCGTCCGCTCGTCGAGGACCACGGTGATCGGCTCCGCTTCGGGCTCGACGGTGAGGTAGTACTCGTCCTCGATCTGGTTCGCGATGTAGTTGACCGCCGGCCATCCGACGTACGGCGCCTCGATGACGAGGTCGAAGTGAGACGAGATCGTCGGCATCGTCCGGATGTCGGTCACCATGCGCGCGCCGCCTGCGACCGCGGCGACGGTGGGGTGCAAAGGATCTTCGAGCGTCAGGCTCCCCTGCGCGAAGGCGTACACCTCCGGGTCGTTGGGGATCGGTCCGAGCAGAGGGCTCGTCATGAGGACGCCACCCGCGAGGCTCGTCGCCGAGCGGAGTGCCGAGACCTGAATGTCGATCTTCTGACCCTCGGCGGCGCCGACGTCCGGGACGGTGCATGTGACCATGACCAGCGCCGCGGATCGCCCGTCCTCGAGTTCAGCGAAGCTCGCGATCGGGTTGCCGAGGCGGCGGAGCATTTCGGCGAGCGGGCGGGCGACGCTGAGGTCGGTCGCCGAATCGCCTGTGCCATTGAGGCCGACCACGAGGCCGAGACCCTGCAGGACGCTGTCGGCCTGCCCGCGGATGTGGGCGTAGGTGGTGACCGTGTCCTGTGCGCTCGCCGTCGGCACGCTTGCCGCGGCGAGCGTGGAGCCGATCAGGATGCCGAGGAATCGTGAGAGCCTCATGCCCGTTCGTTTCGCAACGGGCGTGCCAGCCTCGACCCCTGATGCGTCAGAAGTTGAACAGCGCCTCGGCGACCTTGGTCAGCAGACCCTTCTTCGCCGCATTGCGCACTTCGCCCTCGTTCCGGATCGTCAGTCGCAGGTCAGCGAGCTGGCTCGTCAGGATCGTGTTGGCGTTGGTGATGTCTTCCTGGCGGCAGATGCCCGACAGGACGAAGGTCCGCTGCTCGCCATCGGTGTCGAGCGTCTTGGTGGCCTCGAGGAGGATCGTGCCGTTCGGCTTGACGTCGAGCACCTTAGCCGCGAGCCGCGCGACGATCTGGTCCTGGCGCTGGTAGTCGCCCTCGCCACTGAAGTCGCGCTGACCGTCGGCGTCGAGGATGTCGAAGTTCGTCAGGCCCGACGGGACGAGCCTCGCTTCGAGAAGGCTTCTCGGGTCCAGCACGCCGTTGAGGGTCCCCTGGACGGTGAGGTCCTTGGTCGTTTCCAGCGTCTGGCTGCTTGAGGCCCGCGTGGTCTCATCCACGATGACGTAGACCAGGTCGTGCTTCTGAATCTCCCTGGGTTCAGGGGGCTCGACGATGAAGTAGCTCAGGTTGCTGAGCTGCGCGAGCGGATCGACCCGCCCGCGCTCGTCGAGCACGATGTCGGGCGTGCGGACGAACAGGCTCTGTGCGAACGAGGATCCCGATGCGATCGCCAGCGAGGCGGCTGCGGTGACGAAGTGGGCTTTGAAGATCACGGGTTCCTCCCGATCGATGCATGGTTCACGGGGCACTCGCGTCCATCACCGCGACGCCCGGCGCCGCGGCGCGGGCGTGCAGTCTGGTGCGCTCGCCGATGGATTCGAGGATGAGCAACTCGCCCTCGCGGGCGTCCGAGAGGGCGCGGGCCTTGCGCTTCAGGACGAACGGACCGGAAACGCAGTGGACGTCGACGAGGTCTCCACGCTTAATGACCATCGGTGGCGCGACATCACCCCGTTCGACGACCGTGGCGGCTCCCAGCTTCTCTCCTGCGACCGATCCGACCACGTCGGCCTCGTCCGCGGGATGGATGCTCGGGCTCATCCAGCGTTCGGAGGTGTCCACATCCTCCGCGGTGATCAGGTCATCACGGAGCAACGCCCGGCGGGTGACGCTCGCGCGTCGGCGGACCGACACCATGGTGCGAACCGACCGTCGCTCAACGAGCCGCTCGCCCTCATAGATGGTGACGTCCACGGGGGTCCGTTCACCGAGGGCGGTCGGACGGGCGCTGACCACCCGTCCCGAAGTAGACGCGTCTAAGAAGGTTTGGTCGCGTTCTTCATACAGGACGCGCAGATTGTGCGCGTCAACATCAAGGAACGATCGAAGGGTTGCTTCGATGACGCCCGCCACGGTGTCGGCGGGGGCGGGGACATACTCAATCGGAGGGGCAGGCTCAACGATCGGCTTCGGCGCCGGGATGGAACGCTCGATGCGCGGCAGCGCGATATCGACGGACGCGCCGATGAGCTCAACCCGCCCGAGATTGACCCACGGCTGCTTCTCGATCGCGGCTCTCGCGGTGGCCGCGGAGATCGACGCCCAGTTTGGGGTAGGTCGCGGGAGCGCCTCCCGACTCGGCGCGACGACGATCGTCGCGAACCGCGCGGCGTCGGGGCCGGAGATCGTCGCGATCTCGCCAAGGACGACAGGACCTTCGTCTACGTCCCGCGCGACGGGCGAGAGCTCGATGCGCGTCGCGACCGCGGGCTCGCCGACGGCGGCGGCGGTTACAAGCGTGATGACGAGTCCGAGGATGGTCACGTTGAACGCCCTTCAGGCGGCGAGAGTTACCGTCGGATCTGCGCGATCTGCTGAAGCACCTCGTCCGCGGCTCGGATGCTCTGGCTGTTCATCTCGAACGCCCGCTGGGTGCGGATCAGGCCGATGAGTTCCCGCGTCGGGTCGACGTTTGAGCTCTCGATCAGGCCCTGGCGGATCCGCCCGCGGTTGTCGATGCCCGGCTCGCCCTGGAGCGGCTGGCCCGAGGCGGAGGTCTCCGTGAAGAGGTTCTCGCCGATCGATCGGAGCCCCGCGGGGTTCACGAAGGTCGCGATTTCGATCTGGCCGACCTCCTCGAGCTGGGTGGCGCCTGGGCGGAGGACGAAGACGCGACCGTTCTGATCCACCTCGATCGAGATGACGTCGTCGTCGACGTTGATGCCGGGGCTCAGGCGGCGACCGGAGCTGTTGGCGAGGACGATCTCGCCGTTGGCGTTGAGCGCGAAGTTCCCGGCGCGGGTGTACGCGATGCCGTCGCCCTGATCGTCGTCGACTTCGACCTGGAAGAAGCCGCGGCCGTCGATGAGCAGATCGAGCTCGTTGTCGGTCGAGATGGGAGAGCCGGGGGTGTGGATGCGCTGCGTGCCGGAGGGCTTGACGCCGAGGCCGACGTAGAGGCCGTGGGGGCGCTGGTCGCCGTTGGCGTTCTCGACGCCGGGCTGGGCGCGCTCGAGGTAGATGAGGTCTTCGAAGTTCACGCGGCTCTGCTTGAAGCCGATCGTGTTGACGTTCGCGAGGTTGTTCGCGATGACGTCGAGCTTTGTGTTGAGCGCGTTCAGCCCGCTGGCGGCCGATTCGAGCGCAATGTTTGCCATCCGTGGTCTCCCGCCGCGTCAGCGGCTCAGGCGATGCGCCCGAAGGTGTTGATCGCCCGGTTCATGATCTCGTCGTGGTAGCCCGCGATGCGGGTGTTGGCGCCCACGGAGCGGGCCGCTGACTGAAAGTCGAGCAGGGCGTTGATGTCCGAGACCGAAGATGCCTCGATGGCGCCCTGGTGGATGCGTCCCGTCGCCGGGAGGCGGTTGGCGTAGCCCGTGGTGGAGGGGATGAACTGGTTCCCGCCCGCGCGGGTGAGTTCGTCCGTGTCGGGAATGTTGAGAAGCTGCAGACGCGCAACAATCGCGCCGTCCTGGCGCAGGTAGCCGTCCTGATCGATCTGGACCGCCGATCCCTCGCGGAGCGTGATCGGCTGGTTGCTTGCGCTCATGACCGGCAGCCCGGTGGTGGCGGAGATGAGGCGGCGGTTGGCGTCCTGGGTGAACCGCCCGTCGCGGGTGAGGCGGATTGACTCGGTCGAGCCGTCGGAGATGTCGCTGAGCACGAAGAACCCGTCGCCCTGGATCGCGAGATCGAGGTCGTTTCCGGTCTGCTGGATCGGCCCCTGCGTGAAATCGACCTGGTTGGCGGCGAGATGGACGCCCGCCCCGAGTTTCTCGAGCAGGGTGTTGGAGGGGAGCGAGCGGATCGCGTCCTCCTCGCGGACGACCGAACGCTGACGGGTGAAGACCATGTCGGGCTTGAAGCCGGTGGTGTTGATGTTGGCGAGGTTATTGGAGAGCGCATCGGTGCGGTACATCCCGGTGAGGATGCCGGAGGCGCTGAGTTGGAGGCCGTAGTACATCTCGAGGTCTCCCACGCGACGGCGTTGCCGCGGAGGGAGATACTCAAATGGCGTGCCAGAGGGGGGAGGGGATCGGGGACTGGCGATCGGCGATCGGTGTGTTGGGTAGGTCGGCTCTCCGAGCCGACGCTCGGCGCGCTAACGGCTCGGGCGGTCGCCCTTGGCCGCTAGGGAGTACCAAACGGCGCCGCACTCGGGGCAGATGATGGTCTCGCCGTCCGATTCCGGGGAGTCCGCGATCTCATACAGGCATTGCGGGCACAAACCGATCGTGAGAAGGTCGTTCACAAGGGCCATCGCTGCACGGCGGTGGAAGGCGGCGACAATGGCAGCGAAGACGGCGAGGATGGCGACGTGGGAGGCGGCCGAGATCGCGACGGCGGCGGGACTGACCAGCACGAGCCCGAAGGCGCCTCCGATGAGTGACGCTGCCCACACGATGAGGACGAGCCATCTGAGGCGTGAGCCGAAGCGGCCGAAGTAGATAGAGGGGTAGTAGAGATAGGCGTGGCGTTTTAGCGTCTCGGACGAGGACGCAAGGCCGAACGCCGCTTCGAGGGCAGACGGGCGGCGGGACCAGGTTGGACGCAGCTTGGCGCCGCGGTCGTCGCGCATGACGCAGACTAGCGGCGGGCTCTCGTCACAGGTTCGTCGATTCGGTCGGACGGACGTCCTCCATCACCGTCGCGCGACGCGAGTTCGTCGGCGATCAAGGGTGAGTAGTCGGGGAGCCGCCAGGCGGCGCCGCACTCGGGGCAGACGGTGCAGCCGTCCCTGTCGGGCGGGATTGAGGTGAGCGCATAGTCGCAGTTGATGCATCGCCCGTGCTCAAGCTGCAGACGGCGGCGGGTCGCGGCAATGTGGCGTCGGGGTCGCCGGCTGTTGATGAGCGTGAGGACCGCGAAGATCCCGATCGAGAGCACCCAAAGCAACCACGACGACGCGCCGCCGAAGACGTAGGACCGGATAAGCGAGCCCTTGAAGGGCGACGTTACGGCGATGAAGGCAATGGCCATGAGGACCGCAGTGATGAGCCGATCGAGGACGACGCGGGGCGTGAGCGGTAGGCGGGCCTCAAGCGAGGCGGGGCTCCAGCTCCGGCGCTGGCCGCGATCATCGATCGGGTCTGGTAGCACGGACTGTTCCCGTTACGCGTTGAAGTACTTCGCCTCCGGGTGATGCACCACGATCGCCGACGTGCTCTGCTCCGGGTCGATCTGCCAGTTCTCGGTGAGCTGACAGCCGATCCGCGAGGGATCGATGAGGCGCCAGAGCTTATCCTGGTCGCTCATTTCGGGGCAGGCGGGGTAGCCGAAGCTATAACGGCTGCCGCGGTACTTCTGGGCGAAGAGCTCGCTGATCTTCGGGCTGTCGTCGCCCGCGATGCCGAGTTCCTGTCGCATCCGCTTGTGCCACAGTTCCGCGAGGCCCTCGGCGCTCTCGACGCCCATGCCGTGCATGTAGAGGTACTCCTGGTAGTCGTTCCCGTCAAAGAGGCGCTTGCAGACCTTGGTGACCTCCTCGCCGACCGTGACGCAGCTCATGCCGAGGACGTCCCTCCGGCCCAGACGCTCGCACTCATCACTGTCCTTGAAGAAGTCGGAGATGCACAGGCGGCGATTGGCCTTCTGACGGGGGAAACTGAAGCGTTCGATCTCGCGGTCGTGGTCCTCGGGGTCGAAGACGATCAGATCCTCGCCCTGCGAACTCACCGGGAAGTACCCGTAGACCAGTTTGGGCTCGAGGATGCCCTCGGCCTTGCAGTGCTCCTTGAGGCGTTCGAGCGTCGGCTTGGCGATCTCGTCCAGCTGACGGTCGTACTCCTCCTTGCTCAGCTTGCCGCGCTTGATCTGCCACTGCACGCGGAAGAGCGCGATCGGGTTGATGTGCGCGAAGACCGCGTCGATATCCACCTCGGCGACGTGGCGCGATCCCCAGAAGGGCGGCGTCGGCAGTTCGATGTCGCGGGAGACCTCGGAGCGGACGGCGGTCTGCATTGCTACGGCTGTGGCCACTCCACCATCGCCATCGCCGCCATCGGTCGGGTCAGCGTTGATCTCCGGGTCGGGTCGGTCGATGTCCTTCGCCTTCGCTTCGGCCTCGACGCGCTTGCCGCGGCGTTCCTCGATCTCGCCGTTGATCGCGTCGAGCTTGCCGGTGGTCAGGTGGTCCATGATCCGGAGGCCATCGAACGCGTCCTTCGCGTAGAGGAGTGAGCCCGTGTATTGGTCTCGGAGGTAGCCCTCGCCGTAGGACCGCTGGAGCGCCGCGCCGCCGAGGAGCAGCGGGGGGGTGAGCCCGAGGCGGTTCATCTCGTGGATGTTCTCCTCCATGACGTTCACACTCTTGACGAGCAACCCCGAGAGACCGATCGCGTCGGCCTTGGTTTCCTCGAAGGCCTTGACGATGTCGTTGATCGGCTGCTTGATGCCGATGTTGTGCACGGTGTAGCCGTTGTTGCTCAGGATGATGTCGACGAGGTTCTTACCGATGTCGTGGACGTCGCCCTTGACGGTCGCGAGGACGATCGAGCCCTTCGAGCTCTTGCCCTCTACCTTCTCCATGTGCGGCTCGAGGTGGGCGACGGCCTTCTTCATGGTCTGCGCCGACTGGAGCACGAAGGGGAGCTGCATCTGGCCCGAGCCGAAGAGCTCGCCGACGGTCTTCATGCCGTCGAGGAGGTGCTCGTTGATGATGTCGAGCGGGGCGTACTTCTCCATCGCCTCGTCGAGCGTCTCGGCGAGATTCTGCTGCTCGCCATCGATGATGTGCGCCCGCATCCGCTCCTCGACGGTCATGGTCGACATGTCCGCCTTGGCTTCCTGCACGCTGTCAACATCCTGGAACAGGTCGATCAGGGCCTGGAGCGGGTCGAAGTCCTCATCCGTGACGCCTTCGGGGAGTCCCGTGCCGCCGTTGCTCTCGGCGCGGCGGTCGTAGATGAGATCGAGCGCCGCCTGCTTGTGCTCGTCGTCGATCTTGTTGAGCGGCAGGATCTTGCTCGCGTGGACGATCGCGCTGGTCATGCCGTGGTCGACAAGCTCGTGGAGGAACACGCTATTGAGCACCACGCGGGCCGCGGGCTTGAGGCCGAAGCTCACGTTCGAGAGACCGCAGGTGATCTGGACCTCGGGGAACGCCTCTGAGATCCGCTTCGTGCCGTTGATCAGTTCGAGCGCGGAACGGCGGTCCGCGTCCATGCCGGTCGAGATCGGGAGCACCAGCGGGTCGATGAACAGGTCGCCGACGTCGAGACCGTGGACGTCGCGAGCGCGTTCGATGCCGCGTTTGGCGATCGAGAACTTGCGGTCCGCGGTCCGGGCCATCGCGGCTTCGGGGTCCTCGTCGATCGTTCCAATGACGAGCGCGGCGTTGTAGGTCTTCGCGAGGCGGCCGATCTCGTCGAACTTCTCCTCCCCGTCCTCGAAGTTCGCGGAGTTGATGATGCACTTGCCCGCGGCCTTTTTGAGCCCCGCCTCAATCGTCGCGATCTGGGTCGAGTCCAGCATGAGCGGGGCGTCGACCTGGCGGCTGAAGCGTTGCACGACCTCGACCATGTCACGAGCGTTGTCGCGGCCCGCGTAGTCGACGTTGATGTCGAGCACATGCGAGCCGTCGCGCATCTGCTCCTTTCCGAGGCTGACGATCGCGTCCCAGTCCTCGGCTTCGAGGAGTCGCTTGAACTTGCGGCTGCCCGACGCGTTGCACCGTTCCCCAATGATGTGGAACGACCCGTCCTGGCGGTGGGGGACGGGCTGGTAGAGGCTCGTCGAGACGGGGACCCAGGGACTTGAGTCGACCCGTCCTGGCTCTTTGCCGCTGACCAGGTCGGCGAGCGCCCCGATGTGATCGGCCGTCGTGCCGCAGCACCCGCCGACAACGGAGACGCCAAACTCGTCTACAAACTTCTTCACCTGCTCGGCGAAAGGCTTGGGGCCGAGCGGATACTCGGTCCGGCCTTCAACGAGCACGGGTAGGCCCGCGTTGGGATAGACCGAGATTGGGCGGTCCCAGTGCTTTGCGAGGTAGCTCAGGTACTCACGCATCTCGCCCGGACCGGTCGCGCAGTTCAGACCGAGCGACGCGATCGGATAGTGGCGGAGCGCGCTGACAGCGGCTTCGATCGAACTGCCGACGAGCATCGTGCCGGTCTGTTCGATCGTGATGCTGATCATGATCGGGATGTCGTCGGGCGTCTTGCCCGCGTCCTCGATCGCGGAAAGCGCGGCGTTGACGGCGCACTTGACCTGGAGGAGGTCCTGGCAGGTCTCGATGAGCAGGGCGTCGGCGCCGCCCGCGATCAGGCCTCGCATGGCCTCGCGGTACGACGCGAGCATGTCGTCCCAATCGATCTGACCGAGCGTGATGAGCTTGGTGCCGGGGCCCATGGAGCCGAGCGCGAAGCGGGGCTTGTCGGGGGTGGAATACTTGTCGCACGCGGCGCGGGCGATCTCGGCGGCACGCTTGTTGAGTTCGAACGCCTTGTCCTGGAGGTCGAACTCCTTGAGGACGTGGATCGGGCCACCGAAGCTGTTGGTTTCGACGGCGTCGGACCCGCGCTTCAGGAACCGCTCGTGGATCTCCTGAACGAGGTCCGGTCGGCTCTCGGTCAGGATGTCGGTGCAGTTCTCGCACCCGCAGTAGTCGCCGTCAACGCTGAGGTCGTAGTCGTATGTCGCGGTGCCCATGCCGCCGTCGAGGACGAGAACACGCTTGCCAAGGAGATCGCTGAGTTTCTGCATGACAGATTGTTACTCGGCGAGTTTCAGCTTTCCATCCGTTTATGCGGATGAATGGATGAAAGCGATGCCGCTTTCAAAGAAAAACGCCCGGAAGACGGCTTTCGGGCGTCGAGATCAGGATTGGCGTTCCGAATTTTTACGGGCAGCCGGCGCCGAAGAGTCGAAGGAACTCCACGACGTCGCTGATGTCAAACTCACCGAACGGGGCGGCGTAGTCCACAGACGGCTGACCGTCGCCGAACGCGCGGAGGAACTCGACCACGTCAGCGATATCGAGCTCGCCGATCGGCGCGACGAGGTCGGCGCCGTTACACGGGACGGGTCCGGTCGGCGTTGCTGACACGGTGAACCCGTAGAGCTGGATTGAGTTGGCCGAGCCACCCTCGACGGCGACCGTGTACGCGCCGGGGGTCGTGATCGAATGGGTCAGTTCTTCGGCGCCGCCGAGACCGGTGTCATCGACGCTCGCGAGCGTCGCCCCGGTCGGGCCGAGGACAGTGAGCCGGAGATCGTGAACAACGTTGTAGTCGGTGAAAGAGCCGCTGAAGCAGAAGAACGACTGCGGGCCCTGTGAGTACGCCGCCGCGGCGGGGGCGATCCGGACGGTCACCTCCGACGGCACGAGGACATCGAGGCGGTAGAAGTCGCTGTCGCTGTTGTCGTCGATTGACACGAACGGCGCCGTGAGTTCGAACTCACCCCCGATGGTCGCGAGCGGCGCGGCGGTCGCGAGCGAGTCGTTGGGTTCGAAGACGTCGCCGTAGTGTCGCTGACCGTTGAGGATGTCGTCGATCTGCGGACCGGCGAACCCGGTATCGATCGCGGGTTCCATGAGTTTGGTGCCGTCGGCGGGGCAGACGTGGAGCATGCCGAGGCCGTGCCCGTGTTCGTGAGCGATGGTGTTGCGGAGGCGTCGCGAATTGCTCGAGACGTTGTCGAAGAAGTTATCGAACGCGTCGAAGATCATGTCCCCGTTCTGCGGGAAGTTGTTGTACGCGAGCGTGCCGCCGTTGTTGTTCGAGGAGAAGGGGTACGCGCCGATGCGGACGTCGCCGCGCACGCCGACCTGGCCCGGGAGGCCGCTCGTCGGTGTGCCGTCGTCGTTGGGCTCATAAACGTACGTGACGCCAATGAGCTCGCCCCATTCCTCGAACGTCTCGTGGAAGAGGTCCTGCCAGGTCTCGGTGTCGCCGTAGATGCCGTCGAGCCACGCGAACAGGGCGCTCGAGCCTCCCGGGAGACCGAAATCTTCGGAGGGGATGTTCGTGCCGTCCGGAATGAACGAGTAGGTCACGATCGCTGGCTCGCCTTGCGCGGTGCTGGCGGGGCTGAGGGCAGTGCCGTCCCAGCGCCCGATCTGCTGGAAAGCGATCGGGTTGACGTCGTGGATGATCGCCTCCATCGCATTGACGAACTCTGGATCCGTACCCGGCGCGTAGCACCACGCGGGCGGTGGGGCGTCGTTGTACGCGTCGCTCGTCGCGAGGGCCGCGAGGCTCTCGATCTCGCCGTCCGAAGCGCGGGCGAAGAACGCGGGTGAAACGTAGTTCGAGAGGATCTCGTAGCGACGATCGGTCGGAACGAGGCCGGAGCGATCGATCGGAGCCCGGTTCTGGATCCCGCCGACCGCTGGCGAATTCTGGATGACCTCACGCGCAAGGCCACGGACGATCGAGGCGTCTGCCTCGGCGTCCGCGAAGACGCCCTCCGCGCCGATGGCGAGTCCCGACAACACGACAACGGCGGCGCACGCCACGGTTCGATTCGACTTCATCAATGTGTCCCCCCAAGAGACGGAACGAAAGACCGCAAAGCAAGACAAACGCTTCTCCGCTCGACCGTGATCGGTTCGGGCGGTGGTCGAACGGCCCGCTGAGTCGGCGTCGCGATCGGACGCAACCGGTGGGAGATCCGTTCAGACCGGATTAGACAGGTTTCATACCTCGCACGCAAGGCCCGGTCGTCGGAATGTCGGCGTTGATCGGGTCTGAAAGCGTCCACACAAGGAAAAAGCCCGGGGCAATTACCCCGGGCTTCGTGATCATCGGTCGGAATTCGGTGGCGCCGCTTACTCGGGGCAGCCTGCTCCGAACTCGGTCAGGAACGCGACGACGTCGGCGATGTCGAACTCGCCGAAGGGCGCCGAGAGGTCGGCCTGAGCGTCACCCTGACCGAAGAAGCCGAGGAACGCGACGACGTCAGCGATGTCGAGCGCCTCGAACGGCTCCGCGAGGTCGGCGCCGTTGCAGGGCGTGGGTCCCGTCGGGTTCGTGCAAAGCGCGCCACCCACCGAGAACCCGTCAACGCCGCACTCCATGATCGAGGCGCCGCCGGTCGAATCGTCGGCAATGAACCGGACACGCATGTTGGGTCCGGGGGTCAGGAAGTCCTCGATGAGGTACTCGACGAAGAACCACCCGCCGGACGCCTCGGCGCCCGTCGGTCCAACGGTCTCAAGCGTCGACCAGCTTGCGCCGCCGTTGTTCGAGATCTCGACATCCAGCGTGTCGGTGGACGGGTTGTCACCGTCGTTGTTGTCGAGCCACCGGTAGTAGCTGACGGTCGGCTTGATGATCTCGGTCGCGTTAAAGACCGGGGATGTGAGGATGGTCGTCCCGTCGACGTCGGTGTTGCCGGCGCCGTTGCCCGTGACGAAGCACTGCACGGAGCCATCCGCGTCGGTAGTGGGATCACCGCGGCTGCCGTCGCCGAGCGGACGCCCACGCTGCCACTCACCCTCAGCGGCGCCCGACACGGTTCCCGAGACCGACCAGCCGCGGTTGAGGTTGAAGTCGTCTTCGAAGACGACGGTCTCCTCACCGACAAGCACCGTGATCGGGTTCGAGAACCCGTCCGCGGGGACGGTCTGGAGGCCCGCGAGGTTGCCCTCAAACTCGATGTAGTACTCGAGGTCGTCCTCGCAGAACACGGCCGGAAGCGTCGCGCTGTAGGTCTCGCCACCGACGAGTGCCGCCGTCGCCGAGAGGAAAGGCCCATCGTCAAAGCGGTAGCGAACGTTGGGGCCGGTCACCGGGGTCTCGTCGTTGAGGTCGAGATCGAACGTGATCGTGACCTCGGATCCGGGATCGACGTTGTTCGGCGTGGAAGCGTTGAGGATCTGCGCCGCGATGAACGGAGGAGGCGCTGTGATGATCTGGAGGTCGTAGAGCTGGATCGAGTTCGCGCTGCCACCGTTCACGCTGATCGTGTAAACGCCGGGCGATGCGATCTGCGACTCCAACTCCTCCATCGACCCGAGGCCGGTACTGTCGGCGAATGCGAGGACAGTCCCTCCAGGGCCAATCAGCGTGATGTTCAGATCGTGAACGATGTTGTAGTCGGTGAACGAACCGCCAGAGCAGCTTCCTGTCTGCGGCCCCTGGTCGTACGCCGCCGCCGCGGGGGTTGCGCGGACGGTGATGTCCACGGCTTCCGTGACCTCGATGTCGAAGTAGTCAATGTCGGAGTTGTCGTCGATCGAGAGGTTCCGAACGGTCTGGATGTCGATGCCGCCGAACGTGCCGAGGAGCGGCGCGCCGACCACCGAGTCGTTCGGCTCGAAGTTGTCGCCATAGTGACGCTGACCGTTGAGGACGTCGTCGATCTGTCCGCCGAGAAAGCCCGTGTTGATGAACGGCTCCATGAGCTTGGTGCCGTCGCGAGGGCAGACGTGGAGCATGCCCGCGCCGTGACCGTGCTCATGCGCGATCGTGTTGCGGAAGCCGCGCGAGCTGTTCGACGTGTTGTCGTAGAACGCGTCGTAGGCGTCGAAGATCATGTCCCCGTCCTGCGGGAAGTTGTTGTACGCGAGCGTGCCACCGTCGTTGTTCGAACTGAACTGGTACGCGCCGATCCGGAGATCGCCGCGTACGCCAGCGGAGCCGGAGGGGCCGCTCGTCGGCGCGCCATCGTCATTCGGCTCGTAGACGTACGTCACGCCGATCAGTGAGCCCCAACGCTCGAACTCCTGATGGAAGATGGTCTGCCAGGTCTCGGTGTGGCCGTAGATGCCGTCAAGCCACTGGAAGAGCTGGCTCGACCCGCCGGGCAGACCGATGTCCGCGGGGATCGTGGTGCCGTCTGGAACGAACGAATAGGTCAGCGTCGCCGGCTCCCCCTGACTGTTGCTGCCCGGCGTCAGCGTCGTGCCTGACCAACGACCGATCTGCTGGAAGGCGATCGGGTTCAGGTCGAGGAGCAACGCCTCCATCGCGTTGACGAACTCCGGATCGGTCCCCGGCGCAAAGCACATCGCGGGCGGCGCACGGTCGACGTAGTCCGCCGCGGTATCAAGCATGCGCATCAGCCGAGCGAGGTCATCCTCGCTCGCTCGCGCGAAGTAGGCCGGCGAGACGTACGCCGAGAGCGCAAGATACCGCTCGTCGGTCGGCACGAGGCCGTCGATCGTCGGCGCCTGCGCGCCGTTCAGGGTGTCCGCCTTCATCCCCGGCGTGTTCTGCATGATCTGGAGAGCAAGCTGCCGAACGATCGGCCGCGCCTCGCTCATCGACATGCTCTCAAAGACGCCCTCGGACGCGGAAGACACGCTGCAAAGTGCGCCTGCGGCGACAGCGAGCGTGCAGGTCACGGTTCTCAACGAATCCATTCTGGTTCCCCCAACTGGCTGGACGGACGGATAGAAGACCCCCGCGCCGAGCGAACAGACACGCGCACAGCCATCGCTCAGATCGCGAAAGCCGTTGACGAATCATCGCCGGTGCGGCAACCCGCCGGGCAGAAACGCCCGGCGAAGCATCGGAGGAGTCTACAACAAGACACTCCAGACGCCAATACGCCCGTTGTTGAGGAACGGATCAACCTGGGAGAATTTTTCCGGTCGAACGGAAAGAGGCCGAACAGCGACCGTCGCGTTACTTGCGACCCGCGGGCTTCTTGCCCTTCGCGACCTTGCCCTGGAAGTAGCCGCCCGAGAACTTCCGCTGGAACTTCTCAACGCGACCCGCGGCGTCGACGAACTGGCTCTTGCCCGTGAAGAACGGGTGCGAACCCGACCACACCTCGACGTGCATCTCGGGCACGGTGGCGCCGACGGTCATGACGACCTCGCCGTTGTGATAGACCTTGCAGGAGGGGTAGTACGTGGGGTGGGTGTCGTTCTTCACGGCTCGTCCTCTACCTGAACGCTTCGCGGAGCGCTCCCGGGAACCGCAACGATAGCCCCCGGCGAGGATCCGGACCACCGATTCCGTGACACGACCGTCGACCGGCTGCGCCTCGACACAGCGGCCTTCGTTCTCGGACCTCGGACGATTGGCGAGGAAGGGGGCAAAGATCAGACATGCCCCTCCATGGCGGTTCACAGTTTCCCCGACCGATCTTGGCCGTCTCGATGGCCGGCCTCGCCGTCGAGGCGCCGACGCTTCGAAAGGCGCTCGATCGCGCGATAGCGTGCGGCATCCGTGCGGTATCGCTCGACGCCTCCGCTCCGGGCCTCCGCCCAAGGGAGCTGACCCGCTCGGCCCGTCGCGATCTCGCGGCAAGCTTCCGCCGTGCTGATCTCTTGATGTCGGGGATCGATCTCTGGATCCCGCCGCGCCATTTCCAGGAGCAGGCGACCGTCGACCGCGCCGCCGCCGCCGTCCGCGACGCTTGCGGTCTGGTCGCCGAATTGCATGACCTGGGAATCGCGGCGCCGGTGGTCTCGCTCTCGCTCCCGAGCGACCTGGCCATCGCCGTGCGAAAGGGCTTGGACGCGTCAGCCGAGGCCTTCGGAGCCACGCTCGCCGATCACACGCCGTCGGCGACAGACGGAGCGATCGGCGTCGATCCAGCGTCGTGCCTCGCGGCTGATGTCGAACCATCCACCCGTGTGATAGAGGCCACCGATCGAGTTCGGTCGGCGCGGCTGAGCGATTGGGACGGCTTGCAGCGCGTCCCGGTCGGCGTGCGCGAGGGCCACCTCGACCTCACCGCCTACGTCGCCGCGGTCACGCTGGCGCTACCCGAGGCGCCTCTGATCATCGACGTCCGCGGCCTGAACGAGCCGTGGGCGGCAGCGCAGAGGGCCGTCGCCCGCATCGAGGCGTTCACACACGGCGCCTCCGACTGATCGACCGCCTTCCGGCGCACAAGTCTGATCATCTGGCCATCTGTGATCTGGCCATCCGACTAAGCCTCCGCGTACGCCTCGTCCGGGATCTCGGCGTTGTGGTAGACCTTCTGCACGTCGTCGTTGTCCTCGAGCGCGTCGACGAGGCGGAGAAGCTTGGTCGCCGAGTCGGCGTCGAGGTCGACCATCGTGTCGGGAATCTTGGTGACCTCCGCGTCCGCGATCGTCAGCGACGCGGCTTCGAGCGCCTCGCGGACGGTGAGCATGTCGGTCGGCTCGGTGAGGATGGTCCAGACCCCCGGCTCGTCGCTGGCGTCGCCCTCCGGCGGCTGCACATCCTCCGCGCCCGCCTCGATCGCGACCTCCATGAGCTTGTCCTGATCGACTTCCTCGCCCGCCTCGACGTAGATCCGTCCGCGGGTCTGGAACATGTAGGCGACCGAGCCCGGGTTGCCGACGTTGCCGCCGTTCTTGCTGAACGCCATGCGGACGTCGTTCACCGTCCGCGTGCGGTTGTCGGTCAGGGCGTCGATGAGGATTGCGACGCCATTGGGGCCGTAGCCCTCGTAGCTGATCTCGACGTAGTCGTCCTTGCCGCCCGCGCCGCTGCCCTTGTCGACCGCCCGCTGGATCGTGTCCTTGGGCATGTTCGCGGCCTTGGCCTCCTCGATCGCGTAGCGGAGCGTGAGGTTGGTCGAGATGTCCGCGCCGCCCTGGCGCGCGGCCGCCATGATCGCGCGGCTGCACTTCGACCAGACCTTGCCCTTCTTCTTGTCCTGCCGCTCCTTGCGGTGCCTGATGTTCGCCCACTTGCTATGGCCGGCCATGTCGTCTCCTCGTCGTCATCGCGTCGAGCGGAAGGGTATCCGCCTGGCATCCCCGGGCGGTCACTCGGCGGTTTTGCCGCTGGTTTCAAGGCGCGGGGCGATCGTGGGGGCCCTCCCCTCCTCGAGCTGACGGATCTTCTTCCTTGCCCGGTCCCGGATCGACTCGACCTCGCGTAGGAACGGACCGCCCGCGTTCTGCCTCGCGCTGAGCGTCGCAACGCGGATCGAAGCGACCTCCGCGGCCTTCTTCCACGCTTTGCGAGCCTCATCCAGGCGTCCAACCGCGGCGTACGCGTCGCCGAGATGGTCATGGATCGTCCCGTCCCCGTCACCCTCGCCGCTTACCTCGCTCGCCCGTTCGAGGAGCGAGATCGCGCCGAGCGTGCTCGGGTCGTTCGGGTCGGCGTCGGCAGGGGCTTCCAGACGCCCCTGGAGATAACGGAGCCATCCGATCGAGTCCAGCACGCTCGCCTGTTCGGGCAGAGCGGTCGCGGCGACCTCGAGCAGTGATTCCGCACGATCCAGGTCGTCGCCCCGCTCGAGCAGGGTGTAGCCGAGGTTGTTCGCCGACCAGCCGTGCGCCGGATCGACCTCGAGCGCGACGGTGTACATCGCCTCGGCGGCCGCCTCGCGGTCGTTCGCCGCGGCGATAGCTGCCGCGGCGTACGCGATGTCGCCTGTGGACGGATCCGATTCACCGTCGCCCGGCATCACCAGCGATCGCGTCAGTGCAATCGCGTGGTCGAGCCGTCCGCGATCGGTCACCGCCTCAATCAGCTTGGCGACATCCTCACGCCCGCCGACCGAGCCGATGAGTTGCAGCCACGTCGCGTAGGCGTCGTCATCGAAGCCATCGGCGA
>PAKY01000060.1 GCA_002706885.1 Phycisphaerae bacterium
CCAGAAAGTGCTTGCATCGGGGTGAGAGTTGGTCTAGAAAGTGAACCCGAGCAACGCTCCGGGCCTGTAGCTCAGTTGGTTAGAGCGCACCCCTGATAACAACCGCAATCTCGACCTCTACACCCATCAATATCAGCCGACAAACATGAGGACATCCCATCACGGTGCTGACTCGCGCGCCGATGATCGACGTTGCGAACAATCGAGAATCGCGATCACAATAACACGCTCCCGAAGCCCACGGACAGTGAGCGACGCTCTGCATGAAATGATACACAAAAACACATCAGATTCCGCCAGCAACTCGTCGAGGCAACCACCCGTATTTTAAATTGCGATATGACGAAAACACTTTAGCTTTAGACAACGCTACCGAGCTCAGACCGACCGACAGAACAAACCATATATATCATAGAACGAGCACGGACGGCTACATCTCCCCTAACCGAATCGAGAGAACTACCTACAAATGATCCAACGGCAATCCCGCCGCCCGGGGGTCGTCGCCCAACTCATATCCACAGGACCCGCAACACAACAATCGTGTTGCCTGCTGAACACCCAACACCTTGCCAATCCATTCTAATCTCAACAACTAGCAACAATCATATGCCACCAAACGAAAGGCGAGATCGAGCAACGCAACGCCGCGCATGTTCCTACCAAAATCCACTTCCGCTGACATCGCCACCCCGGATAATGACGGGAACAATCTCCTTGGGAACGTAGTCCAATATATATCGCTCCAGGTCTACTTGGGTATCAACTGACGCAATAACAAAATGACGACTATTCGAGAGAAATGCCACCAATATCCACTGTTCCTTCAATAGCCCAGCGACAGCACCACCCTCGCCAAACCGGAATGACGCCCGGGCGGCACGAATCTGCATGGCGTTGAATGAAAAGACTTCTTCACGAACTACCTCAGCATTGTGCTCAATCAAATACCTAACCCGATCTGCCGAAGGATCAAGTACTAATCGCACCGCCCATCCGCACCGCGATCGGACGATGAGACGCATACGAACTGAGAGCAAAAGCAATAACGCCGTTGGTATCGCGATGCCAACGAAAAGAAAACGAAGATCCAATCCTACAACAGCGAGCCCCACAAGTCCAAGTATAGGCAGCGCGACGGTCGCCAACATAAGTAGACGCGCAATAGATCGATGGTGAGTTGTCGTACTATAATCGGTCTGAATCAACTCAAAACTACTACCGACCGTACACCACGGCAGCGTAAATGGAAGACTACAAACCACACTTGCAGCGTGCGAATGCACCCCAGTGCTCGAAAGAACATCAACCATTTAGCACCTACGCATCATCTGTACAGCACTCTCGCATCTTTAGAACCGAAAAATCCAGTTCACGCTGAAGAAAATCACACGATTCCTTATCAAACTCGTCCCATTGCTTTCGAATATAAGCGTCATGATATTCGCTTAACGCGAGTTCATAGATAAGAACACCGAGACCTGCCGCGCCAACAGTGACAAGCGTTGCGGGACCACCTTTCACGCCGACTATCAACAGAACGGTACCCCCCGCCACCTTGGCGGTCTTTCCCGCAGCATCCAAATCCCACCCTTCGTCACGCAAATAGTTATTAAGATCTCGAGTATCAAGCAACAGGAAAATAAGTGCCGCGGTGCTACCAAGAATGCGCGGGTTCTTCACCGCAGATAGATCGGTAACATCAGGTCCATGCGCCCAACGAAATGACAGCACCCTACCCAATTCGTCGAGCTGATTTGCAACTTCAGTAACCCCTCCCTTAAACAAGGCCTCATACATAAAGTTTTCGATAGCATTACTCGACAGCTGATCGAAGGGCTTGAGATTAATATCGCACCCCATACCGTTCATCGCCCTCAGAATACGTGCCGCGCGATTGGCGAAACGGCGACACGCGCTACCTTCCTCTCGTAGTCCGAGCGGATCAGTACCAAGAATCGGGCTACTCTTGATGAATCCGTATAGGTTCTTGCCATCAGCGTAACCAATGGGATCGCGCTGGCTCCACCTCCCCGTCGCAGGACTGTAATGCCGGAATCTTGCGAGATAAAGCCTTGTTTCCTCGTCAAAATGATGCCCCGTGAATCCGATCGAATTTCCGGTCCCACGGTATCCAGATGCCCCAACGCCCACGTATGTATTACTTGTTGAGATTGCCCCCGTCGGCAGCGCCTCCAACCCCTCCCAATTTACCGCAAGAAGGGCATGATCGAGGCTGTTGATTTCCGAGTAGCCGCTGTTTTCGCCTCCCCTCCATAGATCATATACCGCCTCATACGCGGGCTTGTTATCGATGTCCTTCTTGCCTCCAGTAAGCTTCGCGCTGAACGCGGCATCATCGAGCGAATCCACGTCACCATCGCAATTGACGTCTCCCGCCCACTCATGTCTCGCCTCTCCATATGGCGAGTAGTCGATGCGACTCTGCACGATGCCGAGCATGTCGGTGAGAGCGACCACGCTAAACTGGTGGTTGGTGATGTAGAAGTAGAGATCGTCGTTGTCGGCTGCGTTCTGGGCGCCGGCGATGTCGATCTGGAATGCTCCGGACGTGTCTCTCTCGACACGCCGAGCGACGGCGTCGTCGATGTATCGGAGCCCCCAGATTTGTTGAGCGATGACGTCTAGTGAACCTGCCGGCGCGGTCGTTCCACCGATGTCCGCGGGATTTCCGTGATCGATATGCTCTTCAAGCAGTTGCCAGGCCGCGGAGTAGTAGTAGTGATATTCAGCGTCCAACCCGTCGGGCGTCCCACTTTCCGTGAGATCAGCCTCCCGCACGGTTCGGTGGTGGATGCCGTTGTACTGATAGCGTCCGACGTCGTGCTCCGTCGGCGTGCCTCCGGAGTAGGTGTACCTCGTCGCCTTGACGAGGCGGTTCCAAGCGTCGTAGTAGAATCCGGCGACCAGCGACGTTGAGCTGCTGATATCGACGTCTTCTCGGATCATGTTTCCGTTGTTGTCGTAGACGTATACTGGGCTGAACCCTGCGATGAACGGTGGCGGCGTGGGGACCTCCCGCTCCGTACGCGTCCGTTCGTTAGCAAAGTTGTGTGTACCTGAGAAAATAACATTGTCCGCGATCTCGTCGTAGACGCCGTCCCCGTCGGCGTCCAGATCGGTCCCGTTCCAATTGCCGAGAACATCGAGATCCCAGTTCTGCCCCGCAACGCTGCCGTCGGCGGCGGCGGTGAACGTTGAACTCGGAATGGCTGGATCCGCGATCGAGCCGCGATGTACGGACGTTAGGCGATGCAAATCGTCGTAGGCATACTTCTTATCGCGAACAGCCCAACTCGCCCCATCCCGAGCGTCGAAGTCGGTGAGTATATTCGATGCATCGTCGTAGCTCATCGTCCGGGCGTACAACGGGATATAATTGGGTGTATTTGCGGTCGATGCGTGCTTATCGTAACCTTTTCGCACCCAGTTCCAGGTAATCGGACGTCGAAATTTGTCAAAGCCCTCGTAGGCATCGCCCGTGAAATCGCCGAGATGGTTGCGCACGGCATCGAGATGAAACTCCGCTTGAGGGTTATTAACATAAATCGGCGTACCCGAACCCAGATAATCGTACTCGACAATGTTCTGCTCAACGGAGCCTGTCCCGTTGTGGTAAAGCTCTGACATCCGGAGCGCCGTCACGCGGCCGATGCGCTGGGAGATCGCATCGTTGATGAGGTTCGGGTAGCTGTCGATATATCCGTCGCCGTCGGAATCCGATCCGCTCGCGGCCGAGAGTCCGGTGAGATGGTCGCCTCGCAGATACTCAACCGTCGCGGAGCCCGTCTCTGAAGGGTACTTGATGCCGGTCTGGAGCGCGGTAGTGGCGTCGTACAGGTACTCCGTCGTCAACTCGTCAGTTTCACCCAGATCTCCCTTGGGATTTTGGATGAACTCCTTGATCTGATGCAGTCCAGTGTAGACGAACTCGACGGCGTTGCGCTCTTCATCTCCTCCTATGCCGTCATCGCCTATCGATTTCACACGCCAAACGCGTCCGGAGTCATCGAATGCTGTCGTGATCTTCTCGACGAAATCATCAACGGCCGTCGACCCGCTCGTTCCGAAGGTGAGCACCTCGTCAGCGATGACCCGGCCCACATCGTCGCGATCGTACCCGTGGATTGTCCCGTTCTGGTCCTTGGACGCGACCACCTCACCGAGTCCATTATAGGAGAAATATACCCGGTCAGCATCCGTTGGCGGCGACGCCCCATCGTCCGTCGGGAACGTCATGCTATAGAGCAAGCGGTTGCTCGGCATCGGCGGGTCGTAGGCTGTGGCAAAAAGCGTGTCCGCCGGGAGCGCGTAGTTGTACTCCGTGATCTGTGTGTCGTACGAGCTGCCGTCATAGAGGTGCGCCGCTAGGCTGATCACCTTGTTCTGGCCATCGTAAACCACCGAAGTGGCCCGCTCAGTTCCATTGCTTGCCAGTCCAGTGAAAGAAGGATGGACGGCGCTGGCAAGGCCGTTGATAGCCGTCCCCGAATCCCAGTTCTCAATAGTGGCGATGACCCGGTCGCTGTCATCGAAGAATCGCTTCTCCGTACGATCCTTCGGATCAGTCACTTCGTCCATCCGCCCGCGATCGTCGTATCCGATGACCGTAACGAGAGCACCAACTCCCGCGGCGGCGGCCGCCGCCTGACTTGGCGTGGCCGCGCTGGTTGGAGGCCAAGTGGGAGTGGAGGTCGCGGCACCAAGCAGGCCGTCTCCACGGATGCTGCCGTAATTTGCCATCACTCTTGCGCGATTCGCTTCGTCGACGAACGACGCCGCGAAACTCTCCACGGGGTCGCTGGCTAGCCCGCCTGTCGCCGGGGCGGCGTCATGACGCCGCTCCGACAACTTGAGCAGCAAAGGGTTTCCCGCCGCGCTATAGGTGATGTCGAACTGCTCGATGATTCGCGAGTCGGTTTTGGCATCGAACACATTGACGAGAGAGCCGTCGACAAGGCAGTGTGCGGCCGATCCTCCGACGTTTGAGTGATCGGTGACGTAGCTTGTTGTCACCTCGCTAAACGGATTATATTCGACGACGTCAAGACTTGAGGCCGTTGACCAGCTTGCAACGGAACGTCCACGCTCGTCGAACCAGCTCTGAAAGGTCAGCATGATCGGACTCGCAGAACCCGGCTCGATCGCGCGCTGTTGCTGGTACGACTGCCCTGACTGATCGTACCGGACGATCGCGTAGCTCGTGCGATCTGCGTGAACCTCTGGGTCCGTTTCGCTGTCACTCGTCGTCACCGAGATCGTCGTGAGACGATCAAGATTGTCGTAGGCATGCAGCGAGTGGGGACGCTCCGGTCGGACCACACGAACCAATCGCCCGCGCTCGTCAAAGTAGTTTACTGTCTCGCGGGGGCTTGCCGCGCTCGTCGTGAATAGATGCTCGATCTCAAGACGCCCGTCACCACCCGTCACGCTACGGCCTGAGGACGTGTCATTGTCGTAGTACACCTTGCGGTAGACAAAGTCGTGGTCCATCTCGACGCCACGGGTAAACTCGCGAGCCCGACCGAAGGCATCGTGCTTCAGGTAACCCATGTACTCGCCGTCGGGCGAAATCGTGGCGATCAAATAGCCTTTCTCGTCATACTCGTATCTGGTCGTATCCGGCGGCATCCCGTTGCGGGTTGAGTCGTTGGCGCCGACCCATCGCCACACATGACTGGCCACGAGCTTGCCAAATTGGTCGTAGTCCCAACGCATTCGCGAGGCTTCGTTGTCCGCCTCGATTAGCGCGAACAGGTCTTCATCGTTGTCAATTGCATCGGCATAGTCCTCCGGGCCGACCGTGAAGGTTGCCCGCACGGTCAGCCGTCCCGCGGCGTCGTACCAACTGACCGTAGCGGGCCCGGCGTTTCGATCTTCCTCCTCGAGGTACGCCGGGAATTCCGCGATCGTTCGAAAGTGCAACCCGATGCCGTTGAAGTCGTATCGATAGGTCTCGAGAACCTCCAAGGCGCCGTTGTGCGGCAGGTTCACCGCGCTGAAACCGTATCGATATCGACGGGTTACGGTGTCCGCTACCGACGGATCGTTTCCAGCGGGCATGGTGACCGCGGTCGTACGGCCGAGATCGTCGATTTCGTACTGGGTGACGCGAGACGGCACCGTGTTCAACGTCGGAAGCGATTCAGCTGACACAGGACTGGACATAGGCTTCGCGTTGTCCGTCACCTTCGCGAGGGCGCCGGTGGTCCTGTCGTACTCGTACCGGCGGAACGTGTCGTCCTCGCGCCAGATCCACTCCGGACGACCCTGAGCGTCGAAGGTACGGTACCAGCGGAACACCGATTCCGAGCCGCCGCTAAGGATCTTCATGTTGATGTCGGACGCATCCGCGGGGCCGCCCTCAGCCACAAGAGGCGCCTCACGAGCGATGTACTCCCAGAGGCGTTCGCCGCCTGCGCCGAAGCCGTATTGGATCCAGGTCGTCTCAATCTCGTTCTGAACCTCCGTCGAGGTCGGCGCAACGGCGAACTTCTCGACCTTGATCGGCAGGTACGCAGGCGTCGTCGTCCCATCGCCGTACGTTGTGCGGCTGATCAGGTCACCGTCAGTGATGTCAGCAGTTTCGCGACCACTGGATGCGACGTCGTCAACATCGACCATGCGAGACTCCGCCCGCATCCCGTGCGACGTGTAGGTGTACGCCATCACCTGCTCGTCGTCCTTGCGATCGCAGGTGGCGATATCATCGTCGTCCGCAGGCACATACGTGCTCGAGAGCATCGCCCTTGGCGTGAGCACCGCGATCACATTGCTAGCTCGATCGGGTCTCGCGTCGCGGACATATTCTGTCACCCACCGCGTGACCACGTCAGCCGTGCTGTTTCCGGCGTGCTCTTCGACGACGTGGAATCGCTTCGCAAACGGACCCGAGAGCGTCGCCATGTCCAGGCGCTCGAAGTCGACGTGCACAGTACGGAAGATGTCTTCCTCGTCCGGGCCCGCGCTCACGCTGTAGGTCGAGTCGACGCCGTAGGACTCGGTGTATCGCGTCGTCCAGTGCGTCCGCTCGTCCGTGATGGGATCTCGGCCGTCGACGTACTCGAAGTCCTGCACCATAAACTCGGTACCGCTGCATCCGCAGCCAGCTTGCGACAGGAACTCTGCCTTGACTCGGCCGACAGCGTCGTATCGGATGACCTTGCTGGCGAGGCTGTAGGGCTGCACCTCGTAGTACACGCCTATTTCATCGCTATCGGTGTACAAGTCGGCCGTGTTTTCCTCCAGAAGCAGCTTCCAACTCGCCACTCGCAGACGTGCATGGGGCGAAGCCATCGCAGCGAATTGCATCCGCTCAGCGAAATGCTCCACGACGTTCGGCTCGAAGACCATCCAGAGTCGGCCTGCTTCGCTCGAAGTACTTTCGGACCGGGGATCGGAAGCGTCACTGACCGCCGTCTGGTGGTAGCGGTACTGCGTGACCTTCATCGAGTGCGGGTAGCCGGGCCAGGCTGTCTCGCCATCGATGTATCCGTTCCAGCCGAACTGCTCGCGCTGCACCTGGCGCACCTGGATGAGATCGCCCGGAGCGGCCGCGTCGTGGAAGATGTCATCGTTGGCCACCTTGTAGGTGTAAAGCACTCGCTTTGTTTCACGGAACTGGCTACCGAGCGACGCCCCACTGTTGTACGGGGTATCCGGGGTCTTCGGGCGATAGAGAGCGACTTCGTGGAGCTTTCCGTGGAGCCCGGTGCGCTCCTCGTACACATCCTCCGAGGTTTCCTGATACGCCATCGCATACCGAAACGTGACAATGGCTAACGGCGGTTTCCCGCTCGCCGTCGATGCGCCGTATGTCGTCTCTTGGTCGTCCGCTGCGTAGAAACGCATCTGCACGAGGCGATATCCATCCCCATTGTCCGGATAGGCGTACTGGTAGACCATCTGATTGCCGAACTCGTCGTACTCGAATCGCGGAACCATAATTGTCCGACCGCCATCGGTCATCGCGGGCGAAGTCCCAGCGGACTGATCGGGATCGGGCGCCACTGCAAAGACGACCCGAGATCCGTTGCGGCGGTGAAGCGTGAAGAGGGGCTCACTACCGCTCGTGTCATAGGTGATCTTGTGACCAGAAGTGTCTTCGGCAGTCAACTCCATGCTCGAGTCGTAGCCGTTCTCGTCAACGAACTGGACAACACGGTTCCGCCTCGGGCCAACAAGCCGCGCATATCGGGCCAAGTAGTCATCGCTGTGCTCGGCGCTCTCGCCACCAAAGACCTCAAGAAACTGAAAGACGTTGGCGTTCCAATCGTTTCCGATTGAAAAGAACTCACCGTACTCGCCGCTCACGGAGGACGACCCCGTCGGGGTTTCGTCGGCAGGTGTCGACACGTACTCTCGTTCAAACATGAAGTCGCGGCCCGGCAACTTTACGACCAGATCGCGCATTCGCTCGATTTTTTGACCCGTCAGCAGATCAACCGGCTCTCCGGACTCGGTGGAGTTCCCGGCGTCCACCGAGTTCTCGTCAGGCGGACAGCCCTGTTCCCGCCCATTGGATTCGTCGCAATTCTCGCTCTCTTCGCTCGTGCCCGATTCAGTAGTGGTATTGCATGCCGGAGCATTTGTAGAGGTCGATTCACCCGCCCCGTCGTCGGACGCATAGACGAGATCGTCAGGCAGAGCATTCCCGCACTTCGCCCCCTCTTTCACCTCGTCAAGATCCCAGTCCGCTGGATCCGCGGGAAGCATCACAGGGTCAAAATTACAGCCCGGCACCCTTGGCTCACCAATGTCGAAGCCCGGAAGCGTCGACGGACCGTTGCAGTCGGTGACTTCATTGTCATCCATGTCGATCGTCGCACAGATGAACGGATCGAATCCGCCGAAAGGAAGTCCACCGCCGGCGGGAGTTGGATCGATCGGCGTCGCGCAAGGGTTCCCGCCTGGCGCCGGAAGATCGACATCCTCAAACACGCTCGAGCATGTGATCTCAGGAACAGCGGGATCAGAACCATCTTCCATAGGCAAGTCAGGATCCGGATCAAAGATGTTTTCGTGACAGCTTGAACCAGGAAAAACGCAGCCCGGATCGTTACGGAGAAGCGTCGAATTAAAGGGACACGTCGCGCAATCAGGTGAGAGACGCGGTATGCTGGGATTCGCCGGACACCGAAGCGAACCGCCAAGGTATGTCTTCGCCAGTTCCGCTATCGCGAGTGGCAACATATTGGGAAGCACTTCGCAGTCAACTCCTGGATCAGGCCCGACGATTGACTCGATTGCCGCGTCAAAGTCAATGATTGCCAAGATGACCTCATCCGGATTTGTCAGGTCGTAGTAGTACCCGCCCATCCCGTCGTCACGGAACTCTGCGTACAACACCGCATCCTCGGACGAGATGTATCCGTCAGAGTTGTAGTCGTAAGCGTCCAGGCCGGTGGCCAGACCGGTGCTGTACGAGCTGGCGGGCTGCGCGAAAGACACCTCTGCGAACGACATCACTAGCACACCGACGGCAGCCACCAATCCTGCCGACCACCCGCTAACCCTAGATTGAAACATTGGTTACCTCAGCTTCGGTCGGTTTCATGGCTCAGCATGTCCACCCGATGATTGCCGCGTTGTGTCGACATTACGGCCGCGTGCGGTTGCGACAACGCGACGCAACTTACCCGCAGGGCTCCGACACGCCAACTGCGAACTCGTTGGCTGGCGAGAATTTCTCATCGCCCGCGGCTTTCTGCTTGCGGGATCAGCTCGCCGCTGCGAACATCTGCGCGAGGCTCGGCTCGGTTTGCTGCGCACTCCCAGTTATCCGATACGCCGTCGTTCGCTACTCGAAAGGAAGCTGATGAGACAACCGTTGCGCTGGACTGGAGTCGGTGCTCTGACCGTCTGCATCGCCACGACGCTCGCGCAAGCGCAGCAGCCAGAATCGCTTGCCGTACAGCTCGGCAAGATCGGCATGACGCCTGACACGCTCACAGCCCTCGACGTCGTCCCGACAGACATACCCGAGCTTTGCTCGTGGGCAGAGTCGGTCGAGGCCGACCTGTCGCAGCTTGACGCATTGCGTGGCGCTGTCGTCAACACACGTCGCCGTGTTCGATTCGCGCAGTCCGTGCTGTCGGATGATGAAGCAAACGAGGCTCGACAACTCGCCGCCTCGGCGTCGACGGCGTACCAGATTGCTCTCTTCGACCTCCGCGAGGATGCGCTCGGAGCGATCGAAATTGTGGCCACGCAGTCAATCCACGATGTGCTCAATAGCGCCGGTAATCCTTGTGTGCTGCTGGGCTTGGAACTCTCCGGAACCCCGACCTACCGACAGCTTTCGGGGAGAATCATGATGCTGGCGTTGAGCGCGGGCGGATCGGAGGTCAGCGCTCGGTCGTTGCTCGAACAGGCAACAAGCGTTGTCTCGCCGGCGCACCAGCAGCTTGCTGCTCAGCGAGTAGCTCGGGCCGAGGCTCTTGAGACGGCATTGGCGGCGTGCAGCGACACACCCTGAGAGAATCTCCGCCAGTCCGGGCGACTGGCGAGTACATTGGTCGCACGATGCCCACGAACGCTCCGGTACGAACGGTCGGCTCGCTCTGGTGGTTGCTCACGGGTCTAGTCGCGGTGTTGTGCGTCGCCTCACCATCGCTTGCCCAGTCCGATGAGCGATTCGATCTTGCCGGCAGCATCGAACTCCCGCGGCTCGTCGATCTTGCGGCCGCGGTCGCTGGCGTTCCGATCGTGTACGACGCGGGCGAGCTTCGCGGCGCGGCGGTCGTACGTAGCTCAGGGAACCTGACGCCCGACGAGGTTTGGCGGCTTGCTCACCAGATCTTGGCAGGACGCGGATTTGCGCTCGTTCGGAAGGATGCGAATGACCCTGCCTTGAGTGTGGTGCGTCTAAATGACGCCGCAACGGCCACGGCTACGCTGCGTGCCGGCATCGAGGACTTCACGTCCATCGGATCGCCGTCGTTCGCTCGAATCCGTATTCAGGTTCGTCACGCCGATGCAACCCAAACGGCGGCTGCGATATCGACTGTTGTCGGGGATCGTGGCGTCAGCCCAGTTGAGCAAACCAACGAGATCATGGTCACCGGCCAGGCAGGCGAGCTCGTCGACGCACTCGAGCTGGTCGCTCAGATCGATCAGCCGTCGGCGTCCGCGGAGATCCGTGTATATCGACTCTCGACGCTGACGCCGGAGACTGCGGCAACGCTGGCGCGTCAGGTGTTCGATCTGTCTGACGGTCGACCGACATCGACCAGTCCGGCCCGACTCTTTCCTGGTCCCGATGGGGTTTCGCTCGTGGGGGTAGGTCCGGCGACGCTCCTTGACGACGTCGGCGCGTTCATCACCGATCTCGACGAGCGTTCAGCGAGCGAGACGCGCGTGTATCAGCCGGGGGCCTTTGGTGCACAGCGAGTCGCCGAAACCATCGGCACACTGTTGCAGGACGGTGACGCGTCCGTCGGCCAAGCCCCAAGAGTGCTGGTGAACGAGCTCACCGGTACCTTGCACGTCACCGCATCTCCACAAGCTCATGCTGCGATCGTCCGCATCCTGGAAGAGTTGGAACGGATCCCCCCAGAGGCCGTCCGCTCCACGAGGTCAATCATCGTCAGCAACCGGCCCGTCGAGCAGGTAGCGGACATCATCGAACGCCTGCTGACGCGCGGGTTTGTCGACGCTTCTACGCAGGGCGGCGCTGACTCAGCTGTCCGCCCAGGCGACCGAGAGGAAGCCGGTACGGCACAGCCAGAAGTCGAAATCACCGTTGACGCGGAGGCCAACCGCATCCTCGCGATCGGCGAGCCGCGCCAACTCGACCGCGTCGAAGCCTTGATCGACGAGATCGACCAGCGTCAACCGCAGGTGATGCTGGAGGTTTTCCTTGTCTCGCTCAACGAGGGCGAGTCTCAGGACCTCGGCGTCGAACTCCAGTATCTCGTGTCGGACGCCGGCACCCTCGTCGGCCTGACCTCCCTGTTCGGTTTGAGCCCAGTCACACCACTTGACGGCGGTCCGGCTCTCGGAGGCGGCGCTGGCGGCACAGCGGTCGTGCTCGATCCCGGCGATTTCTCCGCTGTGATCACCGCTATCGAACAGGTGAGCCGCGGACGCTCGCTGAGCCGGCCTCGTGTCCTCGTCAACAATAACGAGCAAGCGACCTTGGACTCCGTGGTTGAGGAGCCGTTCCTCAGCACCAACGCGTCGGATACTGTGGCCACCACCTCTTTCGGCGGGTCTTCACAAGCAGGAACGCAGGTGACCGTCACGCCGCAGATCGCAGCTGGCGATCACATCATCCTTGAGTACAGCGTGTCGCTGAGTTCCTTTACCGGCGACTCTGCCGACCCGGCGTTACCGCCGCCACGTCAGCAGACGGGACTCAGCAGCCGCGCCACCATTCCCGACGGCCACTGCATTGTTGTCGGTGGCATAGAGATCACATCGGACGCCAACGCCGAATCCCGCGTTCCGCTGCTTGGGGAGATCCCGCTCATTGGCGAGCTCTTCAAGGATCGGTCGCGATCGGCTTCACGTTCTCGCTTCTTCGCGCTCATCCGCGCGGAAGTGCTCCGCGATACGTCATTCCGTGACCTCAAGCACTTGAGTCGGGATGCGCTTGACGCTGCCGAGGTTGATGACGGGTTCCCGAAGGTCCACCCACGGATCATCCGGTGATGACCGCTGCTGCCACAGAGTTCGGTCTGTTGACAGAACACATCGGCGATCCAGAGACCTGGCAGCCGACTGATCGCTTCCTGCGCCTTGTTCCCCGCGACTTCGCCCGCCAGCACCTGATCTTCAGCCGCGGTGGCGACGATGATGTCGAGTCTCTTGTCGTTGCCGACTCAACACCCATCGCAGTATCGCTCAACGTTCGAGCCCGGCTCGGCGTTGCCGTGACCACCGACGTTGTCGACGGCGAGGCGATCGCCGCGGCCATCGACGCTCACTACGCAGCGGTCGAGAACGCGAACTCTGACGATCCGAAGGCTCCGGATGAAGCCGAGGCAGCTGACGTCGACCGCTTGCTCGCCGTCGCCGAGCGGGATCTGCTGTCAACCTCCGGCAAAGGCGATGTGGTCAGGCTCGTCGACGCGTTGCTGTTCGAGTCTCTTCAGCGTGGCGCCAGCGATCTTCATATTCAGCCCCTCGAAGACCGAGCGTTGGTTCGCATGCGGGTGGATGGCGTGCTACGACTGGTCCGCGAGCTTCCGGAAGCGTTCACCGCCCCCATCACCAGCCGCGTCAAGGTCATGGGCCGGATGGACATCGCTGAACGC